>NZ_FCJA01000004.1:0-11592 GCF_001537385.1 Serratia sp. 2880STDY5682894 | reverse complement strand
GCGCCAGGAAGTAGCTGCGCAGGCCGTTATGAATGGCCTTGGCAATCTTCTCCTGATACGCGCTACTGCCCAGCAGCCGCTCCTCCGTGCTATTACTGATAAATCCGGTTTCCACCAGCAGCGAGGGAATATCCGGTGAGCGCAGCACGCCCAGGCTGGCATGTTCCGGCCGGCGTTTGTGCAGCGATCCGACGCTCTGCAGCTGCTGCAGCACTTTCACCGCCACGTCATACCCGACGCGCTGCGAGTGGCCGAACTGCAGATCCAGCACCGCCTGGCTCAGGTAAGGGTCTGCCTGGCTGTTGGCCAGCAGATCGCCGGCGCCGCCGAGCAGTTCGGATTGTTTCTCATGCTGTTCGAGCCAGCCGGCCATTTCGCTGTTGGCGCGGCGATTGGACAGCACCCAAACGGAGGCCCCGCTGGCGCTGCGGTTTGGCGCTGCGTCGGCGTGGATGGAGACCAGCACGTTGGCGCCCTGTTTGCGCGCAACGTCGGAGCGCCCCATCACCGAGATGAAGTAGTCGCCGGTACGCGTCAGCACCGGTTTGAACTGCGGATCGGCGTCCAGCATCGCCTGCAGGCGGCGCGCAATGGCGATGGTGACATTCTTTTCTTTCAGCCCGCTCGGGCCAATGGCGCCCGGATCCTGGCCGCCGTGGCCAGCGTCGATCGCCACCACCACCCGATCGCCGGAACCGGCGGAAACGCGGCTGCTGCGCGGCGTGACTTCGGTGGCGGTGCCTGCGACGACGGTCTGTTTATTGGTAAAGGGATTCGATCCCGTCGGCGCTTTGCGCAGCGGCGGCTCCGGCGCTTCACGCACCGCGACCGGCGCCTGACGCGGCGGTGGGTTGACCGCAACCGGCGCAGGCGTTTGCACCGGTGCCTTGCGCGCCACCGTATTGGCACTGCCTTCGGCCGTAATGGTGAACACCACGGTATGCACGCTGCCGTTCTGGCGGGTGGAGACGCGGGTTTTGGCGCGCTGGGTCAGATCAAACACCAGGCGCACGCTCTGAGCGTCTTTCGGCGCGCTGGAGCGAATGCTTTTCACCAGGTTTTGGCCGCTGAAATTGAGCGGCAGACCGCCGACCTTGCCCTTCTGGTTAACGTCCAGCACCACGCGATCCGGGCCGTGCAGCGGGAAAAACGCGTAGTCCGGCGGGCCATTGAAGCTCACCGACACCGTCGCTTCACGCTGGGCGTTGGACACTTTGATATCGGACAGCGAAGACGCCGCCAGCGCGTTCAGCGCGCCGAGTGGCCCCAGCACGGCGATCAGCATGATGACCGCAAATTTTTTCAACACGTGCGTCATTGCGGCATCATCCCTGTGATCCATGAATGCGGTCTAACAGCTGGCTGCCGTAAGTGGAAATCGCCTCGATCTTCGCCTCTCGCCCCTCGCCCTGATAGCAAAGATGCAGCGCCAGATCCGGCTCCGGCAGCACGCCGGTGCCCTGTTGCGGCCATTCGACCAGGCAGATGGCGTCTTGCGCGAAGTAATCGCGAATGCCCATGAATTCAAGCTCTTCAGGATCGGCCAGGCGATACAGATCGAAGTGATACACCGCCAGCGGCTGCAAGGCATAGGGTTCCACCAGCGTGTAGGTCGGGCTTTTGACGTTGCCCTGATGCCCTAACGCCTGCAGGAAACCACGGCTGAAGGTGGTTTTACCGGCGCCTAGGTCGCCGTAGAGATAGATGACGCTGGCGCGATCGCAGGCCTTGGCCAAAGTGGTGCCCAAAGCGACAGTCGCTGCCTCGTCCGGCAGAGGTAAAACGAGTTCTTTCATTCGATAAAGTCTATTTTGCCCACTCAGGGTTAACGAAATGAAGGATGTCCGGCAGTAAATCGGTCGCCAACATGCCTCTTGTTCCTTGTCTTTCCGCTACGCGATCGCCGGCCGCGCCGTGTACGACGCAGCCCGCACAGGCGGCATCATACAGCGGGAGCTTTTGCGCCAGCAAACCGCCGATGATGCCCGACAGCACATCGCCCATGCCGCCGGAGGCCATGCCGGCGTTGCCGACGTCGGCGATCGCCATCTGCCCCTGCTCATCGGCAATCAGCGTGCCGGCGCCTTTCAGCACCGCCACGCCGCCGTAGCGCGCCGTCAGCTTGCGCACGGCAAGTAAGCGATCACTCTCGATGTCGGCAGTGCTGCAGCTCAACAGCCGCGCCGCCTCTCCAGGATGCGGAGTCATCACGCGATTCTGCCGTTTCTCGGGATTTAATGCCAGCAAGTTCAGCGCATCGGCGTCCCACAAGGCCGGTTTATCGCTGGTTTGCAGCACGTTCAAGGCGTTTTTGCCCCATTCAGCCTGGCCCAGCCCCGGGCCAATCACCAGCACATCCGCCCATTGCATCGCCTGCCGCAGCGTCGCCTCGTCCAGCGCCTGCGCCATCAACTCCGGCCGGGCCGCCAGCAGCGGTGCGACGTGTTCAATGTGAGTAAGCACTCGCACCAATCCCGCCCCGCTGCGCAGCGCCGCTTCCGCCGCCATGCGAATGGCACCGCCGAATCCGCGGTCACCGCCCACCAACAGCAGGCGGCCATGCTCGCCCTTATGGGCGCAGGGGCGGCGCGGATGCAGCCAGCGCGGCAACGCCTCGGCGGTAAGCCGCTGAATCTGTTCCGGTTGCTTCGCCAGCCAACCCGATAAGCCTAGCGCATTCTGATGAAGTTGCCCGACCCAGTCGCGCGCCTGGCCGGTCAGCAATCCCGGTTTGAGGCCGATGAACGTGACGGTGTGCGCGGCACGCACGACCGCGCCCGGCACCGCGCCGCTCTCCGCCAGCAGGCCGGACGGGATATCGAGCGCGACCACCGGCGCCGAGTGGCGGTTGGCGGCCTCGATCAGCGCGTCGTAAGGCGCACGCGGCGCGCTGCCAAGGCCAGTGCCTAACAGGCCGTCGATAATGAGAGAGACAGACGCCGGCCAGCGGCTGTTCGCCGGCAGAATATCACCGCCGGCGGCCAGCCAGGCCTGACGGGCCGCTGCGGCTTCCGGTGGCAAAGGCCGTGCGCCTTCGCAGGCGATCAACGTCACCTGCAGGCCCGCCGCCTTCGCCAGGCGCGCCACCACATAGCCGTCGCCGCCGTTGTTGCCGTGGCCGCACAGCACCAGCCAGTGCTCGCGGGAGGGGTACGCGTTGCGCGCCAATGCGTAGGCCGCCTGACCGGCGCGCTGCATCAAATCGTAAAGAGAAATACCGAGCGAGGCCGCCGCCGCGGGTTCCGAGCGACGGATCCAATCCGCAGGCCAGACAGAGTGTGGTAAACTGTCAGCGTATGCTTTTTCACTGTGGCCCGTCATGACGCACCCCCTCGATCTCCATCAACTCGCCCAACATATCAAGCAATGGGGGCAATCGCTAGGATTCCAACAGGTTGGCATCTGCGATACCGACCTGAGCCTCGAAGAGCCGAAGCTGCAGGCCTGGCTCGACAAGCAGTACCACGGCGAGATGGAATGGATGGCGCGCCACGGCATGCTACGCGCGCGCCCTCACGAACTGTTGCCGGGCACGCTGCGGGTGATCAGCGTACGCATGAACTACCTGCCGGCCAAGGCGGCGTTTGCCAGCACCTTGCAAAATCCGCAGCTGGGTTACGTCAGCCGCTACGCGCTGGGGCGCGACTATCACAAACTGTTGCGCCAGCGCCTGAAAAAGCTGGGCGATCAGATCCAGGCCTACTGCGGCGAGTTGAATTTCCGCCCCTTTGTCGATTCCGCGCCGGTGATGGAACGCGCGCTGGCCGCCAAGGCGGGCATCGGCTGGGTTGGTAAACACTCACTAATTCTCAACCGCGAAGCCGGGTCGTGGTTTTTCCTCGGCGAGCTGCTGATCGACCTGCCGCTGCCGGTGGATAAGCCGCAGGAAGAGCAGTGCGGCCGCTGCGTCGCCTGCATCACCACCTGCCCGACCGGCGCCATCGTCGCCCCCTATACCGTAGACGCCCGGCGCTGCATCTCCTACCTGACCATCGAGTTGGAAGGCGCGATCCCGGAGGAATTCCGGCCGCTGCTCGGCAACCGCATCTACGGCTGCGACGACTGCCAGCTGATCTGCCCGTGGAACCGCTTTTCGCAGCTCACCGACGAAGACGATTTCAGCCCACGCGCCGCGCTGCATGCACCGCAGCTGATCGATCTGTTCAACTGGACGGAAGAAAAATTTCTGCGCATCACCGAAGGCTCAGCAATACGCCGCATCGGCCACCTGCGCTGGCTGCGCAATATCGCCGTGGCGCTGGGCAATGCGCCCTACGAGGACGGCATTGTGCTCGCGCTGCGCACGCGCCTGGGCCAGGACGCCATGCTGGACGAACATATCCACTGGGCGCTGGCGCAGCAGCTTGCCCGCCGCGAGGCGCAGGGCATCGAGGTGCAGACGGCGCAGAAAAAACGACTAATACGGGCTGTGGAAAAAGGTTTGCCAAGGGACGCCTGACGGCGTGCGCCGCGCGGCTATTTCACCGGATGTCTCACTCTGTGGATTTGTGCATAAAAATAAAAACACGTTGTCTTTCAACTGCAACAAAAAGAGCAAGTGATCGGCATAACGTTTTGGGATAAATAAATAAACTTATAAATCAAATAGATAAATATTTAATTTGTATGACGTTGATTTTTCAGGCAGGCGGGTTTATGTACAGAGGCTGTGGATAACTCTGTTTACAACATTTTTACCAGGCGTGTAAAACGGGACAAAAACCCGCGCCGGATAAGGCGTTGGATTTGAATTTGAAACGAAGAGAAAATTGGAGCGGGAAACGAGACTCGAACTCGCGACCCCGACCTTGGCAAGGTCGTGCTCTACCAACTGAGCTATTCCCGCATTGAGATGCTTTTGGCATCCGGTCACCAAACACTGGCGTGACCTTTGAATTTTTGGAGCGGGAAACGAGGCTCGAACTCGCGACCTCAACCTTGGCAAGGTTGCGCTCTACCAACTGAGCTATTCCCGCGTCGCATAGGTACTGCTTGATACTGCTTTATTTATTCATCATGCCGCATCGCGACATTGTTGAATTTGGAGCGGGAAACGAGACTCGAACTCGCGACCCCGACCTTGGCAAGGTCGTGCTCTACCAACTGAGCTATTCCCGCCCGGCGTATCGATGGTGGAACGTTACGAAATTCTTCATCGGTACGGGGTGCGCATTATACGAGAAATCCTTTTTGTCGCAAGCCCCTGAAAGCAAAAAAACGCGATTTTTGTTTGATTGCCGATTAAAGCGCCAGATTGGCGAATTAAGCGGCTAAAAACGGCGTTTTTTCCCCGCAGGGGCCGTCATCGCCTTAAAGCTGAATGAAATGTTCGCGGTAATAAGCCAGCTCGGCCACCGATTCGCGGATGTCGTCCAGCGCCTGATGGGTGCCCTGCTTCTTAAAGCCGGCGAGAATTTCCGGCTTCCAACGGCGCGCCAGTTCCTTCAAGGTGCTGACGTCCAGATAGCGGTAATGGAAGTAAGCCTCCAGCTCCGGCATGTAGCGGAACAGGAAACGGCGGTCCTGGCCCACGCTGTTGCCGCAGATCGGCGATTTACCGGCCGGCACCCACTGCTGCAGAAAGGCTATCGTTTCCAGCTCGGCGGCGCGATCGTCCTGGCGGCTGGCTTTCACCCGCTCCACCAGCCCGCTGCCGGTATGGGTGCGCACGTTCCACTCGTCCATCAAGGCCAGCTGCTCGTCGGATTGGTGCACGGCGATCACCGGCCCTTCCGCCAGGATGTTCAGGTTGGCGTCGGTGACCAGCGTGGCGATCTCGATAATGCGGTCACGCTCGGGATCCAGCCCGGTCATCTCCAAATCGATCCAAATCAGGTTATTTTCGTTTCCTGTCATGATGTTTCCTGCCTAAAAGCCGAGAGAAAAACGCTGTGCGGACGAGACGACGGGCGCCGCCGGTGGCGACGCGCCGCAGCCGGCGGCTAACAACGGTTATTTAATATAAAATAGCGTGTATCATAGTCTTTTTGGTCGCCCTGGGCGACATATACCCTGACGGGTTCAAGGCTGCGCTCGGGGCAAGTCCCCCGCCGCAGCTGTGCGTATACGTAAAGGTATAAAACCGATTCAAGTGAGGCGCAGTGAGTAAGAACAAACTGTCCAAAGGCCAGCAACGCCGTGTGCAGGCGAACCATCAGCGCCGTCTGAAGCGCGCTGATAACAAACCGGAACCGGATGATTCCCAGCTGGGCGAGCCGCAGGAAGGCGTCGTTATCAGCCGTTTCGGCATGCACGCCGACGTTGAGGCGCCGGATGGCACTCAGCACCGCTGCAACATCCGCCGCACGCTGCGTTCGCTGGTCACCGGCGATCGCGTGGTGTGGCGCCCCGGCCTGGGCACCCATGAAGGGGTAAAAGGCATCGTGGAAGCGGTGCACGAGCGCACCTCGGTGCTGACGCGCCCGGACTTCTACGACGGCGTGAAGCCGATCGCCGCCAATATCAATCAGATCGTCATCGTGTCGGCGATCCTGCCCGAGCTGTCGCTGAACATCATCGACCGTTATCTGGTGGCCTGCGAAACGCTCGAAGTCGAGCCGCTGATCGTGCTCAACAAAATTGACCTGCTGGACGCCGAAGCGCGCAAGCTGGTCGACGGCATGATGGATATCTATCGCAAGATTGGCTACCGGGTGCTGGAAGTTTCCAGCCAGACGCGGGAAGGCATGGCGGAATTCGAACAGGCGCTGGCGGGGCGCATCAGCATCTTCGCCGGCCAGTCGGGGGTCGGCAAATCCAGCCTGCTGAATGCGCTGCTGCCGCCGTCCGAAGAGCAAATTCTGGTAAATCAGGTTTCCGACGTTTCGGGCCTCGGGCAACATACCACCACCGCCGCGCGGCTGTACCATTTCCAGCACGGCGGCGACGTGATCGACTCCCCGGGAGTGCGCGAGTTTGGCCTGTGGCATCTGGAGCCGGAACAAATCACCCGCGGATTTGTCGAATTCCGTGATTATTTAGGCGGTTGCAAATTCCGCGACTGCCGCCACGATACCGATCCCGGCTGCGCCATCCGCGCGGCGATGGAGAAGGGCGATATCGCGGAAGAACGTTTCGACAACTATCACCGCATTCTGGAAAGCATGGCGCAGGTGAAGGTCCGCAAGAACTTCACGGACGCCGCAGACTGACACTGACGGGCGGGCATTGACGACGGCGGAGCCCTCGTTACAATGCGCGCCCTTTACCCTGATTCACGAGGTTAACGTGCTGGATAGCATCAAGATTAAATTGCAATATTGGTTGCCGAAGCTGGCGCTGACCCGCCTGGCGGGCTGGGGCGCCGACAAACAGGCCGGCTGGCTGACCCAACTGGTGGTCAAGGCCTTCGCCCGCTTCTACCGCGTAGACATGCAGGAAGCGCAAAATCCGGACCTGGCGTCTTACGCCACCTTCAACGACTTCTTCGTGCGCCCGCTGCGCGACGGCGCGCGCCCGATCGTCGCCGACGCCAACTGGCTGGCACTGCCTGCCGATGGCGCCATCAGCCAGCTCGGCCCAATCCGCGACGATCAAATCTTCCAGGCCAAAGGCCACCACTACAGCCTGGAAGCGCTGCTGGCCGGCAACTACCTGCTGGCCGAGCCGTTCCGCAACGGCCTGTTCGCCACCACCTATCTGGCGCCGCGCGACTACCACCGCGTGCACATGCCGTGCGCCGGCGTGCTGCGCGAGATGATCTATGTGCCGGGCGATCTGTTCTCGGTCAACCCGCTCACCGCCGCCAACGTGCCTAACCTGTTTGCGCGCAACGAGCGCGTGATCTGCGTGTTCGACACCGACATCGGGCCGATGGTGCAAATTCTGGTCGGCGCCACCATCGTCGGCAGCATCGAGACCGTCTGGGCCGGCACCGTCACGCCGCCGCGCGAAGGCATCATCAAACGCTGGACCTACCCGGCCGCCGGTGAAGAAGGCGCCATCGCGCTGGAAAAAGGCGCCGAGATGGGCCGCTTCAAACTCGGCTCCACGGTGATCAACCTGTTTACCGCAGGCAGCGTGCAGTTCGCGCCGCAGCTGCATAACGGCACCGTCACCCGCATGGGTGAGGCCTTCGCCGAAATCCCGGCCGCCGCTGAAACACCACAGACCCCGCTCTAAAGGAATCGACGCCGTGCGCCTGATCATCACGCTTTTGCTCGGTTGCCTGCTGTGGCAACCGGCGCTGGCCGCCCCCGTGCCGACCGAGAACCAGCTCAAACAGGAGCTGAAGCAGGCGGAAAGCAGCAAAAACGCGCCAAATCAGGCGGAGACCACCGAGGCGCTGCAAAGCGCCCTCAACTGGCTGACGGAGCGTAAAGAGTCGCAGACTCGCTCTGAACAGTATCAGAAGGTGATCGACGATTTCCCGAAGATGACGCAGGAACTGCGCCGTCAGCTGGTGCTGGAAAGCAACAAGATCCTGCCGAACGGCGACGATCTGCCGGCCGCCGAGCTGGAACAGCAGATCCTGCAAACCAGCAGCCTGCTGCTGGAACAGGCGCGCCTGCTGCAACAAGAGCAGGATCGCACGCGGGAAATCAGCGATTCCCTCGGCCAGCTGCCGCAGCAGCAGACCGACGCCCGCCGCGCGCTGACCGAAGTGCAGCGCCGTCTGCAGGCGCAGCCCGCCAACCCGACCACCCCGTACGCGCAGGCCGCCCTGGCCCTGCTGCAGACCGAAGCCGCGGCGCGCAAAGCCAAAGTGGACGAGCTGGAGCTGGCGCAGCTGTCGGCCAACAACCGTCAGGAGCTGGCGCGCATGCGCGCCGAGGTCTATAAAAAGCGCCACGAGAAAATAGACGTTCAGCTGCAGGCGCTGCGCAACAACCTCAACGCCCAGCGCCAACGCGAAGCGGAACTGGCGCTGGAAAAAACCGAGCAGCTGGCCGAGCAGAACGGCGACTTGCCAAAAAGCATCAGCCAACAGCTGCAGATCAACCGCGAACTGTCCGCCGCGCTGAACAGCCAGGCGCAGCGCATGGATCTGATTTCGTCGCAGCAGCGGCAGGCGGCGGCGCAGACGCTGCAGGTGCGCCAGGCGCTGAGTACTATCATCGAACAGGCCCAGTGGCTCGGCTCGTCGTCGGCGCTGGGGGAAACCCTGCGCGCCCAGGTGGCTACGCTGCCGGAGATGCCCAAGCCGCAACAGCTGGACGGCGACATGGCCCAGCTGCGCGTGCAGCGCCTGCAGTTTGAAAACCAGCTGGAAAAACTGTCGCAACGCGAATTCAAACGCGACGACGGCAGCGCGCTGACCAACCAGGAGCAGCGCATCGTCGATGCCCAGCTGCGCACCCAGCGCGAGCTGCTGAACTCGCTGCTGTCCGGTTGCGACACCCAAATCCTCGAGCTGACCAAGCTGAAGGTGGCCAACACCCAACTGATCGAAGCGTTGAACGAAATTCGCGACGCCACCCACCGCTATCTGTTCTGGGTGCCGGACGTCAATCCGATCAACTTCTCTTATCCGCTCAACGTGGCGCACGATCTGACGCGCGTCCTGTCGCTGGACACGCTGTCACAGCTCGGCGGCGCCTTCATGATGATGGTGACCAGCCGCGAAACGCTGATCCCGATCTTCGGCGCCCTGCTGCTGGTGATTTTCAGCATCAGTTCGCGCAAGCACTATCACGCCTTCCTCGAGCGCGCCAGCAGCCGCGTCGGCAAGGTGACGCAGGACGAATTCTTCCTGACGGTGCGCACCGTGTTCTGGTCGATTCTGGTGGCGATGCCGCTGCCGGTGCTGTGGGCCGCGCTCGGCTACGGCCTGCAGAGCGCCTGGAACTACCCGGTGGCGGAAGCGATCGGCAAGGGGGTGACCGCCACGCTGCCGATCCTGTGGATCTGCATGATCTGCGCCGCTTTCGCCCATCCGCAGGGGTTGTTCATCGTGCACTTCCGCTGGCCGGCGAAGCAGGTTTCGCGCGCCATGCGTTACTATAAGATGTCGATCTGGCTGATCGTGCCGCTGATCATGGCGCTGATCACCTTCGATAGCCTGAAAGAGCGCGAATTCGCCAACACCCTGGGGCGGCTGTGCTTCATCCTGCTGTGTCTGGCGCTGGCGCTGGTCACCCACAGCCTGAAGCGCGCCGGCATCCCGCTGTATCTGGATAAAAACGGCTCGGGCGACAACATGCTCAACAGCGCCTTCTGGGGGCTGCTGCTGTCGGCGCCGCTGCTGGCGGCGCTGGCCTCGACCGTCGGTTACCTCACCACCGCGCAGGCGCTGTTGGCGCGCCTGGAAACCTCGGTGGCGATCTGGTTCCTGCTGCTGGTTGTCTACCACATCATCCGCCGCTGGATGCTGATCCAGCGGCGGCGCATCGCCTTCGATCGCGCCAAACAGCGCCGTGCCGACATCCTGGCCCAGCGCGCCCGCGGCGAAGACGAAACTTCGCACACCCCAAACAGCACCGAAGGATCCATCGATCCGGACGATTCGGACTTCGATCTGGACACCATCAGCGCTCAGTCGCTGCGGCTGGTGCGTTCGATCCTGACGCTGATCGCGCTGGTGTCGGTGATCGTGCTGTGGTCGGAGATCCACTCCGCGTTCGCCTTCCTGGAAAACATCTCGCTGTGGGATGTGACCTCGACGGTGAACGGCGTGGAGACCGCCCATCCGATTACCCTCGGCGCGGTCCTGATTGCCATTCTGGTGTTGATCATCACCATGCAGCTGGTGCGCAACCTGCCGGCGCTGCTGGAGCTGGCGGTGCTGCAGCACCTGGATCTGACGCCGGGCACCGGCTACGCCATCACCACCATCACCAAGTACCTGCTGCTGGTGTTCGGCGCGGTGCTCAGCTTCGCCTGGATCGGCATCGAGTGGTCGAAACTGCAGTGGGTGGTTACCGCACTCAGCCTGGGGTTGGGCTTCGGCATGCAGGAGATCTTCTCCAACTTCATCTCCGGCCTGATCATCCTGTTCGAAAAACCGATCCGCATCGGCGACACCGTGACGATCCGCAACCTGACCGGCACCGTCACCAAGATCAACACCCGCGCCACCACCATTTCGGACTGGGACCGCAAAGAGATCATCGTGCCGAACAAAGCCTTCATCACCGAACAGTTCGTCAACTGGTCGCTGTCGGATAACCTGACCCGTGTGGTGCTGACCGTGCCGGCACCGGGCGAAGCCAACAGCGAAGAGGTGACCAAGATCCTGATGAACGCCGCCGAACGCTGCTCGCTGGTGCTGGATAACCCGGCGCCGGAGGTTTACCTGGTCGATCTGCAGCAAGGTATCCAGATCTTCGAGATGCGTATTTACGCCGCCGAGATGGGCCACCGCATGCCGCTGCGCCACGAGATCCACCAGCTGATCCTGGCGGGCTACCGCGAGCACGGCATCACGCTGCCGTACCCGCCGTTCCAGGTGCGCACCGAGACGCTGTCGCGGCTGACCAACAACGGCCGTACGCCGCCGTCTACGCCGGCGCCGAACACCAAGCGCGACGCCGGGGGCCTGTAAGCGGTTCTCGCGATAAAAAAAGGGCCGGCAAATGCCGTAATGCCGATCAGTTAAGGATCACTTGAACGATCCTGTCGCTGTGTAAGAATCCGTAATCTCTCTGAGATTAC
>NZ_FCJA01000003.1:216767-512477 GCF_001537385.1 Serratia sp. 2880STDY5682894 | reverse complement strand
GGTTTTGCAGCGCGGGCATACCGCTTTGCTGCCATAGGCCAGCGGCGGTAGCGCCACCAGCATGTCGCACTGCGGGCACAGCATCAGGTTATCCTGGTGCTCCGCCGAAGGTACGGAATGACTATGCTGCTGATGATTGTTGTGGGAACACACCATATTCCTCCTCAATAACGTTGCTCACCGGCACGTCGATACCGCCCGCAGCAGCGCGCGGGCGGTATCGCAACGGTCAGCCGTTTTTCATCGCTTCCAGCTCTTCCCAACGGGCGAAGGCCTGCTCGAGCGCCTGCTCTGCGTTAGCCAGCGCCGTCAGCACTTCTTGCGTTTCGCTGTGCGGCCGCGTGAAGAAGTCGGCATCGCTCATCTGCGCCTGCAGCGCTTCGATTTCCGCCTCCAGCTGTTCGAGCCGCTGCGGCAGCTGTTCCAGTTCGCGCAGCAGGTTGTAACTCAGCTTGGCCGCCGCTTTCTTCGGCTGTTCGGCCTTTTTCTCCGCCGCCGGTTTGCTCGCGCTCGGCGCCGCCTGACGAATCGGTTTCGCCGTGGCGCGCTGATGATGCGCATCGTAATAGCCGCCGACGAAGGCGTTGATCACGCCGTTGCCTTCAAAGATCCAGCACTCGGTCACCGAGTTGTCGACGAACTGGCGATCGTGGCTGACCAGCAGCACGGTGCCCTGATAGCCGTCGATCAGCTCTTCCAGCAGCTCCAGCGTTTCGACGTCGAGATCGTTGGTTGGTTCATCGAGGATCAGCAGATTGCTCGGTTTCAGAAACAGCTTAGCCAACAGCAGGCGGTTACGCTCACCGCCCGAAAGTGCCTTCACCGGCGTCATCGCACGTTTCGGGTGGAACAGGAAGTCCTGCAGGTAGCCCAAGACGTGACGAGGACGGCCGTTGACCATCACTTCCTGCTTGCCTTCCGCCAGGTTGTCCATCACCGTGCGCTCCGGATCGAGATCCGCGCGGTGCTGGTCGAAGTAAGCCACTTCCAGCTTGGTGCCGCAGTGCACGCGGCCGCTGTCGGCTTTCAGCTGACCGAGCATCAGTTTCAGCAGCGTAGTTTTGCCACAGCCGTTCGGCCCCACCAGCGCAATCTTGTCACCGCGCTGTACCTGAGCGGAGAAACCGCGCACCAGCACTTTTTCGCCGACCTGATAGTTGACGTCTTCCAGCTCGAATACGATTTTGCCGGAGCGGGTCGCCTCTTCCACCTGCATCTTGGCGGTGCCCATCACTTCACGGCGCTCTGAACGCTCGACGCGCAGCGCCTTCAGCGCGCGCACGCGCCCCTCGTTACGGGTACGGCGCGCTTTGATGCCCTGACGGATCCAGACCTCTTCCTGCGCCAGCTTGCGATCGAACTCGGCGTTTTGCAGCTCTTCCACCCGCAGCGCTTCTTCTTTGCTCTGCAGATACAGATCGTAGTTGCCCGGCCAGGAAACCAGCTTGCCACGATCCAGATCGACGATGCGCGTCGCCATGTTGCGGATAAACGAACGGTCGTGCGAGATGAAGACGATGCTGCCGTCAAACTCTTTCAGGAAGCCTTCCAGCCAGTCGATGGTTTCGATATCCAGGTGGTTGGTCGGTTCGTCGAGCAGCAGCACGCGCGGCGAGCTCACCAGCGCGCGGCCCAGCGCCGCTTTACGCAGCCAGCCGCCGGACAGCGAGGAAAGCTCGGCGTCGCCGTTCAGCCCCAGCTGCAGCAGCACTTCGCTGATGCGGCTGTCGAGCTGCCAGAGCCCCTGGTGGTCGAGGATCTCCATGATTTGCGCCATGCGCGCCAGGTTTTTCTCGCTCGGATCGCTTTCCACCAGGTGGGAGATCGCGTGGTACGCCTTCAGGTGTTCCGCCTGCTCCGCGACGCCTTCGGCCACGAAGTCGAACACGCTGCCGCCGATATTGCGCGGCGGATCCTGTTGCAGGCGCGCCACGATCAGATCCTGTTCGTAGATCACCCGGCCGTCGTCCAGCGGGATCTCTTTGCCGAGGATCTTCAGCAGCGTGGACTTACCGGCGCCGTTGCGCCCGACCAGACACACGCGCTCGTTGTCTTCGATATGAATTTCGGTGTTGTCTAAAAGCGGCGCATCGCTGAAAGAAAGCCAGGCGCCGGACATGCTGATTAACGACATAGTAATTATTTTCCTTCGCCGGCGTGAGTCACCAGCCAGCAGTTGTGGATCTGACGGTTACGGGCAAAGTCCTGCGACAGCGTCTTGGCGGTGATCTCTTTCGCCTCCAGGCCCAGCGCGCTCAGCCCTGCCATATCCATTTGGAAACCGCGCTTGTTGTTCGAGAACATGATGGTTCCGTTACGGCGCAGCAACCGTTTCAAATCTTTCATCAGCGCCAGATGATCGCGCTGCACGTCAAAAGTGTTCTCCATCCGCTTGGAGTTGGAGAACGTCGGCGGATCGATGAAGATCACGTCGAACTGTTCGTTGGCGTTGCTCAGCCACGACAGGCAGTCGGCCTGGATCAACCGATGCTGACGGCCGGTCAGGCCGTTGGCGCGCAGGTTCTTCTCCGCCCATTCCAGATAGGTACGCGACATGTCCACCGTGGTGGTGCTGCGCGCGCCGCCCAGCCCGGCGTGCACGCTGGCGGTGCCGGTATAGGCGAACAGGTTGAGGAAGTCCTTGCCGTTGCTCATCTCGCCCAGCATGCGGCGCGCGATACGGTGATCGAGGAACAGGCCGGTATCGAGATAGTCGGTCAGGTTGACCCACAGCTTGGCGTTATACTCTTCCACCAGCAGGAATTCGCCTTTCTGCGCCAGTTTCTCGTACTGGTTCTTACCCTTCTGCCGCTCGCGGGTTTTCAGGATCAGCTGATTCGACGGCAATTCCAGCACCGCCAGCGTCGCGTTGATCACATCGAACAGGCGCTGACGCGCTTTTTGCGCATCGACGGTTTTCGGCGGCGCATACTCCTGCACCACCACCTTGCTGCCGTAGCGGTCCACCGCGACGTTGTATTCTGGCAGATCGGCATCGTACAGGCGGTAGCATTCAATGCCCTGCTGTTTCGCCCACTTGTCGAGCTTCTTCAAGTTCTTGCGCAGACGGTTGGCGAAATCTTCCGCCACCTGCACGCCGCCGGTAGTGGCACCGGCCGGGTTCGCCGCCAGCTGATAGTTTTTCTGCACGCACTCCAGCGGGCCGTTTTTCGCCTTGAACTGGCGCTCGGCGCGCAGCTGCAGGCAGCTCAACAGCTCCGGCGAGGCGCTGAACAGCGAAAGCTGCCAGCCGCCGAAGGCGCTTTTCATCACGCGGCCCAGCATGTTGTGCAGCGCGATCAACGCCGGTTCGCTTTCCAGACGCTCACCGTACGGCGGGTTGCTGATCACGGTGCCATGCGGGCCTTCCGGCAGCGGATTGGTCAACCGCGCCACGTCGCCGACGTTGAAGGTGATCAGCTCGGCGACGCCGGCGCGGCGGGCGTTGCCGCGCGCCATTTCAATCACCCGACGATCGATATCGGAGCCGAAGAAGCGAGAGGCGGTTTCCTGCAGGCCGCGGCGTGCGCGCACCTGCGCTTCGGTGGTGACTTCACGCCACAGTTCGGCGTTGTGGCCGTTCCAGGCGCTGAAGCCCCAGTGTTGGCGGTGCAGGCCCGGCGCGCGATCGGCGGCGATCATTGCCGCTTCGATCAAGAGCGTGCCGGAGCCGCACATCGGATCGAGCATCGGCGTGCCCGGCTGCCAGCCGGAACGCAGCACGATGGCGGCCGCCAGGTTTTCCTTCAGCGGCGCCTGGCCGGTGAGATCGCGGTAACCGCGCTGATGCAGGCCTTCACCGCTCAGATCGAGCGCCACGCTGGCCATATCGCGCTGCAGGAAGACGTTAACGCGAATATCCGGCTGCTGCTTGGCGACCGTCGGGCGTTGGTCAAGTTTGCGGGTAAAGCTGTCGACGATGGCGTCTTTCACCTTCAGCGCGCCGTACTGGCTATTGCGGATCTCTTCGTTCACGCCGCTGAAATGCACGGCAAAGGTTTTATCCACGCCAAAAATGCTCGGCCAGTCGATCGCCTGCACCCCGAGGTACAGATCCAGATCGCTGTGCACGCGGAATTCGTTCAGCGGCAACAGAATGCGCGAAGCCAGGCGGCTCCACAGCAGGCTTTGGTACAGAAGACGATCGTCACCCTGAAAATGTACCCCACCCTGCACCACTTTGCAGTCGTGAGCGCCAAGCGCTTCCAGCTCGCTTTTTAACAGTTCTTCCAATCCACGCGCCGTGCTGGCAAACAGAGAGTTCATATCGTGCTTATCACCAAAAAGAAAATTGTTGCGCATTATAGCTAATCCGCACCGCTTGTCATAAAGTTGCTCCCTTCTATTTAATAATCGCACGGAGATAAGGGTGATCACGCTTTCCAGACTCTACGTCCATCCGGTTAAATCACTGCGCGGTCTGCAGCTTTCTTACGCCCAGGTCGGCAGCAGCGGTCTGGCCTTCGACCGCAACTTTATGATCACCGAGCCGGATGGCACCTTTATTACCGCGCGCCAATACCCGCAGATGGTGCTGTTCACGCCGGCGCTGCTGCCGGACGGGCTATTCCTGACCGCGCCGGACGGCGAAAACGCCGCCATTCGCTTCAGCGACTTCGCCGCCGCGCCGCAGCCGACCGAGGTATGGGGCAACCATTTCACCGCGCTGATCGCGCCGGATGAGATCAACCGCTGGCTGAGCGGCTATTTCCAGCGTGACGTGCAGCTGCGCTGGCTGGGGCCGGAGTTGACCCGCCGAGTGAAAAAGCACCCCGAAATCCCGCTGACGTTTGCCGACGGCTATCCTTATCTGCTGATTAACCAAGCTTCGTTCAACGATCTGCAGCAGCGCTGCCCCGGCAGCATCAAGCTGGAGCAGTTCCGCCCCAATCTGGTGGTGAGCGGCGCAACCGCCTGGGCCGAGGACGGCTGGCAGGTGATCCGCGTCGGCGACGTCATGTTCGATCTGGTGAAACCTTGCAGCCGCTGCGTGCTCACCACCGTCAGCACCGAGCGCGGCCGCAAGCACCCGAGCGGCGAACCGCTGAGCACGCTGCAAAAATTCCGTTCCGCCGACAACGGCGACATCGATTTTGGCCAGAATATGATCGCGCGTAACAGCGGCATCATTCGCGTGGGCGATACGGTGGAAGTTCTGTCGACCAAGCCGCCGCGCCCTTATGGCGCCGGGAAAGTGGTGGAGAGCGTGCAAGCGCCGCAAGACAGCGAGCACAGCGTCACTATCGAATACGAAGGAAAGGTGTTTACCGGCAATAACCAGCAGATCTTGCTCGAGCAGCTGGAACAGCAAGGCATCCGCATACCTTACTCCTGCCGTGCCGGGATTTGCGGCAGCTGCCGCATTACGTTGCTGAGCGGTGAAGTCGCGCCCCTGAAGAAAAGCGCGCTGGGCGACAACGGCACCATCCTGTGCTGCAGCTGCATCCCGAAAAGTGATTTGACCCTGGCGTAATCCGCCTTATACCGCCCTGTCGTAAGCCGGGGCGGCGCTTTCATCCTGCGCACAGGGTTTCAACCGATCGTGCATCACCTTGATGGCATCGCCCAATACCATGGTGCGGCCGGCGACCGTCAGCTGATTTTGCGCCAGCAGGCACAGGCTGGCGTTATCCCCGGCCTCTACCACCAGCAGGCGCGCTTCCGCGCCGCTTTCCATCACTTTCACCGCCGCCAGCTCGCCATTTTTCGGCTGCAACGGGTAATGCTGCTGCGAGAAATGCCAGCTCTTCGGCATCAGTGGTTTCAGGAAGCGGTAGGCGACCAGCGCATTCAACACCAGCTCGGCGCGCTGCTCATGGCTGAGTTTGACCTGTTTGCACTGTTCTTCATAGGTGAAATAAAGGGCGGCGTCGTCCACGCAAAAAGCGCATTCATCGAAGGCGTCCGGCGTTAACATTTTGGCCGGGAAACGTGAACGAAAGATCATACCATTAGCTAAATCCAGCATTAGCCGATCGTGTTCGGCATCAAAATACCAACGCCAATTATCGTCAGGTTTTATCTTCATTTCGTATCCTTCTCGCTGCCTATGCCAACGCCGCACTCACCCTAAAAGGCGATTTTATCACCGATAAAATAGCTTAAACATCGGATAATTCCGCGAACGATATTTATGCTAACGAACAAAATATAGACGAGCCGGGGGCAGAAATAAACCCCCGGAATAAAATGAGAGGAAAAATATTAGATATGGGTAACGATATCTTTAATCAAACGCGGGCCGTGATAGATAAATCCGGAATAAATTTGCAGCAGGCTCGCGCCGGCCTCCATTTTTTCGCGCGCCGCCGTCAGCGAATCGATGCCGCCCACGCCGATAATCGGCAGGCGCCCTTGCAGTTCGGTGGAGAGACGACGGATCACTTCGGTGCTGCGTGATTGCAACGGACGCCCACTTAACCCGCCCGCTTGTTCGCAGTAATTCAGCCCCTGGATCAATTTTCGATCCAACGTGGTATTGGTGGCGATCACGCCATCGATATTATGCCGCACCAGGCTATCGGCAATTTGGATCAATTCTTCTTCTGAAAGATCCGGCGCGATCTTTACCGCCACCGGCACATATTTGTGATGGCGCGCATGTAATTCCTGCTGCTTATTTTTAATCGCCGCCAAAAGATCGTCCAGCGCTTCGCCATACTGTAAGGATCGTAACCCCGGCGTATTCGGTGACGAGATGTTAATCGCGATATAACCGGCATACGGATAAACTTTATCCATGCAGATCAAATAATCGTCTTTGCCCTGTTCGACCGGGGTGTCTTTATTCTTGCCGATATTGATCCCAAGAATGCCGCCGAAATGGGATTTCTTAACGTTTTCAACCAGATTGTCCACGCCATGGTTATTGAACCCCATGCGGTTGATCAGGCCTTCCGCCTCAACCACGCGGAACAAGCGCGGCTTGTCGTTGCCCGATTGCGGGCGCGGCGTCACGGTGCCGACTTCCACATGGCCGAAGCCCATCGCGCCGAACGCATCGATGCACTCGCCATTTTTATCCAGACCGGCGGCCAATCCCAGCGGGTTTTTAAACGACAGCCCCATGCAGCTGACCGGTTTGGTCGGCACGGACTGACGGACAAGAAACGCTAATGGGGTGCCAGTAATACGGCTGAGCTGACGAAAGGTCACTTCGTGCGCACGTTCCGGATCGAGCTGGAACAACGCTTTCCTGATGAGGGGGTAGTACATGGACTCTCCTGATTTCCCGGTTGCAAACCGGGGGCGTATTATCCGGTATCCCCCGCCCAATTGGAATTGATTAAAGGCAAAAAAAGCGGTTTTTACGCAACCGTTTTCCCGCTTCGCCGCCAAATCGGCGCCAATCCGCTTTTGCGCATATCGAAATCAAAAAATGAGATTTAAAAAACGCGCCCGATTGCTGGTAGGTTTAAAACACTTCCTGTTGATTTTCTAATTAAACCTAACTTTTAGTTATAAGGAGTGGCAATGCGCGTTATATCACTGGCCGGCAGCCCACGCATCCCATCACGTTCCGCCGCACTGCTCGCGCTGAGCCAGAACTGGCTGCGGCAGCAAGGGGTGGAAGTGACGGCTTATACCCTGCACAACTTCGATGCCGAAGACCTGCTGTATGCCAACTTCAACAGCCCGGCGATCAAGGCGTTTGCCGACCAGCTGGCGCAGGCCGACGGCCTGCTGATTTCCACGCCGGTTTATAAAGCGTCGTTTTCCGGCGCGCTGAAGACCTTGCTGGATCTGCTGCCGGAACGCGCTCTGGATCATAAGGTAGTGCTGCCGCTGGCAACCGGCGGTTCGATCGGCCACATGCTGGCGGTGGACTATGCGCTCAAACCGGTGCTGGCAGCGCTGAAAGCGCAGGAAGTGCTGCACGGCGTATTCGCCGACGACAGCCAGGTCCAACTGACCGGTGAAGGCGCCACGCTCACCGACGCCGTCGCTACCCGGCTGGAAGAGGCGTTGGCCAGTTTTTATCTGGCGCTTGGCCGCCGCAAACCGCCCGCGCTGCGCGTCGCCTCGCCGCTGGCGGCGCGTCAGACCGCCTGAAAGGCCTGGAAAAGGAGAGCCTGAATGAAAAAACGCATCGCTTTACGGCGCTGGCTGAGCGCCGCTACCCTCACTGGCCTGCTGTCGCTGGTCTGGGCCAATGCCGCCGCTGCGCAGGATCCGGCGCAGTTCCGCATCGGCTACCAAAAAGGATCGGTCAGCCTGGTGCTGGCGAAGAGCCACCGGCTGCTGGAGGAACGTTTCCCCGCCACCCGCATCAGCTGGATCGAGTTTCCCGCCGGCCCGCAGATGCTGGAGGCCTTGAACGTCGGCAGCATAGATCTGGGCAGCACCGGAGATATTCCGCCGATCTTCGCGCAGGCGGCCGGCGCTGACCTGCTGTATGTCGGCGTTGAGCCGCCCAAACCCAAGGCGGAAGTGATCCTGGTGCCGGAAAACAGCCCGATAAAAAACGTCGCCGATCTGAAAGGCCATAAGGTCGCCTTCCAGAAAGGATCCAGTTCGCACAATCTGCTGCTGCGATCGCTGCAAAAGGCCGGCCTGCAGTTCACCGATATCCAGCCCGCCTATCTGACGCCCGCCGATGCGCGCGCCGCCTTCCAACAGGGCAACGTCGACGCCTGGGCCATCTGGGATCCTTATTATTCCGCCGCGTTGCTACAGGGCGGCGTGCGAGTGCTCGGCGACGGCACCGATCTGAACCAGACCGGTTCCTTCTATCTGGCGGCGCGCCCCTATGTCGAAGCCAACGGCGCCTTTATCAGCCAGGTCTTGACGGTGCTGACCCAGGCCGATGCGCTCACCCGCAGCGACCGGGCGCAAAGCGTGACCCTGCTGGCTAACGCCATGGGGCTGCCGGAACCGGTGATCGCCAGCTATCTGGATCACCGCCCGCCGACCGCCATCACACCGCTCGATGCGCGGACGATCGCCGCGCAGCAGCAAACCGCCGACCTGTTTTACGCCAACCGGCTGGTGCCGGTGAAGGTTGACATCTCGCAACGCATCTGGCGCCCAAGCGCACAATAACTCATGGGAGAAGATTAACGATGAGCCTGAACGTTTTCTGGTTTTTACCCACCCACGGCGACGGCCACTATCTTGGCAGCGCACAGGGCGCGCGCAGCGTCGATCACGGTTATTTGCAGCAGATCGCCCAGGCGGCGGATCGGCTGGGATTCGGTGGGGTACTGATCCCCACCGGCCGCTCGTGCGAAGACTCCTGGCTGGTGGCCGCCTCGCTGATCCCGGTCACCCAGCGGCTGAAGTTTTTGGTCGCGCTGCGGCCGGGCATCATCTCCCCTACGCTGGCGGCGCGCCAGGCGGCGACGCTGGATCGCCTGTCCAATGGGCGTGCGCTGTTCAATCTGGTCACCGGCGGCGATCCGGAAGAGCTGGCGGCCGAGGGGCTGCACCTGAGCCATGAAGAGCGCTACGAAGCCTCAACCGAGTTCACCCATATCTGGCGCCGGGTGCTGGAAGGCGAAACCGTCGATTTCGACGGCAAGCATATTCAGGTGAAAGGCGCCAAACTGCTGTTCCCGCCGGTGCAGCAGCCGCGCCCGCCGCTCTATTTCGGCGGATCCTCCGCCGCCGCGCAGGATCTGGCCGCCGAACAGGTAGAACTGTATCTCACCTGGGGAGAGCCGCCGGCGCAGGTTAAAGAGAAGATCGAAGAGGTGCGCGCCAAAGCAGCGGCGAAAGGCCGCCAGGTACGCTTCGGTATCCGCCTGCATGTCATCGTGCGGGAAACCACCGAAGAGGCTTGGCGCGCCGCCGACCGGCTGATCGCGCACCTCGATGAGGAAACCATCGCTAACGCGCAGCAGGCCTTTGCGCGTTTCGACTCCGTCGGCCAACGGCGCATGGCGGCGCTGCACGGCGGCAAAAAGGATAACCTGGAGATCAGCCCGAACCTGTGGGCCGGCATCGGCCTGGTGCGCGGCGGCGCCGGCACCGCGCTGGTGGGCGACGGCCCGACGGTCGCGGCGCGCATGCAGGAATATGCCGATCTGGGCATCGACACCTTTATTCTCTCCGGCTATCCGCATCTGGAAGAGGCCTACCGCGTCGGCGAACTGCTGTTCCCGCACCTCGATCTGGCGCAGGAGGAAACGCCCGTGCGCCTTCAGCCGGTGCGCCCGCAGGGCGAAGTGGTGGCCAACATCTATGTTCCGCAAAAAGTGTCGCAGAGCTGAGGAGCGCCCCGATGGCAAAGAACGCGCAACGCATCCTGTATCGGCTGGCCCCCTGGGCGCTGCCGCTGGCGCTGGTGATCCTCTGGCAGATCGCTGTCGAAACCGGCTGGCTGTCCAACCGCATTTTACCGGCGCCGAGCGCAGTGCTGGCCGCCTTCTGGAGCCTGAGCCAAAGCGGCGAACTGTGGCAGCATCTGAGCATCAGCAGCCAGCGCGCGTTGATCGGCTTTGCCATCGGCGGCAGCATCGGGCTTACCCTCGGCTTTATTACCGGGCTGTCGCGCTGGGGCGAACGCCTGCTGGACAGCTCGGTGCAAATGATCCGCAACGTGCCGCACCTGGCGCTGATCCCGTTGGTGATCCTGTGGTTCGGCATCGATGAATCCGCCAAGATCTTTCTGGTGGCGCTCGGTACGCTGTTCCCGATTTATCTCAATACCTACCACGGCATCAAAAACATCGATCGCGGCCTGTTGGAGATGGCCCGCAGCTACGGCCTGAGCGGTTTCCACCTGTTTACACAGGTGGTGCTGCCGGGCGCGCTGCCGTCGATTATGGTCGGCGTGCGTTTCGCTCTCGGCTTCATGTGGCTGACGCTGATCGTCGCCGAAACCATCTCGGCCAATTCGGGCATCGGCTATCTGGCGATGAACGCGCGTGAATTTCTGCAAACCGATGTGGTAGTGGTGGCCATCGTGCTGTACGCCCTGCTCGGCAAGCTGGCGGACGTGGGCGCGCAGCTGCTGGAGCGCGTCTGGTTGCGCTGGCATCCGGCCTATCAACTGAAACAGGGAGAAGCACTATGACCCTTCCCGCTCGCCTTGCGCAAGGCACGCCGGTGACGCTGGAGTCCATCGGCAAAGGTTACGGCAACCGCACGGTGCTGGACAATATTCAGCTGCACATCTCCGCCGGGCAGTTCGTGGCGGTAGTCGGTCGCAGCGGCTGCGGCAAAAGCACCCTGCTGCGCCTGCTGGCCGGCCTGGAACAGGCCAGCAACGGCGTGCTGCTCAGCGGCAACGCGCCGCTTGCCGCCGTTAAAGAGGATACCCGGCTGATGTTTCAGGATGCGCGCCTGCTGCCGTGGAAAACGGTGATCGACAACGTGGGGCTGGGGCTGCGCGGCCAGTGGCGCGATGCGGCGCTGCAGGCGCTGGACGCGGTCGGCTTGGCGGATCGCGCCCGCGACTGGCCGGCGGCGCTGTCCGGCGGGCAAAAGCAACGGGTCGCCCTGGCGCGCGCGCTGATCCACCGCCCTCGCCTGCTGCTGTTGGACGAACCGCTCGGGGCGCTGGATGCCCTGACGCGCATCGAGATGCAGGGGCTGATAGAAACGCTGTGGCAACAGCACGGTTTTACCGTGCTGTTGGTCACGCACGACGTCAGCGAAGCCATCGCGCTGGCGGATCGGGTGATCCTGATCGAAGAGGGGCGCATCGGGCTGGATCTCTCCCTCGATCTGCCGCGGCCGCGCCGCAAAGGCTCGGCCCGGCTGGCGGAACTGGAAGCCGAAGTGCTGGAACGGGTATTATCGCCGCTGGCTACCGGGGCCAGCCCGCGCCAGGCGGCGAATTGAACGGATAAAAAAAGGGACGGCAAAAGCCGTCCCTTGATCTATTCAGCGTGAAAAATCAGGCGTCGAGCGCCTTGCTGATCTTCTCGTACAGATCGCCGGACAGGTTTTCCAACCCTTTCAACTGTTCCAGCGCCTTGCGCATCAGCGCCTGGCGGCCCGCGTCGTAACGCTTCAGGCGAATCAGCGGTTCAATCAGGCGCGCGGCGATCTGTGGGTTACGCTGGTTGAGATCGCTGAGGATCTCCGCCAGGAACTGATAGCCGCTGCCGTCCGCCGCATGGAACGCCGCCGGGTTACCGGAAGCGAAGCCGCCGATCAACGAGCGGGTGCGATTCGGGTTGCTCAGGCTGAACGAGCGGTGTTGCAACAGCGCACGCACCTTGCTCAGCACGTCTGCCGCCGGGCTGCTGCCCTGCAGCACGAACCATTTGTCCATCACCAGGCCATCCTGATGCCAGCGCTCGTCGAACGCCGCCAGCAGCGCATCGCGGCACGGCAGCTGGGCCGCGACCGCGGCGGACAGCGCCGCCAACGAATCGGTCATGTTATCCGCCTGGCGATACTGTTCGCTCACCAGCTGATCCGCCAGCGCCACATCTTCGCCGAACGCCAGGTAGCCCAGGCACACATTGCGCAAGGCGCGCTTGGCGATCTCGGCGTGCTCCACGCGGTAGCCGTCGGTCTTGTTGGCGTGATACACCGCCAGCCACTCATCGGCCAACTCACGCGCCAGGCAGCGTACTATCGCTTCGTGCACCGCAGCGATCGCTTCCGGATCGATGGTGGCGAACAGCTCGGCGATTTCGTTCTCCGACGGCAGCGTCAGGATCTGCGCCGCCAGCGCCGGATCCAGTTTTTCGTCCAGCAGCACCGCGCGGAACGCATCGGCCACGTGCAGCGGCAGCGACAACGGCTGCTTCTGCTGGTGCCGCGCCACGTTCAGCTTGATATAGGTCGCCAGCAGGCTCTGCGCCGCATCCCAGCGCGCAAATTCATTGCGCGCGTGCTGCATCAGGAAGGTCAACTGCTGGTCGCTGTACGGATAGTCCAGCTTCACCGGCGCGGAGAATTCGCGCAGCAGCGACGGCACCGGCTTGTGCGCCACGCCGTCGAACACGAAGGTCTGCTCCGCTTCGGTGACGTTCAGCACGTTGTTGACCGGCAGACCGCCCTTTTGCAGTGGAATGACGTTGCCTTCGCTGTCGTACAGTTCGATATCCAGCGGGATATGCAGCGGCAACTTCTCCGGCTGATCGGCGGTTGGCGCGGTTTTCTGGTTGACATGCAGGCGATACTGCTGGGTTTGTGCGTCGTATTCGTCGCGCACCGTCAACAGCGGCGTGCCGGACTGGCTGTACCAACGGCGGAAGCGCGACAGATCGACGTTGGACGCATCCTCCATCGCCTGCACGAAATCGTCGCAGGTGGCGGCGCTGCCGTCGTGGCGTTCGAAATAGAGCTGCATCCCTTTCTGGAAATTCGCTTCCCCCAGCAAGGTGTGCATCATGCGGATCACTTCGGAACCCTTTTCATACACCGTCAGGGTGTAGAAGTTGTTCATCTCGATCACTTTGTCCGGGCGGATGGCGTGCGCCATCGGGCTGGCGTCTTCGGCGAACTGCGCGCCGCGCATCACGCGCACATTATCGATGCGGTTGACCGAGCGCGATCCCAGATCGGAACTGAACTCCTGATCGCGGAACACCGTCAGCCCCTCTTTCAGGCTGAGCTGGAACCAGTCGCGGCAGGTCACGCGGTTACCGGTCCAGTTGTGGAAGTATTCGTGGCCGATCACCGCTTCAATGTTCAGGTAGTCCTTGTCGGTGGCGGTTTCCGCCTTCGCCAGCACATATTTGGAGTTAAAGATATTTAACCCTTTGTTCTCCATCGCGCCCATATTGAAGAAATCGACCGCCACAATCATATAAATGTCGAGATCGTATTCCAGGCCGAAGCGGGTCTCGTCCCACTTCATCGAGTTCTTCAGCGACGTCATCGCCCAGTCGGCGCGATCCAGGTTGCCGCGATCGACGAACAGCTCCAGCGCGACCTTACGGCCGGAGCGGGTGGTGAAGCTGTCGCGCAGCACGTCGAAGTCCCCCGCCACCAGCGCGAACAGGTAGCAAGGTTTCGGGAACGGATCCTGCCATTGCACCCAGTGGCGGCCATCGGCCAATTCGCCCTGGCCGATGCGGTTGCCGTTCGACAGCAGGAACGGATAGCGCGCCTTGTCGGCCACGATGCGGGTAGTAAAGCGCGCCAGCACATCCGGGCGGTCCTGATAATAGGTAATGTGGTGGAAGCCTTCGGCTTCGCATTGCGTGCACAGCGCATCGCCGGACAGGTACAGCCCTTCCAGGGCGGTGTTTTTCGCCGGGTGAATGTCGTTGACGATGGTAAGAGTGAATTGTGCCGGCAACTCTTCGATGATCAGCTGGTTATCCTGCTGACGATAGGCGCTCCACGGTTGACCGTCGACCTGAATGCTCACCAGCGTCAGATCTTCGCCATCCAGCACCAGCGGGGCGCCGGCCGTGCCCTGACGTTTGATTTTACTGACGGCGGTCACGCGCGTGGTTTCCGCGTCCAGACTGAAGTCCAAATCGATATCGGTCGTGGTGTAATCAGGCGCGCGATAATCGTGGCGATATTTTGCCTGTGGCTGTTGTGTCATAAAAACCCTTAAACGTCTCAGTGAGTTATAGGTGCAGGCCGCTCTTCTCCTCCGCGCCGCAGCCGGTGTGTTCCCCTGCGGCGCACGGCGGACCTGATTGTGAATAAACTGTATCACAGCTGGCCGAAAAGCCCAGAGCCGCCGGGCGACCACGAGAGAGAAATCAGAGGCAAATCATAAATCGCCCGCCAGACGACAGCGCGGGTGACCAATGGCTAAATAGAAATCAGCATTTAATGCTAAAAAACCGCCGTCCGGGCGCGCCGGCATAGTTGAGGCGGCACAGGCGGCATAGTGGTATAATTGCCGAATCAGGCCCAGGGATGACTCGCACTATGAAAATCAAATACGCAATCTATTTTTTTACCCTGTGCCTGATGACCTCCTTCTCGCTTTTCATCGTCGAGGAGCTGCTCGAAGCCCATACCGACTACCGCGATAACCAGCTCAACCTGTATAAGATCGATCGCGCCAAAGAAATCTCCGAGGCCTTCCAGGCTTCGCTGCAGGCTCACCGCCTCAAACGATTGAGCCTGATCGATCCGCAAATCACCCGCGCGCAATGTTTGGCCGCCGATCGGGTGGCGCGTGAGAAAATTACCCGGATCCGCGAGCATCTGAACGATCCGGTCGCCAGGCAGCTCGGGGTGCGGCAAAAAATCGCCGCGCTGTCGATGATCGGCCTGATGGAACAGCTGTTGGATAACGACAACCTGCAGCTTTCGCAGGTCAACAACGCCAATGCCAATCTGTTCAACATCAACAGCGCCTATTACATCTCGCAAACCAGCAAGAGCTATTACCGCTACACCTACGATACCCGGATGGTGGATACCGATTCCTTTATGTTTCTCGAGGCCATTCGCCTCAACAACCGGCTGAATATGTCACTGACGGAGTTAAGCGATCAGATTATCGACGTCAACGTCAACCCGATCGATCGCAAAGACGCCTACCTGAAGTCCATTCAGTTGACCGGCGTGCTGAACGCGCTGAGCACCCGATTGATCTTCATGAAGATCAACTACGACGACGTGCAAACCACCGAGCTCGTCAATCAGTTGCTCACCCTGGTGTCGGCCGAACGTCTCAAGCAGATCACCGATGGGTTATACACCGCCATCAATACTCAAAAACCCTATCCCGCAGCGCTTATTTCGCGCTATGTCGACGAGCTGAGCGGGCTTTCGCAGGCGCTGTATCAACGCAGCTTCGAGCTGGAAACCGTCGCTTCGCGTCACAAAATTTACGATAGCCAGACCACCATTTACGGCATGATCGCGCTCGCCGGCCTGGTGGTGTTGCTGTTCATTTTGCCGGCGCTGGTGTTCTGCACCAACATCAACCGTTGGCTGACCAAGACTCACAACAATATCGTTCGGTTGTCGCGCGGCGAGATGAATATCGATCGCAACGACGCCTTCTACAGCCGGGAACTGATCGCCATCAGCGACGCCATTCAGCAGCTCAGGCAATACCAGCTGGACAAGGTCTCGCTGGAAAGTGAGAAGCAACTGTTGATTAAAGAGCTCGAGGCCTCTTCCTTCCTCGATCCGCTCACCAATATTTATAACCGCCGTAAATTCTTCCTTGAATGTCAGCTGCTGGGTGACAGCAGCTATCCACAGGCCTTTTGCCTGATCGATATCGACAACTTCAAACAGCTCAACGACAGCTATGGCCACGACGTAGGTGACCAGGCGCTGGTGGCATTCGGCCACCTGCTGCAACGCGCGTTCCGCGCCAGCGACATTTTCTGCCGCTACGGCGGCGAAGAGTTCGCGGTGCTGCTGGGCAACTGTTCGTTGGACAACGCGCGGGACATCATGGAGCAATTGCGCACCCGTACTCATCGCCTGACGCTAAATCTGACCGACGGACGGCAAGTGCGTTTCACCACCAGCTGCGGCATTGCGCCGGTCAACGCGTTCACCGCGCTGCAGGCGGCGATCAAACAGGCGGACGAAGCGCTCTATTTTTGCAAAAAGAACGGCAAGGATCGGGTCAGCGTACACACTCAGGTCGGGTTTATCTGATTCGCTGTTTAAAATAATTAACATTATAATTTTTATGACTAATTAGGCTAAGTCATTCACCTTACAGGCATATCTGGCTTTTTTTCTTCCCCGCCGCCGCCAGGCCGCCATAAAGGCACGTTTAATCCTCGACCCGCTTTGGTGATTTATGGTGTGATGCAGCTTCAATAACAGGATAATCCGGGTATACTCCACCCCCACTTTTATGATTATCCGGATTTGGACACGCGCCTGACGAGGATGCTGTAACGCGCTATGACTCAATACGCTTCCCCGATTTTGACATCACTGCTTGATACCGATGCTTATAAGCTTCATATGCAGCAAGCAGTGTTCCATCGCTATCCCGCGATCAGCGTGGCGGCGGAATTCCGCTGCCGCGGCGACGAACTGCTGGGCGAATATGCCGACGAGATCCGCGCGCAGGTGGCGCTGATGAGCCGGCTGGCGCTGACCGACGCCGAATTCGCTTACCTCTCGGGCCTGCCCTTCTTCCGTCAGGATTATCTGAACTGGCTGCGGACGTTCCGCTACGATCCGCAGCAGGTGATCGTCGAGAACCGCGACGGCAAGCTGCACATCCGCATCGCCGGGCCGTGGCGCGAAGTGATCATGTGGGAAGTGCCGCTGCTGGCGGTGATCAGCGAAGTGGTGCATCGCCGCCGCTCTGCGCAGGTGACGCCGGAACAGGCGGTGGCACATCTGCAGACCAAGCTGGCACAGTTCAAGACGCTGGCGGGCGATCTGGACCTTTCGCGCTTCAAGCTGATGGACTTCGGCACCCGTCGCCGTTTCTCTCAGGGCGTTCAGCAGGCCATCGTCAGCACCTTGCAGGCCGAATTCCCGTACCTGTCGGGCACCAGCAATTACGATCTGGCTCACCAGCTCGGCCTGGCGCCGGTCGGCACGCAGGCGCATGAATGGTTCCAGGCGCACCAGCAGATAAGCCCGGTGCTGGCCAACAGCCAGCGCGCCGCATTGCAAGCCTGGCTGGATGAATACCCGGACCAGCTTGGCATCGCGCTCACCGACTGCATCACCATGGATGCCTTCCTGCGCGACTTCGGCCCGCAGTTCGCCGAGCGTTATCAGGGGCTGCGCCACGATTCGGGCGATCCCGTCGAGTGGGGTGAAAAGGCCATTGCCCACTACGAGAAACTGGGCATCGATCCGATGAGCAAAACGCTGGTGTTCTCGGACAACCTGGATCTGGACAAAGCGCTGGCGCTCTACCGCCACTTCTATCAACGCATCAACCTCGGATTCGGCATCGGCACGCGCCTGACCTGCGATATTCCCGACGTCAAGCCGCTGAATATCGTGATCAAACTGGTCGAGTGCAAAGGCAAACCGGTGGCCAAGCTCTCCGACAGCCCCGGCAAAACCATTTGTCAGGATCAGGCGTTCGTCAGGGCCCTGCGCAAAGCCTTCGATCTGCCGCTGGTGAAAAAAGCCAGCTGATCCTTCTTTATATAGAGAGAAAGCCGGCCCGATTCACGCGCCGGCTTTTTTGTTTTTATCCCGAACGCCCTCTTTTCAGCCAGCCACGATAAATGTTGCGCCAATCCGATGATTTCTGCTTGTGCTCTGCACCGCGGCAAGTAACATAGCCATTACCCCCATATTCTTGGGTTGTAAGCTATTTCTAAACCAAATTATTAAAGAGAGAAATCTATGAGCGTAGTGCCTGTAGTCGACGTACTGCAAGGTCGTGCTGCGGTTGACAGTGAAGTCACCGTACGCGGCTGGGTACGTACCCGGAGAGATTCAAAAGCTGGTATCTCCTTCCTGGCCGTCTATGACGGTTCCTGCTTTGATCCGTTACAGGCCGTCGTTAATAATTCTCTGCCGAATTATCAGGATGAAGTACTGCACCTGACCACCGGTTGCTCAGTTGAAGTGACCGGTAAGGTCGTCGCCTCACCGGGCGAAGGCCAGAGCTTCGAACTGCAGGCCACCGCGATCAAAGTGGTCGGCTGGGTCGACGATCCAGACACCTACCCGATGGCGGCCAAGCGCCACAGCATCGAATACCTGCGCGAAGTGGCTCACCTGCGCCCGCGCACCAACCTGATCGGCGCCGTGGCGCGCGTGCGTCATACCCTGGCGCAGGCGATCCACCGCTTCTTCCATGAAAACGGCTATTTCTGGGTGTCCACCCCGCTGATCACCGCCTCCGATACCGAAGGCGCCGGCGAGATGTTCCGCGTGTCCACGCTGGATCTGGAAAACCTGCCGCGCACCGACAAGGGCACCGTCGACTTCAGCGAAGACTTCTTCGGTAAAGAAGCCTTCCTTACCGTTTCCGGACAGCTGAACGGCGAAACCTACGCCTGTGCGCTGTCCAAGGTTTACACTTTCGGCCCAACCTTCCGCGCCGAAAACTCCAACACCAGCCGCCACCTGGCGGAATTCTGGATGATCGAGCCGGAAGTGGCCTTCGCGACGCTGGACGACGTTGCCGGCCTGGCCGAAAGTATGTTGAAGTATGTGTTCCAGGCGGTGCTGGATGAACGTGCCGATGACCTGAAATTCTTCGCCGAGCGCGTGGATAAAGACGCAATCTCTCGTCTGGAGCGTTTCGTTTCTTCCGATTTCGCGCAGGTGGACTACACCGACGCCATCGAGATCCTGCTGGCCTCGGGCCAAACCTTCGAAAACCCGGTTTCCTGGGGCATCGATCTCTCTTCCGAGCATGAACGTTACCTGGCTGAGAAACACTTCCAGGCGCCGGTGGTGGTGAAAAACTACCCGAAAGACATCAAAGCGTTCTATATGCGCATGAACGAAGACGGCAAAACCGTCGCGGCCATGGACGTTCTGGCACCGGGCATCGGCGAAATCATCGGCGGCTCGCAGCGTGAAGAACGCCTCGACGTGCTCGATCAGCGTCTGGAAGAGATGGGGCTGAATAAAGAAGACTACTGGTGGTATCGCGATCTGCGCCGCTACGGCACCGTGCCGCATTCCGGTTTCGGCCTGGGTTTTGAACGTTTAATCGCCTATGTCACCGGCGTGCAAAACGTGCGCGATGTGATTCCATTCCCGCGCACGCCACGTAACGCAAGCTTCTAATTTATACGATCAAACGTTTTTTAAACGATTTCGTTACAAAACAAAGGCCAGCATTGCTGGCCTTTCGCATTTTTTAATATTGACGCACGTCACAAAGTTCCCTAAAAATTACATTCAGTTACAAATACTTTCTTTTTGCAACCTGATTGGGACATTGGTATCATTTTCGTCCTAGATTAACCCGCCTGTGAATGGAACACTGCGTTCAGACACAGGACGACACCAATCTATCAACAATAGTTCCCAAAGAATTATTGGCGGCAGTGGCAAAGGTGTCCGAATAACACCAATGAGGGTAATAATGATGAAGCGCAACATTCTTGCAGTGGTTATCCCGGCTCTGTTGGCTGCTGGTGCAGCAAACGCAGCTGAAATCTACAACAAAGACGGCAACAAGCTGGATCTGTACGGCAAAGTTGACGGTCTGCACTACTTCTCCAAAGACAAAGGTAATGACGGCGATCAGACCTATGTTCGTTTTGGCTTCAAAGGTGAAACTCAGATTACTGACCAACTGACCGGTTACGGCCAGTGGGAATACAACGTTCAGTCCAACCACTCCGAGTCTCAGGGCACCGAAGGCACCAAAACCCGTCTGGGCTTTGCCGGTCTGAAATTCGCTGACTACGGCTCCTTCGACTACGGCCGTAACTACGGCGTACTGTACGACGTGGAAGGCTGGACCGATATGCTGCCAGAGTTCGGTGGCGATACCTACACCTACACCGACAACTTCATGACTGGCCGTACCAACGGCGTTGCGACCTATCGTAACAACAACTTCTTCGGTCTGGTTGACGGCCTGAACTTCGCTCTGCAATACCAGGGCAAGAACCAGAACGACGGTCGTGACGTTAAGAAACAGAACGGCGACGGCTGGGGTATCTCCTCTACTTATGACATCGGCGAAGGCGTAAGCTTCGGCGCTGCATACGCTTCTTCCAACCGTACCGACGATCAGAAACTGCGTTCCAACGAGCGTGGCGACAAGGCTGACGCATGGACCGTGGGCGCGAAATACGACGCCAACAACGTTTACCTGGCGGCCATGTATGCAGAAACCCGTAACATGACTCCATTCGGCGGCGGTGACTTCACTAACACCTGTGCTGCTTCTGAAAAATGCGGCGGCTTCGCCAGCAAAACTCAGAACTTCGAAGTGACTGCTCAGTACCAGTTCGACTTCGGTCTGCGTCCAGAAGTGTCTTACCTGCAGTCTAAAGGTAAAAACCTGAACGTCCCAGGCGCGGGTTCTGACCAGGATCTGGTTAAATATGTTTCTGTTGGTACCACTTACTACTTCAACAAAAACATGTCCACCTACGTTGATTACAAAATCAACCTGCTGGATGACAACGCGTTCACCAAAGCAACCGGCACCGCTACTGACGATATCGTAGCTGTTGGTCTGGTGTACCAGTTCTAAGTTGTCTCGCTTAACGGCGGTTTACCGTCGGCTAAGTTAAAAAAACAGGGCCTCGGCCCTGTTTTTGTTTGTGTCAGCCGGTAACTTTTTATCCTGCCAATTTCTCCTTCCCCATCATTTTTTCTGCCTAATACTCCCCCTTCGCAAGATCGCGGTGTTTTTGTCGCAAACGGTTGGCAAAGCCGGTAACTGGCGTTACCCTGATGCTTCTGTCTGCTTAACTCCGAGATTTGGAAGCACCTGACATGTTTGAAAAAATCACCGCCGCACCCGCCGACCCGATCCTGGGCCTGACCGACATTTTCCGCGCCGACGCCCGCCCGAATAAAATCAATTTAGGGATTGGCGTTTATAAAGACGAAACCGGTAAAACCCCGGTGCTGACCAGCGTAAAAAAAGCTGAGCAGTATCTGCTGGAAAATGAGACCACCAAAAACTATCTCGGTATTGAAGGCATCCCGGCGTTCGCCAGCTGCACGCAAGCGCTGTTGTTCGGCAAAGAGAGCCCGATCATCGCCGATCGTCGCGCGCGCACCGCACAGACGCCAGGCGGCACCGGCGGCCTGCGCGTGGCGGCAGACTTTATCGCTAACCAGACCAGCGCCAAACGCATCTGGATCAGCAACCCAAGCTGGCCGAACCACAAGAACGTCTTTAGCGCCGTGGGCCTGGAAGTGCTGGAATACGCCTACTACGACGCCGCCAACCACGCGTTGGATTTCGACGGCCTGCTGAACAGCCTGAAACAGGCGCAGGCCGGCGATGTGGTGCTGTTCCACGGCTGCTGCCATAACCCGACCGGTATCGATCCAACGGCGGAGCAGTGGGCGCAGCTGGCCGAACTTTCCGTCGCCAACGGCTGGCTGCCACTGTTCGACTTCGCTTATCAGGGCTTCGCCAATGGACTGGAAGAGGATGCGCAGGGCCTGCGTATTTTCGCCGCCAAACATAAAGAGCTGATCGTCGCCAGTTCCTACTCGAAAAACTTCGGTCTGTACAATGAGCGCGTCGGCGCTTGCACCATTGTGGCTGCCGATGCCGAAACCGCCGATCGCGCCTTCAGCCAGGTGAAAGCGGCGATTCGCGCCAACTATTCCAACCCGCCGTCACACGGTGCGGCCGTGGTCGCCACCATTCTGGGCAACGACGCGCTGCGCGCGATGTGGGAGCAGGAACTGACCGACATGCGCCAGCGTATTCACCGCATGCGTCAGCTGTTTGTGAACACCCTGCAGGAGAAAGGCGCGCAGCAGGACTTCAGCTTCATCATCCAGCAGAACGGCATGTTCTCGTTCAGCGGCCTGACCAAAGAACAGGTGCTGCGTCTGCGCGAAGAGTTCGGCGTCTACGCCGTGAACTCAGGCCGGGTGAACGTGGCTGGCATGACGCCGGACAACATGGCGCCGCTGTGTGAAGCCATCGTCGCCGTGCTCTAAAAGCATCGACGCAGGTCATAAAAAAAGGGGCGCTCTATGCGCCCCTTGATTTTTCCTGCCGGGAAATAATCGTTACCACACCGCCGGCTCTTCGCGCAGGAACGGGTTGGTCTGGCGCTCGTGGCCGAAGGTCGACATCGGGCCATGGCCGGGAATAAAGCGCATGTCGTCGCCCAACGGCAGCAGTTTGGTACGAATAGAGGCAATCAGCGCCTGATGGTCTCCGCGCGGGAAGTCGCTGCGCCCCACGCCGCCGTTAAACAGCACGTCGCCCACCAGCGCCAAACGCGCCTGCTCATTGATAAAGACGATGTGGCCCGGCGTATGCCCAGGACAGTGCAGCACCTTGAGCGTCATCTCGCCCACCTGCATCTCATCGCCTTCCAACAGCCAGCGGGTCGGCGTCAGCGGCGCGCACTCTTCCAGTCCAAACATCCGGCTCTGCGCCGGCAAACCGTCCAGCCAAAACGCGTCTTCTTTATCCGGGCCGTAGATCGGCACCTGATAATGGTCCGCCAGCTCCGCCGCCGCACCGACGTGATCCAAATGGCCGTGCGTCAGCAAAATCTGAGTGATCGTCACCCCCTGCCGCGCGACTTCCGCTTTGATTTTCTCGGCTTCACCGCCGGGATCGACCAACGCCGCCTGCTGCGTGTTTTCGCACCAAATCAGGCTGCAATTCTGGCTAAAGGCGGTAACGGGAATAAGATGGTATTTCATAAGGCTCCAACGACAATAACGCCGCATCCGCAAGGGGCGGCGTTATTCACTGATGGCACAGCGATTACCAGGTCCGAACCGGGCCGGTATCGATGTGTACGAAGTTGCTACGTGGGTAATATCCTACACCACCGGCGCGCATTTTTAACGCCGCTTTACGGATATTACTCAATTGGATGCCTTCGATATGGAAATCCATCGCTTGGCCTTTGGTGTGGTAGCTGTGCTTGGCCACGCCGCGGCTATGCGCACGCAGTTCGTTGTTGGTATCTACGGAACGGTATCCGGAGATCAGCTGCACCGGCTTGCTGGTGCCCAGCAGCCCCTGCAGGCGATAGAGGTGATCAAACAAGCGGGGATCGATCGATTTAACCTTGTTGGCGCGATAATCGCGGAACAGATGATTTAGCCGCACCAACTCTTCTTTATTGTAACCTTTGCCGTCAAAGAACTCGGCTTTAATAGATTCACCGGTATTCAGGTTATTCAACACTAAAATACGCGGCCGAGCGGTGGAAAGACTGGCAAACGCCTGCCCTGGAAGCAGCGCTATGCCCATAGCGGCGCCACCTAGCGCCAGCCATTTACGGCGGTGATGATCAATTTTGTCCATGACTCTGTTAAACCCGGCAAGAATGTCAAAATAAATGCACAAAGCAGCGCACTGTCCGAACCATAACCGCCTGCGTATGCTGAGTCAACCCGCGATACGCCTAGGTTTACAGGCCCCCGGCGACGAGGGCCTGCGGTATAGCCAAACATTCTGACCGTTATTTATTTATAATTACTGCATTTACTGCATTAATTTTTTGGCCTGAGCCAAAATTTGTGCGCCCGATCGCACCGTATTATCATAATTGTAAATATCTGTACGGAATTGCGGTTGGCCGTCATCCGAAACCCAGGCGGTCAGATAATACAGTTTTACGGGAATACGCTGGCGAATATTCACATAAGTGGTATTCCCCTCTTTCAGCGTGGAAGACACGCGGCTGTTGTTCCAGCCGGCGTCCTGCAGCAGCATATTCGCCAAATCGGAAGCCTTGTTCACCCGCACGCAGCCGGAGCTGAGCGCACGGATATCTTTCTGGAACAGGCTGTGGTTCGGGGTATCGTGCAGGTAGATGGCGTCCGAGCTCGGCATATTGAACTTGAAGCGCCCCAGCGAGTTGGTGGCACCCGGCGCCTGGCGGACGCGATACGGGAAGTTGCGCGCAGAAACCATGCTCCAGTCGATCATCGCCGGGTTGATCACTTCCGCATCGTTGCTCCAACCCGACAGCACCGTATAGCCGTGTTTCTGGAAGTAATTACCGTCGCGCATCGCCTTCGGCACAATGTCCTCGCGCACCAGCGTGGTCGGCACGTTCCACGGCGGGTTGACCACCACGTTGTTCAACGCGCTGCTCATCAGCGGCGTCTTACGGCTCGGCCGCCCGACGATAACGCGGGAAGACAGCACTTCATTGCCGTTCTGGTAGTAGGTCAGCGAGTAGTTGGGAATGTTCACCATAATGCCCGTGCCAACATGCCCCGGTAAAATTCGCAGGCGTTGGATATTCAGCGCCAGCAGCGCGGCGCGGGTTTTCGGTGACACGTTGAGCCACTCACGGGTGCGCACGCCGATCACGCCGTCCGCCGTCAACCCCTGCCATTTCTGGAAGCGCTTGACGCCCTCCACCAGCTCATTGGTATAAAGATTGTCGCTCACCACGCTGCCAACCTGCGGCGGCGTCTGCTCCGCAGTCAACTCCGTTACCGGCGCCGCCGATGGGCTGACCGTCACGCGGCTTTTCTCTTCGTCTACCGTCAGGCCACCGTCGTCGGGCTCATTGCTCTTCGCCGAGACCACCGCCGGTTCCGGCTCCGCTTCCGGCGCCGAGGCGGCCAGCATGCCGGTGCGCGTCAGGATCTCACGCAGCGCCGGGATATCGTTGCTCATTTGGCCTGGGCGCAGGCTCGGGCCGCTGCCCACCTGTGGCCACGGACGATTGTCCGCCAGCATGTCGCGCAGCGCCTGATGCATCTTGGCGTATTGCGGATGCTGCGGCGCGAGCGAATTCACATAGCTCAGGGTACGCGCCTGGCGCACCGCCAGCTGCCATTGGTTGATCACCGCGGTGGGCGGCAAGCCAAGCTTGTAGGGAATATTGCTGTACAGCCAGTTGTTGCCGTTGGCACCGATGGCAGAGACGAACTGCAAATAGCCCAGCATCGCATCGGACAGCACCGCATCGCGGCCCGCTTCACTGAGCGCCGGATCGGTCAACATCTTCACCCATTGGGTAAACTGCGGCTGCACGCCGGACATCGCCAGTTCGGCCAGCTGCTGCTGAAACTGCTGAACGGCTTCGCGATCCTGCCACATCGGCTGCATGTGATTCGCCGCATACAGCGGTGCCAGCGTGGAAAGGTAGTGCAAATCCATGCCGCGCGGTAACGCGGCCAGCAGCTCAGAACGGCTCTGCGCAACGGACATGCCTGCTGATGCCACCGGCAACGCCGTAACGGTAGCCGATGCGGAAAACGACGACACAAGACTACAGGCGATAGCGCCACTCAGCGCCAAACGTCGTAGAGAGTTTCCCTTTTTAAGCAACATCCCTTGCCCCCTGTATGCTCACAAAAAAAACGTCAAAAACTGCATATAGTTTCAGTATACAAACAGAAAGGCCGTTTCGCCCTGCGGGCGTCGAATAACTGTTTATGTGATTAAACTAACCGCTTTTCAACGGATAAAAAAGCAGGACTATCATCCACGCGCACAAAAAAATAGCCACCCTGCGGCGGCTATTTTCAGATTTTTAGGGCGTTTTTCTGCGTTACGGCGTTTCAACCGGCGCAGTACCCAGCGCCGGCGGCTCACCGGCGAAACCGCGCAGCCCCACCACGTGCACATGCTCGTGGTTCTGGAACACTTTACGCACCAGTTTATAGGTGGTGCCCTTCTCCGGACTGATGTTTTCCGGCGCCGCGATGATCAGCTGCATTTCCAGACGGTCGCACAGTTCGAACAGCGTAGCGATCGACTTGGCATCCAGACGCGCCGCTTCATCGAGGAACAGCAGGCGACACGGCGAGATGTCTTTACCGCGCAGGCGGCGGGATTCTTCTTCCCAGCTCTGCACCACCATCACCAGGATTGACATCCCGGTACCGATGGCTTCACCGGTAGACAACGCGCCGCTTTCCGCACGCAGCCAGCCGTCGGAGCCACGGTATACCTCCACTTCCATCTCCAGGTAGTTGCGGTAGTCCAGCAACTCCTCGCCGATGGTCTGTGGTGTGCGCTGCCCCATGTCGATCTGCGGATTCAGGCGCTGATACAGCTTGGCCAACGCTTCGGAGAAGGTCAGACGGTTGCTGTTGAACAGATCCTGATGTTGCTCCTGCTGCTCGGAGAGCACGTCCAGCAGGGTGGCATGCGCTTCGCGCACATTGACGTTCAGGCGCACGCTCTTCACCTGGCCGAAGGAAACGGCCTGCAGCCCCTGGTTCAGCATGCGAATGCGGTTCTGCTCGCGCTGAATGGTTTTGCGAATGATGTTGGCCACGCTTTTCGAACTGATCGCCAGCTTCTGCTCGCGCGCGGTCAGTTCTTCGGTCAGACGGCCCAGCTCGATTTCCATCTGTTCGATGGCCTCGACCGGATCGTCGGTGCGGATGATGTCCTGACGGATGCGCTCGCGCAGGTGCTGGTACACCGCGATATAGAACTGAATCTTACGCTCCGGCCGTTTCGGATCTTCCGACAGGCGCAGCACGTCGCGCAGGTGTTCGTTATCCGCCACGGCCAGACGCAGCGCACCGAGCGCCTTATCCGACATCGAGCGCAGCTCGTCGCCATCCATATACGCCAGCTCGCGGCGGTGCAGGCGGCGTTCCACGCCGTTGTCTTTCACCAGGCGCATCACCGCGCACCAGCCCGCCTTGGCGGTCACCACCTGCTCACGCAGCTGATGATAATCGCGTTCCAGCTTGCGCAGTTTCTTCTGCAGGCCGTCCATTTCGGCTTCGCAGAAGGTCAGCTGCTTCTCCAGCTGGTTGCGGCGAGCGCGGTTGTTGCTCAGCGCCGCATGCAGTTCGTCGCGACGCGCACGGGCGCGCGCTTCGGCATTGGCGTCGGCCTGCACGCCGATGTCCACCAGCTCTTGGCTCAGCTCTTTCAGCATGTCGCGCTTGGCGTCGTACGAGCTTTTCAGCGAGGCCAGCACCTGGCTGTACTGGGTGAACTGGGTTTGATACTGACGCAGTTGCTCACGGGCGCGGGCGCGTTCGGCTTCCGCCTGCTCCAGACGCTGGCGCAGCTTATCATTCAGATCGTTGTTGGCATTCTGCATGCCGGCAGAATCGGTGTAGCTGAAGTGCGCACGACGCTGCACCACTTCAGTGAGCGCGAACGCCTGCTGTTTAGCCTGACGCTGCACGCTTTGCGCCTGCGCGTAATCCTGCTGCAGCTGTTCATGCTGCTGCGGATCGCTCTGCAGCACCGACAGCAGCGGTTCCAGCTTGGTCAGCGACATGCCGTGCTGTTGGATATGACGCGCGGCGTCCTGCGCTTCTTCCAGCTCTTCGCGGATCTCGTCGACGCGGTCCTGCAACGTTTCATCGTTCAGCAACGACACCAGCGGCATCAGGCGGTTGAGCGCGGAAATGCCCTCTTTAGCCTGTTCGTACTGCTGACGCTGCTGCTGGTTCTGCGCTTCGTGATTGTTCAGCGCACGTTCGATCTCGCCACGACGGGCGTTCAGGCCGCGGATCTCCGCTTCCGGGTCGGCGTCGAACGCCACCGCCAGATGGGTACCGATAAAGCGGCTGAAAGCCTGATGCGAACGCTGAGTTTTCTGCACGTCGAACGACAGCGTGGCATAGCGCTCCGCCAGCGTTTCACGCTCGGCATGCAGCACTTCCAGACGGTTTTCGCGCGCCGCGCGGCCGAACAACGGCACTTCCGGATAACGGGAGTAACGCCACTGGCGATCGGCGATTTTCACCACCACCGCTTTGTCCTGCTCTTCGACGGCGAACACGCTGTCATCGAACGACTGCGGATCCCCTTCGATCAGGTAAAGATCTTCCGGGCAATCTTCCAGACCTTCGAGCATCTCGCGCACCAGCGACAGATCCGGCACCACGATAGCGTGGCGCGAAGGGCCGTACAGCGCCGAGAAGTAAGGCGCGTCGTCGATGGTGACGTCATCGTAAATTTCCGACAGCAGCACGCCGCCGAAACGTTCGGCCAGCGTGACCAGGCGCTGATCTTCCGCGCCGCCCGGCTGGCTGAGACGTTCGATCTGCGCTTCCACTTCACGTTTGCGGGCCGCCACTTCGTCGCGCTCGACGGTGGTTTCACGCTCGCGCTCCAGCAGCTGCTGCATGTATTCGGTCACCTGCTGGCTGTTTTCCAGCGGCTCTCCGCTCTGATCGCTGAGCTGGCCCAGGGCGTCCTGCGCCGCCAGCCACACCGGCGCGCGCGCCGTCAGCTCACGGATGCGCTGCTGGATCTGCTCCAGCTCCTGGCGCATCTCCATGCGGCGTTCGCCGGCTTCGCTGACGTTCTGCGACAGCGCTTCCAGGCGCTCTTCCAGCTCCTGCTGCAGCATATCGAGATCGTCAGGCTGGTACTCTTGGCCATGGCGTTTGCAAAACTCTTGCAGCAGACGCTCGGCGTCCTGCTGCGAGCGCAGGCGCTGTTCCAGTTCGCTCAGGCGCAGGCGCAGCGGCTGAACGCGCTCGGCGAGGTGCTGCTGCGAAGGCCAGTCGCGCAGCAATTCGCGCGCGCACTGCCAGGCTTCGCTGCGGCTGACCTGGCCGGCGATTTTCCCCACCAGCTGATAGGCCTGTTCGAACTGGCCGTGCGCGGCGTCGGCCACGCTCAGCTTCTGTTCCAGCATCAGCAACGCTTCGGTCGCTTCCTGTTCGCGGGCCTGGAAGGTGTCCAGCCACTGTTCGGCGTTGTCTGCAGTCAGATCCGGCAGTTGGCACAGGGCGCGTGCGCGCTCCAACGCCTGCAGCGCCTGCTGGTACTGAATGGCGCGGGTCTGCTGCACGTCGAGCGCCTGCTGGTAGTCGGCCAGCTGGCTCTTCAGCTCATCCACTTCCAGCTCGGCCGCTTCGGCGCGCGCTTCGTTTTCGGCCTGTTGCTCGCTGGCCTCGGCCACCACTTCGTTCTGCTCTTCCAGACGGTAGGTCAGCTCTTCCAGATCGGCTTCATAGCGTTCGATCTTCTCCTGCTGACGCATCGCCGTTTGCACCAGATTCAGGTGGTCGCTGGCGGCCTGGTAATCGGTTTCCAGATCGGATTCGGCACCGCTCTGTTCGCTCAGCTCACGCGCCATTTCCACATGGCGATACTGTTCAGCGGCCAGCTGCTTGCGGCTGCCCAACAGATCGCTGCGCAGCGCCAGCGCGCCGTCCAGATGGATGCGGCGTTCGTTGGCGTGGCGCATATAGTCCGCCGCCACATAGGAAGTGGCCTCGGAGATCAGATGTTTGAACAGATCGCGGTCCGACTGGGTGACGCGAATCGCCTCCAGCGTCATGCGGTTTTCGCGCAGCGCCGCTTCCATGTCCTGGAACGCCTTGCGCACGCCGCTGTTTTCCGGCAGCAGGTAATCGCGCAGCGAGCGGGTGATGGCGCTGGAAATACCGCCGTACAGCGACGCTTCAATCAGACGGTAGAACTTGCTGCGATCGGCGGACGAACGCAGACGTTTCGGGATCACGCCCAGATCGAACATCAGCGAGTGGTAATCGGTGATGGAGTTGAACTGCTTGAACTGCACCCCCTCCATCTCTTCCACGCGATCCTTCAGCTCCTGCAGCGACAGCACGCGCGCCTGGCGCTCACCCACGGTCTGGGTCAGCAACTCGGTCGGCTGCACCGCGGTCGGCAGGCCCTGGATGGTGAACGGTTTGATGTCGACCTTGCGATCGCGCCCCGCCACCTGCTGCAGACGCACGCCCACCACCACGCGCTGGTGGCGCGAGTTGACGACGTCGAGAGTCGAGTAACACACGCCGGCGCGCAGCTTGCCGTGCAGGCCTTTATCGCGCGAGCCGCTGGTGGCGCCCGCTTCGGTGGTGTTACGGAAGTGCAGCAGCGTCAGATCGGGGATCAGTGCGGTGACGAAGGCCGCCATGGTGGTGGATTTCCCTGCCCCGTTACCGCCGGACAGCGTGGTCACCAGCTCATCCAGATCAAAGGTGCGGGCGAAGAAACCGTTCCAGTTAACCAGCGTCAGCGAGCGAAATTTACCGCGTTCAATCATTCCTGTTCATCCTCTGCACCGTCAGGAGCGTTATCAACCTGCTGATCCTCAGCCTCATTCTCATCGTTCAGCGACAGGCTGGTTTCAACCGGCATCGCCTCGCCGTCGCGAATCATGCGCAGCTGCGCTTCACGCGGATCGTCGCCGCTGCGCACGTCGGCGCCGAAGCGGAACACCGCCTCGGTAATGCGGAACTTGCTGCTGTCATTGCCCATGAAGTAGACCATGCCGAGGCGGCGCAGGCGGTTCAGCGAGGTGCGCACCTTTTCGTGCAGCTTCTGCCGATCGAGATCCGAGCCGGTGGAGCGCTGGTTGACGAACTTCAGCAGCTTGTTCTCATCGGCCAGGCTCAGCAGCTCGTCGTACAGCTCCTGATGGCTGAAAATACCCTCATGCGCCAGGCGCTCGGGGCTGAGATACAGGTAGCACAAGATTTTACCGACCATCATATCCAGCTCGGACAGCACCGAACGCGGGATCAGCGTGGTGGAGCGCGGGCGCAAATAGAAGAAACCTTCCGGCGCCCGAATCAGCTCGACGCTGTAACGGGTGTAAAATTCCTCCAGCTCATCCTGGAAATCCATTAAAAAGGCGTGGTTGTCCAGCTCATCGATACCGATGTGACGACCCGCACGCAGTTGGCTGTCCAGCGCCGGGAACAGCGAGTTGGACAGTGCCTTGGCCAGCTTGACTGGCATTACTTGTTCAATATTTGTCGATGACATGGGCCTGGACCTTGGCTCCGTAATCATTGATTGCCTGCCATTCCGCCGGCAACCCTGAGAAATCTGCTTCAGCCACACCGAGGCGCACTGCCTGGTCGACCACTAAGCGTGCCACGTCGAAATGACGCGCACGCGGATATTGCGCCAGATAATCGCGCATCACCGCTGCAAGGTTGAGCGGCATCTGCTGTTCCTGATACACCTTCAGCGCCTCTTCGATCATCGCCGCCAGCTGTTCGCGAATTTCGCTGAACTCTTCGAACTCCAGATCCGGCGGCAGTTCCCCGGTCACTTCCTCACTGCGCAGTGCCAGTTCTTCGTCGCGCATGTCCAGCAGACGATCGGCATTGGCATGGGTCAGCGCCCACGGGTGGTCGAAATAGGTTTGCACCGACTGGCGCAGGCGTTGGGCGAACACGCGGTTTTTATCCATATCGATAGCGGTACGGATAAATTTATGTACGTGGCGATCGTAGCCGATCCACAGGTCGATCGCCTGCTGGCCCCAGCTGATGATGCGATCCAGCTTGCTCTGCAGATCGAACACCAGCTTGTCGACGAAGCCCAGCTCCACGTTGCCGAGGGTCGCGTCCTGGATGCGCAGCAGGTTGGCCTGCAGCTTATCGCCCGCCGCATCCAACGTATCTTGCAGCTCGCGCAGGGTGCCCGAGGTTTCCGACAGCAGCATCTCGCAGCTGGAGATCGCCGCCCGCCAGTCTTTACTCAGCAGCGCCGCGATGTCGTTTTTCACGCTCTGCTGCTGCTCGTCCATCACGCGTTGGGTCATGTCTATGCTGTCGAAGATTTCCGCCACCGAATATTTCAACGGCGCGAACACGTTGCGGTGCCAATGGAAATCGTCGCCGCCCTCGTCGGCGGCGTCGGCGGCGCGCTTGAGTTCCTGCGCCACGATCGACAGCTGCATCGACAGACGCAGCGTGGAGAATTCGCGTTGGCGAATATAGTAATCGGTAATGCCGATACCCAGCGGCGTGAGGCGGTAAATCGCATTGCCGTCCGCCAGTTCGCTGGTAAAGCGGTTCAACAGGCGCTGGCGCACCATGTCGTTGATCGCATTGTTGGCGCGCATCGCCACCGTTTCATGCGTCTGTTCAAAACCCTTGCTGACATGGCGAAATGCATCAACCAGCTCACCTTCGCTCATCTCGCCGTCCAGCCGTTCGCCGTTCAGGGTGGCGATGGCGAGCAGAAATGCGAGACGCTCCGTAGGGAGCGAAATAGAGAAATCATTTTTCCGTGCCCAGGCGACCAGTTCGGGTACTGTCTGGGAAAATTCACTCATAGTTCGTCCTTCAGGTTTGGTTTATGCGCCATGACGTGAATATAGCGCCCCAAACTCACGTACGGCTCCTGCCGGCAATAGTGCTGTTCAAGCGCCAGTAACTCTTCAAATTTTTGTGTTTGCAGCTGTCTGCTCTGCAGATAGTCGTGGAACACCCGCACGCCGGTTTTACCGCCGATACGCATGCCCAGCTGTTCCAGCCAACCGTAGACCAATAGCGGATCGTGCGGATATTGCGGCGACAGCGAACGCTTGCGGCGCCGCCTGACCTCGGGATCCACCAGTTGGAAATTACCCAACACCACGTTGCGCATCAAGAGGCCGTTGGCGTTGAAGAACATCAGCGACAGCGCGCCGCCCGGCGTCAGGCAGTCATACAACGCCTGCAGCGCCGCTTCGGGCTCGGCGATCCATTCAAGCACTGCATGAAACAATATCAGATCAACCGGCTGTTCCAAATGTTGAGCGATATCCTGCGCAGAACTTTGTACGAATTGCATGTTCTGGCTCACACCTTTCTGTTCCGCCAGCTGCGCGGCGCGCTGGATCATCTCACCAGAAAGATCGCACAACAACACCTGATGTCCTAATTCTGCCAGCTGGCAGGCCATATGGCCTTCACCGCCCCCGGCGTCGAGGATGCGCAGCGGCCGCTGCGGCAACTGCGCCAGCAACCCGGTCAGATCCTGCCAAACCACCGCCTGGCGGATTTTTCCTTTCGTGGTGCTGTAAATATTACGCGCAAATTTTTCAGCAATATCGTCAAAATTGCGATCCTGCATGGACAACGGCTCCGCTGATCTCATTCTTGTCGGCGGCAAAGCGCACGCCCATTCAAACCTGCTATTTTGGCACAGACTGGCTTAGAATGTATCTTCTTGCGGCCTGTTTATGCCTGGATGCCGCTTTTTCACCCAAAAGGATCTGATTTTCGATGCTGTTCAACCTGAAAAAGTTCTTTGGCGCCATGCTGATGCCGCTGCCGCTGTTGATGCTGCTGATGGGGCTGGCGCTGCTGCTGCTGTGGTTCACCCGCTGGCAAAAAAGCGGTAAGACGATTTTTACGCTGAGCTGGCTGTTTTTACTGCTTTTCAGCCTGCAGCCGGTGGCCGACCGGCTGCTGAGGCCGATCGAAGCCCAATACCAGACTTATCGCGGCAACGATCCGGTCAGTTACATCGTGGTGTTGGGCGGGGGCTATACCTACAATCCCGATTGGGCACCCAGCTCGAATTTGCTCGGCAACAGCCTGCCGCGCGTGACGGAAGGCGTGCGGCTTTACCTTGCGCATCCCGGCGCCAGAATGGTGTTTACCGGCGCATCCGCCGGCAGCATGCAAAGCAACGCCGCCACGGCGGCGCTGGTGGCCGAAAGCCTGGGCGTGCCGCGCAGCGATATGGTGATCCTGAGGGAACCGCGCGATACCGAGGAAGAAGCCGCTCAGGTCGCCAAGTTGGTCGGCGAGCAACCGTTCATTCTGGTGACCTCCGCCAACCATCTGCCGCGCGCCGTGCGCTTCTTCGAGGCGAAAGGCCTGCACCCGATCCCGGCGCCGGCCAACCAGTTGGCGATCGACTCGCCGCTGAATATCTGGGATCGCGCCACACCGTCCTCGATGTTCCTCGGCCATACCGAACGTGCCTGGTATGAAACGCTGGGCAGCCTGTGGCAGTGGCTGAAAGGCGCGGATCGCGCCGGCGCCGAGTAAGGCCCGTTCAACCGGCCAGCCAGGGCAGCAGCTGTTGCGATGCATAGTCGAACGGCCGCCGCTCCAGCTTGCCGGTATGAACCAAGCGCCCTACCGCTTCCCACACCACATACAGCCAGCGCCGTGCCAGGAAAGCGTCGGCGACCGGCGCGCGCTGCAGATAGCGGAACAGCAGTTGGCTGGGCATACCCGCCTCGCACAGGCGAAAAAGATCGTATTCGCGCGGCGCCCACAGCACCACGCCGGGATTGAGCATCGCCAACAGCTGATCGCTTTTGGGATCCTTCAGCATGCTGCGCAGCGACAGGTTACCGTGCACCAGAACACAGGGATCGTCGAAGCCGACGAAGAAATGGGTCAGCGCTTCGCGCGTGCGGTACAGCAAACGCCGATCCGCCATGGTCAGCTGCGGGGTGGTGAGATTGACTACCGTCGCCCACAGCACTTCGACCCGCTGTTGATACCAGCAAAACCAGTCGTTCTCCTGCGTGCTGTCAACGCTGCCGACGCTGCCGTGGCTGTCGATGCGATGCCAGGCCAATATTCCGTCAACGATCTGTTCCATCAGCATGTTCCAGCGATCCGGCGAGCGCGTCGGCGCTTCAGCCGACACGCCGCGCAGGCGCTCGATCAGCAGGATTTCCTTATACGGCGTCTGTTGAGTACATACCACGCCGTACACCGTGGGCAGCCGAATATCCCCGTCGCGCGCCAGCATCGACAGCTTGTAAGCCTCCTGCTGGGCGATGCCTTGACAGATAAAGCTTTTCGCCATCAGCGGGATCGCGTTGCCCTGCCGATCGTACAGCGAATACATATGCGCATAAGGCTGCTCGCTCACCCGCTCCAGCCGGCTGATGGACTCACCCAGCACAATGCTCAGTTCGGCGCGTAACTGCTCCATAAGGCATTCACCTCAGGCTAATAAGGGGGTACGTAACATCATCGAACGGTGAGCGGAAAAATTCTTCAACGCAGATCAACAAAACGGGGAACAATCATGGGAGGTGTTGCATCGTCGGCGCGTTGCGCGGCGCGCCGACGAACTCAGGCTCAGGGTTGGATGCTGTCGCGCACGCGCTGGAGATCTTCCGGCGTATCGACCCCCACGCTCGGGATCGCTTTCGCGACCGCCACGTGGATTTTTTCACCGTACCACAGCACGCGCAGCTGTTCCAACAGCTCGATCTGTTCCAGCTGGCTCGGCGCCCAGCTGACGTAGCGACGCACGAAGCCGGCGCGGTACGCGTAGATGCCGATATGACGCAGCAGGCTGTCGCCGATGCTCTCTTTCGACGCGGCGAAACGCTCACGATCCCACGGAATGGTGGCGCGTGAAAAATAGAGCGCGTAGCCCTGCGCGTCCATCACGACCTTCACCGCATTGGGGTTGAAAGCCTCTTCGGCGCTCTCGATCGGCACCGCCAGCGTCGCCATACCGGCCTGGCTGCCCGCCAGGTTCTCTGCGACCTGACGCACGATCACCGGTGGGATCAGCGGTTCATCGCCCTGCACGTTAACGATGATCTGGTCGTCGGCAAAGCCGTAGTGCGCGATCACTTCCGCCAGCCGCTCGGTGCCGGAATGGTGATCCGGGCTGGTCATGCACACTTCGCCACCGGCGGCTTCCACCGCTTTGGCGACTTCAGGGTGATCGGTCGCCACGATGACGCGGCTGGCGCCGGACTCGCGGGCGCGCTCCATGACGTGTACCACCATCGGCTTGCCGTGAATATCGGCCAGCGGTTTACCCGGCAAACGGGTCGAGGCGTAGCGGGCGGGAATAATAGCGATAAAACTCATGCGTGTTTCTCATCCAGCGACAGCGCACGCGCTTCATTTTCCAACAGCACCGGAATGCCGTCGCGCAGCGGGTAAGCCAACCCGTCCGCTTTGCACACCAGTTCCTGGTTTTCTTTATTGAAATAGAGTTTGCCGTTGCATACCGGGCAGGCAACGATTTCGAGTAAACGGTGGTCCATGCATCCTCCGTAAGGGGATAGGTCATCTGGGAAAGGCTGTGAGGATAGCATAACGCCCGGCCTCAGGTTAATCACCGGTGGCGCCAACCCACCGATATTTCCTCATCGCGCGGGGGCAACAGCTTGAACTGGGGCGCATCCCAGCGTAGAATTTTGTGATACAAATCACAAAAAGGCCGTGATACGTGATCAAACGTCTGCATAAAATCATCGCTCTGTTCGCTAACTTCAGCCACTGAGCCCCTTTGTAACGAGCGGCGCTGAACTTCGTTTTACCCACCGACGGCGTCGTTCGTTATTCCACTTCCCAGCCGGCCCCCCATTCAGCGGCCAACGCCGCCGGAATGTCGCCCAGCGCGACGCGTTGCGCACCGTGCCATTTGGCCGTACGCGCGATGGCCTGCCGGATATCCTGCGCCCGCTGTTTGCCGAAGCGCACCTGCGGCTCCGCATGGAAACTGATGATCTCGAACACCCCCTGGCGACGGTGCGCCTTGGCGTCAATGCGCCCCACCAGCTCACCGCGGTGCAGCACCGGCAGGGTGAAGTACCCATAGCGACGTTTTTCTTTCGGCGTATAACACTCCAGCCGATAGTCAAAGTTGAACAACTCCAGCGCCCGCCGCCGATCCCAAACTACCGGATCAAAGGGGGACAACAGGCTGGTGACCGTCGATTTGAGTTTGCTCTGTTCCGCCAGCGGCAGCAGTTCCGCCAGAGATTCATGCACATAGAACGGCCCTTCCAGCCCCTCTACCTGTACGGGCGTAATCTCCCCCTGCTCCTGCAGCTCTGCCAGCAAGGCTTTTGGCGCCACGCGTTTCAGCCGATAGTAATCTGCCAACCATTCAGCGCGAAAGATACCCAGATAGCGGCAGGTGCGGCGCAGCATCTGCCTGCGCGCCCGCTCCGCAGGCAGCGTATGACGCGCATCGTCCCAGGCCGGCAGCAACCTTTCGGTCAGATCGTAAACCCGGTGGAAGTTGCGGCGTTCGGCTACCATCAGCTTGCCGGCGGTAAACAGGATCTCCAGGTGTCGTTTCTCCGGTTTCCAGTCCCACCATCCGCTGTTGCCCTTTTTCTCGGCGCTGAAATCGGCGGAGCGCACCGGCCCCTGTTGTTCGATGTGCCGCAGCAGGCTGTCCATCGCCGCCTGGTGCTGCTGCACCCAGTCGGCGGAATATTTCCAGCCCATATCATGAGGCGCCAGCATGCGGTGCCGCAGCAAACCAAAATCCTCAATCGGCAGGAAACAGGCTTCGTGCGCCCAATATTCGAACAGCTTGCGGCCGGCAAGCGCCTGCTCCAGCCATTCCGACTGATAGGCGCCCAAACGGCTGAACAGCACCAGATACGGGCTGCGGGCGACGACGCTAATGGTATCGATTTGTAACAGCCCCATGCGCTGGATCGCGCTCACGACGTCATCGGGCTTAGCCTGGCGTTTAAGCGGAGAAAGCAGCCCCTGGGCGGCAAGGTGCAGCGCGCGAGCGGCGGTAAGGGAAATTATCGGGGTGGTCATCCTGATATCCGTGGCAAGTAGGCAGTGGCCTGATAATAGTGGATATCGAGGGATTTATCTTCGCCAGTGCTTGCGGGTGGCGACACCGGCACTGGCGAGGAAGGAGGGTGCGATCAGAACGCGATAACGTCTGCCGCGGACAGCCCATGCGAGCTGCGATAGATCGAGAACTCAACGTTCTGACCTTCGTTCAACGACTTATTTTTGGTGTTGGCGATAGCGTTGCGATTGACATAGATTTCGTCGCTGCCATCTACCGGTGAAATAAAACCATAGCCTTCGGCCTGATTAAACCATTTCACGCGGCCCATTTTTAACACAGTATTTTTAAACATAACTTATATCCTTTTACTTGAGCATCCTTGACAACGTCTTTTTTTATATTGTCTGGACGCTACCAGCCCATCCTAAAGTTTTTCGTAACAAACCTCTCGTGAGCAAAAAAATAAAAAACCCGCACTAAGGCGGGCTTGTTGAACTTAATATCTTCCGCATGACTCGGCGCTAAAGCGTCACCATGGTTGTATTAAGATCTCTTATACGCGTTCCCTGTATTCTTACAGAGCAACTACGTTGGCGGCAGCCGGCCCGCGCGGGCTGTCCTGGATGGTGTACTCGACGCGCTGGCCTTCAGCCAGGGTCTTGAAACCGTCGGTCATGATTGCGGAGAAGTGTACGAATACATCTTTGCCGCCGTCGTTCTGCTCAATGAAACCAAAACCTTTGCTTTCGTTGAACCACTTAACCTGACCAGTCTTCTTAGACATTACATTTACCTTTAAATATATTTACAAAACCTGCCATAAGAGGCAATTGGGGCCATTTCAGAAACATTACTTATGGGAGGTACTTAGAAGGTTCGTCTTTGAAGCGGAATCGGATGATAACGTTTTTGGAGGAACTGCTTAACTCTAAACTCGAACATAAATAGGTCTGGATTACAGGCCGACTTGCATTTACTCATAAATCTGGTGAATGCACAAGAGGTTTATTGCATTAAATTCGCCATTACGCCGAATTTATTTTTATCCCCCTGAATACACATGAATTAATTTACCGTTCTTCGCAGCCCATCCACCGCCTCTTCCCCCAGGCCGGCGCATCATTTGTCCGTCTGTGCGCTGCAAATGAGAGCTAACGCATAAAACTCTAATATGCTTGGCGCCTCTATAACAAATCCCAAATCAGATGGCTAAACTTGAGGGGAAAACAAGGCAGACGGCTTTTTCGCCAGCACTTTTGCCGCTAAAAACACGATTTTTCAGATTATGCTGAATCAAGGAGCTATGCGCATGACCGCCCAGCAGTTCGTTTCACCTAATGAAATCCGCGCCAGATTCTCCCACGCGATGTCGGACATGTACCAAAAGGAGGTACCGCTGTACGGCGATCTGCTGGAGTTGGTGGCGGAAACCAATCGACAGGTTCTGCGCGAAGACGCCGCACTGGCTCATCAGTTGCAAATCACCGGCGAGATAGAGCGCCTCGCCATGGAGCGCCACGGCGCGATCCGGGTCGGCACCGCGGATGAGCTGGCCACCCTGCGCCGCCTGTTCCGGGTGATGGGCATGGCGCCGGTCGGTTACTATGACCTGTCGGTAGCGGGCGTTCCGGTGCACTCTACCGCTTTTCGCGCCGTACATGAAGACGCGCTGCAGATCAGTCCTTTCCGCGTGTTCACCTCCCTGCTGCGCCTGGAACTGATAGAAGATCCCGCGCTGCGTGAGCTGGCCGAGCGCTTGCTGGCGCGCCGCCGCATCTTTACCGATCGCGCGTTGGAACTGATCGCGCTGCAGGAAGCGCAAGGCGGATTGAATGCAGCGCAGGCGCAAGAGTTTGTCGAACAAGCGCTGGAGACCTTCCGCTGGCACAATCAGGCGACGGTCAGCGCCGAAGAATACCGGCAGTTGCACGATCAGCATCGCCTGATCGCCGACGTCGTAGCGTTTAAAGGGCCGCATATCAACCACCTGACGCCGCGCACGCTGGATATCGATCGCGTTCAACAGGCGATGCCCGGCCGCGGCATTACGCCCAAAGCGGTCATCGAGGGCCCGCCGCGCCGCCGCCGTGCAATCCTGCTGCGCCAGACCAGCTTCAAGGCGTTGGAAGAAAGCGTCGATTTCGTTGAGCACGACGGCCACGCCATCGCCGGCCACCATACCGCGCGCTTCGGCGAGATCGAACAGCGCGGCGTGGCACTGACGCCTAAAGGGCGCGCCCTCTACGACCGCCTGCTGCAGGCGACCAACGATGCACTGCAGGCACCGCCAAGCGAGAAGAACGCCGAGCGCTACTATCAACTGCTGGAGGAAAACTTCCGGGCGTTTCCGGATGATTACGCCACGCTGCGCGAGCAACAGCTGGCCTGGTTCCGCTATTTCCCGACCGAATGCGGCCTGGCGGCCAAAGAGTCGCTGGATAAGCACAGTACCCTGGAGCAACTGATCGAGAAAGAACACGTTCGCTTCCAGCCGCTGGTGTATGAAGATTTTCTGCCGGTCAGCGCAGCGGGGATTTTCCAGTCAAATCTGGGGGACAGCCGCCACGCGCAGTACAATGCCGCTTCCAGCCGGGCTGCGTTTGAACAAGCGTTGGGCAGTGAGGTGATCGACGAGCTGGCGCTGTATCAGCAAACCCAGCAGCGTTCGCTGGAGGCCTGCGCGCAAGCCCTGGGGCTTGTCACGCTGGCATCCTGAGGTTACTTGGTCAGCAGAGATTCGATACCCTGCAGCAGTTGCTCAGCCTGAGCGGACGGTAGCACCGCATCAACCGGTAAATACCACCAATTAGGCTGGGCAAAGGCGCGGCACTTCACCGCGTCCTTCTCCGTCATCAGCAGCGTTTGATCGGCTGCAACCAGCGCCGTCAGCTGCGGCTGCTGATATTCCTGATGATCGGCAAACGCCACTTCCTGCACCACCTCGACGTTCAGCTTTTCCAACGTCGCGAAGAAACGCGGCGGATGACCGATGCCCGCCATCGCCACCACGCGCGGCAGCTCGGCCGCCGGGCGACGTTCACCGCTCAGCAGGTTCACCGCGTCACGCGCCTGGAGGCGCATGGCAATCTCCCCCGCCTGCGCCACGCCGCCATTGGCGACGCGCGCATCGACGCTGCCAAGCCGCGCGGCACGCTCGCGCATCGGCCCGGCCGGTAACCACCAGCCATTGCCGAAACGGCGCACGCCGTCGATGACCACCAGCTCGAAGTCACGCTGTAAGGCATAGTGCTGCAAGCCGTCGTCGGTGATGATCGCATCCAGCGGCTGTTGTTGCAGCAAGGCCTGTACCGCCTCGGCTCGCTTGGGCGCGATCGCCACGGGCGCGCCGGTGCGCTGATAAATCAGCACCGGCTCATCCCCCGCCTCGCGGGTCGAGGTATTCTGATTGAGCACCAGGGGATAGACCGCCGACTTGCCGCCGTAGCCGCGCGAAACCACGCCAACGCGATAGCCCCGCTGCTGCAGGTGTTCCACCAGCCAGATCACCATCGGCGTTTTGCCGTTGCCGCCAGCGGTGAGGTTGCCCACCACCACCACCGGCACCGGCGCGCGCCAGCTTTTGCGCAGGCCACAGCGATAGCTGAGGCGAATCAGCCAACTGAGCAGGCCATACAGCCAGGAGAGCGGCAGCAGCGCCAGATAAAGCAGCGAACCGCCGGACCAGATGCGCTCAATCATTATTGACCAAACTGCATGCGGTGCAGCTGCGCATAGGCGCCCTGCCGTTCAAGCAATTCGGCGTGCTCGCCGCGTTCGACGATGCGGCCGTCCTCCACCACCAGGATCTCGTCCGCCTTCTCAATCGTCGACAGACGGTGCGCGATCACCAGCGAAGTACGGTCTTTCTGCAACTCGTCCAGCGCAGCCTGGATGGCACGTTCGGACTCGGTATCCAGCGCAGAAGTCGCCTCATCCAGGATCAGGATCGGGCAGTCGCGCAGTAACGCACGCGCGATGGCGATACGCTGACGTTGGCCGCCGGATAGCATTACACCGTTCTCACCGATCACCGTATCCAGGCCGTTCTCCATCTTGTTGATGAAGTCCATCGCGTACGCCATTTCGGCCGCTTTCTCAATCTGCTCGCGGCTGTATTCGCTCTCGCGCGCATAGGCGATGTTGTTGGCGATGGTGTCGTTGAACAGGTGCACGTTTTGCGAGACCAGCGCCACCTGATTACGCAGTGAGGCCAGGGTATATTCACGCAGATCGTGGCCGTCCATCAGGATTTCGCCTTCCTGGATATCGTAGAAACGCGTCAACAGGTTGGCGATGGTGGATTTGCCCGAACCGGAACGGCCCACCAATGCGACGGTCTTGCCTTCGGCGATTTTCAGGTTGATATCACGCAGCGCCGGCGTTTCCTTGGACGGGTAGTAGAAGGTGACGTTGCGGAATTCGATATCGCCTTTCGCACGCTTCACTTCGCGGGTGCCGGTGTCTTTTTCCTGTTCCATATCCAAAATGGAGAACAGCGTCTGGCATGCCGCCATCCCGCGTTGGAACTGGGCATTGACGTTGGTCAGCGACTTCAGCGGGCGCATCAGCGCGATCATCGACGAGAACACCACGGTAATGGTACCGGCGGTCAGGGTTGACATCACGCTTGGGAAGCTGGCGGCAAACAGCACGAACGCCAGCGCCAGCGAAGCGATCAGCTGAATGATCGGATCGGAAATCGAAGACGCGGAGACCAGTTTCATGCCCTGTTGACGCATGCGGTTGCTGACCGAGTTAAAGCGCTCGGTTTCCACCTGCTGGCCACCGAAGATCAGCACTTCTTTATGGCCTTTCAGCATCTGCTCGGCGCTGGTGGTCACCTGTCCCATGGTGTTCTGCATGTTCTTACTGATGTTGCGGAAACGCTTGGACACCAGGCGAATGGCGATGGAGACGATCGGCGCCAGCACGATCAGGATCACCGACAGCTGCCAGCTGTAGTAGAACATCATGATGAACAGGCCAATGATCGAGGCCCCTTCACGCACCACGGTCACCAGGGCGCTGGAAGAGGAGGAAGCCACCTGCTCGGAGTCATAGGTAATGCGCGACAACAGCGTCCCGGTAGACTGCTGATCGAAGAAGGCCACCGGCATTCTCATCATGTGGCCAAACAGGCGGCGGCGCATCTGCATCACCACCATGCCGGAAACCCAGGAAATGCAGTAGCTTGAAACAAAGCTGGTCACGCCACGCATCAGCATCAGCGCAATCACCGCCAGCGGCATCCACACCAGCACGCTGCTGTCGGTTTTTCCAAACCCATCGTCCAATAGCGGTTTAAGCAGAGACAGCATCAGCGTGTCCCCCGCTGCGTTCATAATCAACGCAATGGCGGCCACAATCAGCCCGGTCTTAAAAGGAGTGATCATCGGCCAGAGTCGACGGAACGTCTGCCAGGTCGAGAGATCTTTATCATTCATCATGCAAATACCAGCATCGGAAGAAATAGCGGCCTATTTTACTCATTATCACCCTCTACGCCAAACCGCTGATGGTACCAACGGGGCATTAATTGTTCGCGAAAGCCTTTAATTTGCCAATCGTTGTCGAAAAAAAGTACCGATAACTGGCCGGAGCGCGTCGTATCACGCCATGTAATGCCATTTGCCCGGTATCTGGCGACCACTTTACGCGCCGGCAATCGCCATTTGTTGTAACGAGATGCTGACGCCAGCGCCACCTCAGGATTGACCGCGCGCAGAAACGGCGGCGTCGAAGACGTTCTGCTGCCATGGTGCCCCACCTGCAATACCGTGGCCGCCAAACGGTCGCGGCGCAATCGAATCAGCTGTGCCTCCGCCTTCTTTTCCGCGTCGCCGGTAAGCAGCAGGCTGTATTTCCCGTCGTCGATGCGAATCACACAGGAGTCGTCATTGACCGGCCTTTTGAGCGTTTTCGGCGGCCACAACACCTCGAATTGCAACGACTGCCATCGCCAACGCTCTCCGGCGACGCAGGGCAAGTGCCCCTCCCCGCGTATCGGGCTGCGCACCGTCGCCTGTGGAAACGCACTCTGTACCGTCGACAGCCCGCCGATATGATCGAGATGAGCATGGCTGATGATGATCTGTTCCAGTTCAATGCCCCGCCAGTTCAGCATCGGCAAAACATGCCGCTCGGCGGCGCTGCCTGCAGGCCAACGATCGCCGGTGTCATACAATATGCCTTTGCCGTTTTGCTCTATCACCATCGCCAGGCCGTGCCCGACATCGAGCATATCGACGCGCCAGCGGTATCCCGGCTCTTTTCCTCGCCACAGCACGCAGCATATCGCGATCGTCGCCAGGCCCGGCGCATAGCGCCACCACCAATGAAAGCGCCAACAGATAACGATAAGCCATCCCGCTATGCTGGCCAGCAGCGAGGCAGCCCCCAAATCCACCCAACCGCGCTGCAGGTAATGCAGCGGCACAAACACCCCGCTCAACGTGAAATCGGCCAACCACCAAAGCCCGTAACTTAGCGAGGGGAAGACGCCGCCAATCACCGCCAGCAAAATCAACGGCACCGTCACCAATGAGACGATGGGCACCGCCCAGAGATTGGCCGGCAACGAGGTCAGCGTCAGGCCTAAAAACAGCGCGACCTGCATCGGCACCAACAGCAGCGTCATGCCCAGCTGAATATGCAGCCAGCGTACCGGCGCCCAATACCAGGCGGAACGAAATCGCTCGCCGAGCGGCGCCCATTCGAACCAAAAAATCAAACACCCTACTGCCAGCACCGACAGCCAAAAACTGTCTGACAATACCGCCAGCGGATCGCACAACAAAATCAGCCCGACGCACCACAGCCACACTTGCCAGGAAGAACAATGAACGCCGCGCAAGCGCAGCAGCATCCACAGCGTCATCGCCAGCGCGGTGCGTACCGCCGGTGGCTGGGCGCCCACCAACCAGACATAGATCAGCGTCGCCACCCAGCCCGCGACCAGCGGAAAGCGATAACCAATCAGATGGGCGGGAAGAAAAAACTGCAGCGCACGCAGCACCGCCCAAAACAAAATGGCGACCATCGCCACATGTAGCCCCGAAATAGCCATCAGGTGCGCAATGCCGGTTTTCAGCATCAGCGTGCGCAAAGCCTGTTCCAGTGCGGTGCGTTCCCCAAACGCCAGCGCCAGCAACACCGCCTTGTAACGCAATTCACCGATGTTGGTTTCCGCATGGCTGATTATGCGCTGGCGCAGGCCGCAATCGCCATCCAGCAAACGAGCCTGCCTGACCTGCGCGGTCAAAGGTTGGCGCTGCGCGATCGCCCAACGCTGGCTGTCAAAGCCGCCTTCATTGAGCTTGCCGTGCACCGGCCGTAAACGCAGTTTCAACTGCCAACGCTGCCCGGCGCACAGCCGCTGCCGTTCTGGGGCCCACGTCGTAGTAAACGCCAGCGCAGGCACCAACCAATGGCCGTCGACTCGCTCGATGCGCATCAGCGTCTGCTTACTGGCGGCAGGCTCCAGTGCGACACTGCTCACCTGCGCCACCGCCGTTACATCCGGCATGCGGCTTAGGCGCTCCATTTGCCCAAGCAGGCTTCCGGCGTTGAAAACCGCCCATATGAATCCCAAACCCAGACAGGCCAAATAACGGCAGATCGGCCAACGGGTGCGCAGCAGTAAACAGGCGACAAACAGCATCGGCCACAACAGCCATGGCTCTGGCAACCGCGGTAAAACCAGCAGCGGCAGAATGCCGCAGATAACGGCGAATATCGCCAGATCCAGCGAAATTTTGATCGCTCTTCTCCCATCGGCTCCACCATGAGCAAAAACGCGTCACGGCAAGCAAGCAGGATCGTTGAGGCGATATGTCGCCGCCAGCGGGCTTTAACGAAGATGCGGTGAGCATGGCAGGATAAGAGAGGCCTATGCAGCAGCCACACCGCAAATGCGGCGCAGTACGCAATTCACTTGCGTGTCATGGAGAATCGCAGGCGAAAAAAAACGGCGCCTTAAAGGCACCGTTTTATATTCTTTACAAGCAACAACGCTATGAGCAGTCAGCGACTAGCCATAGATATTGGCGCGGTCACGCAACTCTTTGCCGGGTTTGAAGTGAGGAACGTACTTGCCGTCCAGCTCAACTTTGTCACCGGTTTTCGGGTTGCGGCCTACACGCGGGGCACGGTAGTGAAGAGAAAAACTGCCGAATCCGCGGATCTCAATGCGTTCGCCCTCGGCCAGCGTTGCGGCCATGTGCTCAAGCATCTCTTTCACTGCATCCTCAACGGCCTTCGCCGGAATATGAGATTGCTGGCCAGCAAGTCTTTCAATAAGTTCAGACTTGGTCATAGTACCTCCAAGCTTTGCAGCTAAACTACCGTATCGGGGCGGTCAGAAACCGCCCCCCGTCATTACTCGCCTTTAGCCGCTTTGAAAGCTTCAGCCATTGCGTTAGAGAAGTTGCCTTCTTCCTGTTTGTTGTTAACAGTTGCGATGGCGTCTTTCTCGTCAGCTTCGTCCTTAGCACGTACGGACAGGCTTACAACGCGGTTCTTACGGTCAACGCCGGTGAATTTAGCTTCAACTTCGTCACCTACGTTCAGAACCAGAGTTGCATCTTCAATGCGGTCGCGAGAGGCTTCAGATGCACGCAGGTAACCTTCTACGCCGCCTGCCAATTCAACTGTAGCACCTTTGGCGTCAACTGCAGTGACTTTACCAGTAACAATAGCACCTTTCTTGTTCATAGACAGGTAGTTATTGAACGGGTCTTCAGCCAGCTGCTTCACGCCCAGGGAGATACGCTCGCGCTCTGCGTCAACTTGCAGAACAACCGCTGCGATTTCGTCGCCTTTCTTGTATTCACGTACTGCTTCTTCGCCTGCAACGTTCCAGGAGATGTCAGACAGGTGAACCAGGCCGTCGATGCCGCCGTCCAGGCCGATGAAGATACCGAAGTCAGTGATAGACTTGATTTTACCTTCAACGCGGTCGCCCTTGTTGTGGGTTTCTGCGAACTGCTGCCATGGGTTGGATTTGCACTGCTTCAGGCCCAGGGAGATACGACGACGCTCTTCATCGATGTCCAGAACCATCACTTCCACTACGTCGCCCACGTTAACAACTTTGGACGGATGGATGTTTTTGTTGGTCCAATCCATTTCAGAAACGTGTACCAGACCTTCAACGCCTTCTTCGATTTCTACGAAGCAGCCGTAATCAGTCAGGTTGGTTACACGACCAGTCAGCTTGGTGCCTTCTGGGTAACGTTTCGCGATAGCAACCCATGGATCTTCGCCCAGCTGTTTCAGGCCCAGGGATACACGAGTACGCTCGCGGTCGAACTTCAGCACTTTAACAGTGATTTCATCGCCAACATTGACGATTTCGCTTGGGTGCTTAACGCGTTTCCAAGCCATGTCAGTGATGTGCAGCAGGCCGTCTACGCCGCCCAGATCAACGAATGCACCGTAGTCAGTGAGGTTCTTAACGATACCTTTAACTTCCATGCCTTCCTGCAGGTTTTCCAGCAGTTGATCGCGCTCAGCGCTGTTCTCGGATTCGATAACCGCACGGCGAGAAACGACAACGTTGTTGCGCTTCTGATCCAGCTTGATGACTTTGAACTCAAGCTCTTTGCCTTCCAGGTGCAGAGTGTCACGTACCGGACGCACGTCAACCAGGGAACCTGGCAGGAACGCGCGGATGCCGTTCAGCTCGACGGTGAAGCCACCCTTCACTTTGCCGTTGATAACACCGGTTACAGTCTCAGCTTCTTCGTATGCTTTTTCCAGCGTGATCCAAGCTTCGTGACGCTTAGCTTTCTCACGGGACAGCAGGGTTTCACCGAAGCCGTCTTCAACAGCATCCAGAGCAACGTCAACTTCGTCACCAACCTGGATTTCCAGCTCGCCCTGGGCGTTTTTGAATTGCTCAGCCGGGATGGCAGACTCAGATTTCAGACCGGCGTCAACCAGTACGATATCTTTGTCGATAGCAACAACGACGCCACGAACGATGGAACCCGGGCGGGTTTCGATTTCTTTTAAGGATTCTTCAAAGAGTTGAGCGAAAGATTCAGTCATGTTGTTAATCTTCAGGGTTCTTTAGTTTAACGTCCATTTAGCGTCCCGCCGAATGGGGTTGTTTCACATACCCCGCCATTGGCTCCATGCCGACAGGGTTTAAGGTTACAGGGGTAAAATTTTACCCGATATATTGCGATACCGCTATGACAAATATGACAAAAAGCCAATAGCGCCGCCGCGCTTATTGCTGCGGCAACGCCAACACTTTCTGTGCATACGTCAACGCCTGCCGGATCACTTCTTCGATCGACATGCTGGTAGAATCCAGCACGAGGGCGTCAGAAGCGGGCACCAGAGGCGCGATAGGCCGATTACGGTCACGGTCGTCCCGTTCCTTTATCTCGGCTAAAAGACGTTCAAAGTTAACATTAAAGCCCTTCTCCTGCAACTGCAGCATGCGGCGGTGCGCGCGCTCCTCCGAGCTGGCGTCGAGGAAAATCTTGACCGGTGCGTCCGGGAACACCACCGTGCCCATGTCGCGGCCATCGGCAATCAGGCCGGGCGCCTCGCGGAATGCACGCTGGCGGCGCAGCAGCGCCTCGCGCACGCGCGGAAACGCCGCCGCTTGCGACGCGGTGTTGCCGACGGTTTCGGTGCGGATCTCATTGCTGACGTCCTCACCTTCCAAAATCACCTGCAGCTTGCCGTCCTGGGCAACGAAGCGAACATCGAGATGTGCGGCCAGCGGAACCAGCGCTTCCTCAGAAGTGATATCCACCTGATGATGCAACGCCGCCAGCGCCAGCACGCGATAGATCGCGCCGGAGTCCAGCAAACGCCAACCAAGGGACTCGGCCAACGCTTTACACAGCGTGCCTTTGCCTGCGCCACTTGGTCCATCAACGGTTATCACCGGGGCTGTAGCCGTCATTTCTCTCTCCTTCAGGTAGAAAACCTCACAGAGACACGGTGCGCTTCGGCTCAAGGCCCGCGCGCCGCACTCTCTGTCACCTGCCCAATCAGGGGCAAATACGGTGGCGTATTATACGCTGCCCTACGGCGATCTGTTACCCTGGAACTGTCCGGTTGTTGAAAATAAGCGCACAACCGCGAAAAAGTATAGAAGAAACGCCGGTCGCCAAAGGTTAAAAATGATAAAGGCCCACAAAGGGGCCTTAAAATAAACGGTTTGACGGGTTACGCCGGCTGGCTGATGCGCGCCAGCTGTTCGAAATAGTCCGGGAAGGTTTTCGCGGTGCATTTCGGATCGAGAATGGTGACCGGAGTATCCGACAGCGCCACCAGCGAGAAACACATCGCCATGCGGTGATCGTTGTAGGTGCCAATCTCGGCAAACTGCAGTTTGGCCGGCGGCACGACGTGAATGTAGTCTTCGCCTTCGTCCACTTCCGCCCCCACTTTACGCAGCTCGGTGGCCATCGCCGCCAGGCGGTCGGTCTCCTTCACCCGCCAGTTGTAGATATTGCGGATGGTGGTCGGCCCCTCGGCAAACAGCGCCGCGGTGGCGATGGTCATCGCCGCGTCCGGAATGTGGTTCATGTCCATGTCGATGCCGCGCAGTTCACCGCGGCTGCATTCGATGAAATCGTCGCCCCAGGTAATGCGCGCGCCCATTTTCTCCAGCACGTCGGCAAACTTGGTGTCGCCCTGCACGCTTTTGCGGCCGATGCCGGTCACGCGCACGGTGCCGCCCTTGATAGCCGCCGCCGCCAGGAAGTAAGAGGCGGAAGAAGCGTCGCCCTCAACCAGGTAATCGCCCGGCGCGATATACGTCTGACGCCCCTGGATATGGAACACCCGGTAGTTGTCGTGGCTCACCGATACGCCGAAGGTGCGCATCAGATGCAGCGTGATGTCGATGTACGGCTTGGAAACCAGCTCGCCCTTGATGTGGATCTGCGTATCCTGCGGCGCCAGCGGCGCGGTCATCAGCAACGCGGTCAGGAACTGGCTGGAGACACTGCCGTCAACGGTGACGTCGCCGCCCTGGAAGCCGCCGCGCAGGCGAATCGGCGGGTAATCGGTCTGCTCGAGGTAATCAATCTGCGCCCCGCCCTGGCGCAACGCGTCCACCAAATGGCCGATCGGGCGCTCTTTCATGCGCGGTTCGCCGGTCAACACCACGTCGCCTTCGCCGAGGCACAGCGCCGCCGCCAATGGGCGCATCGCCGTCCCGGCGTTGCCGAGGAACAGTTCCAGCGGCTGGCCGGCCACCAGCGGCCCGGCCACGCCAGTCACTTCGCACACGGTGCGATCGGCGGAAAGCTGATAGTTCACGCCCAACGCCTGCAGCGCGTTCAGCATATGACGCACGTCGTCGCTGTCCAGCAGGTTGGTCAGCCGGGTCGTTCCTTTCGCCAGCGCCGCCAGCAGCAGAGCGCGGTTAGAAACGCTCTTGGAGCCGGGTAAGTTGACGGTGCCATTGACCAGGGCGACCGGGTGTAACGTCAGGGAATCCACCATGTGAACAAAACTCTCCAATTCTGATAAACGAAACGGCTCCGGAATAATGCCGGAGCCGCTTTAATGCAAAAGGACAACAGCCTGAGCAGCCCGCGTCGGGCGGGTTGACGGAATCAACCGTGACGACGTTCGAAGTCGGCCATGAAGTCGGTCAGCGCCTGCACGCCGGCCAGCGGCATGGCATTGTAAATAGAAGCGCGCATCCCGCCAACTACCCGGTGGCCTTTCAGCGCCTGCAGGCCGATGGCTTCGGCTTCGCTGAGGAACACCTTGTCCAGCGCCGCATCGGCCAGCTGGAACGGCACGTTCATCCAGGAACGGTTGGCGATCGCCACCTGGCTGCGGTAAAAGTCGGATTTATCGATGGTCGCGTACAGCAGTTCGGCCTTGGCCTGATTGCGTTTTTGCATCTCCACCAGGCCACCCTGCTCTTTCAGCCATTTGAACACCAGCCCGGACAGGTACCAGGCGAAGGTTGGCGGGGTGTTGAACATCGAGTCGTTTTCGGCCAGCACGGTGTAGTCGAGGATCGACGGCACTTCTTTGCGCGCCTTACCCAGCAGATCGTCGCGTACGATCACCAGCGTCAGGCCGGCCGGGCCGATATTTTTCTGCGCGCCGGCGTAAATCACGCCGAAACGGCTGACGTCGAGCGGGCGGGACAGGATGGTCGAGGAGTAATCGCCGATTACCACCTTGTCGCCGAAGTCCGGCGTTTCATCGATGGCCACGCCGTCGATGGTCTCATTCGGGCAATAGTGGACATAAGCCGCGTCGTCGCTGAGCTGCCACTCTTTCATCGGCTTGATGCCGCTCAGGCCGTCGATACGGGTTTTCACGTCGATGACGTTCGGGGCGCAATACTTTTCCGCTTCCTTGATGGCGCTGTGCGCCCAATAGCCGCCGTCGATATAGTCGGCAGTGGCCTTGTCGCCCAGCAGGTTCAGTGGCAGCGCGGCGAACTGCGCGCGGGCGCCGCCGTGGCAAAACAGCACTTTATAGTTGGAGGGGACTTTCAGCAGATCGCGCAGATCCTGTTCCGCCTGCTCGGCAACGGCGATGAATTCTTTGCTGCGGTGACTGATCTCCATCACTGACGTGCCCAAACCGTGCCAGTTGCACAGTTCCTGTTCCGCACGACGCAACACTTCCACCGGCAGCATCGCCGGGCCAGAGCTAAAATTATAAACCTGAGTCATTTCCCCTCACCACATTCACTGTTCGCCGCAGAAAAGCGACCTGTCGAAAAGACGCCCGAAGTTAACGCTCGCGTTAACCAACCCATCGGTTTTATCACTCACGCCCCATGGCTGCAACGCTTATTCACCCGTCGGCGGCAAACGGCCGCGCCGGGTGATGACAGGCTCTGCGGCCGTCGCGATTGTTTGGACGATAAAACCCTGCGACATGGGGAAATTCATCGGGTTAACGCGGTGTTTTATGCTGTATTCAGCCAAGATGGCTGCGAGAGCCCGGCCGGCCCCCGCAGAAGAGAAAACGATCAGTACTGATTGAACATCTGCTGGATTTGCTTCGCGTCTTTGGTTTGCGTCAGCGCCAGCTGCAGCAAAATGCGCGCTTTTTGCGGATTCAGCGTGCCGGCGGCAACAAAGCCGTACTTGGCGTCGTCCACTTCCGCATCTTCGGTGGTGGCGCCGGTTGGCACGCGCGATGAACGCACCACCGCCACACCGTTGTGCGCCGCCGTCGCCAGGGTGTCGAACACCGTTTTATACAGGTTGCCGTTGCCGACCCCGGCGCTGACGATGCCCTGATAGCCTTCGGCGATCAGCGCCTTGACCGGCGCATCGGAGGCGTTGGCATAGTTGTAGACGATGCCGACCTTCGGCAGTTCGTTCAGCTTGCTGACGTCGAACGGCGTATCCCGGGTATGCTTACGCTGCGGCGAGCGCTGGTAATCGATCTTGCCGTTGTGGATATACCCCAGCGGGCCGTAGTTTGGCGACTGGAAGGTCTGCACGGCGGTGGTGTTGGTCTTGGTGACGTCGCGCGCATCCAGCACGGTGTCGTTCATCGCCACCAGCACCCCGCGGTTGGCCGATTGCGGATCCGCCGCCGTCACCACCGCATTATACAGGTTGAACGGGCCGTCGGCGCTCATCGCCGTCGCCGGCCGCATCGCCCCCACCAGCACCACCGGCTTATCGCACTTCACCGTCAGATCGAGGAAGTAGGCCGTCTCTTCCAGCGTATCGGTGCCGTGGGTGATGACGAAGCCGTCGGTCTTGCCGCAGTCGGCGTCAATTTTCTTCGCCAACGTCAGCCAGACCCGATCGTTCATGTCCTGCGAACCGATGTTCACCACCTGCTCCCCCTGCACGTTGGCGATGTTTTTCAGCGCCGGCACCGCATCGACCAACGCCTCGACGCCCAGCTTGCCCGCCGTATAGTTGGATTTCGTCGCCGAATCGCCGCCGCCGGCGATGGTGCCGCCGGTCGCCAGCAGAGTGATGTTGGGCAGCGCCAGCGCCGAGGCGCTGAAGCCGGTCAACAGGAGGGGTAACGCGCTGAGTTTCACTGATTTCATTAGATTTCTCCGTGACAGATAACTCGCTGAATTATGGCCTTTATCCTTAAAAAAACTGTGACTTTGCCGCCGCTTTAGGAATACGTGGAGCTCCAGCGTAAAACCCCGTATCATTGCGCGTTTTTAGTACGCGCAAAAAGTGAAGACAATGACGCAAACTTTTATCCCCGGTAAAGACGCCGCCCTGGAAGACTCCATCGCCCGTTTCCAGCAGAAACTGAGCGATCTCGGTTTCAACATCGAAGAAGCCTCCTGGCTGAACCCGGTGCCGCACGTGTGGTCAGTGCACATTCGCGATCGCGATTGCCCGCTGTGCTTCACCAACGGCAAAGGCGCCAGCAAAAAAGCCGCGCTGGCCTCCGCGCTGGGTGAATATTTCGAGCGCCTGTCCACCAACTACTTCTTCGCCGATTTCTATCTGGGCAAGCAGATTGCCGAAGGCGATTTCGTGCACTACCCGAATGAGAAATGGTTCCCGATCCCTGAAGACGACGCGCTGCCGGCCGGCATCCTCGACGAACGCCTGCACGCCTTCTACGATCCGCAGCAAGAGCTGAGCGCCAGCGATCTTGTCGATCTGCAATCCGGCAACGCCGATCGCGGCGTGTGTGCGCTGCCGTTTACCCGTCAGTCCGATCAGCAAACCGTGTACATCCCGATGAACATCATCGGCAACCTGTATGTTTCCAACGGCATGTCCGCTGGCAACACCGCCAACGAAGCGCGCGTGCAGGGCCTGTCGGAAGTGTTCGAGCGCTATGTGAAAAACCGCATCATCGCCGAATCCATCAGCCTGCCGGCGATCCCGGACGACGTGCTGAACCGTTACCCGGGCGTGGTGGAAGCCATCGCCAAGCTGGAAGAGGAAGGTTTCCCGATCCTCTCCTATGACGCCTCGCTGGGCGGCAACTACCCGGTCATTTGCGTGGTGCTGTTCAACCCGACCAACGGCACCTGCTTCGCTTCGTTCGGCGCGCACCCGGACTTCGGCGTGGCACTGGAGCGCACGGTAACCGAACTGCTGCAGGGCCGCAGCTTGAAAGATCTCGACGTGTTCACCGCACCGACCTTCGATGACGAAGAAGTGGCGGAACACACCAACCTGGAAACGCACTTCATCGACTCCAGCGGCCTGATCTCCTGGGATCTGTTCAAACAGGACGCCGATTACCCGTTCGTTGACTGGAACTTCAGCGGCAGCACGCAGGAAGAGTTCGCCACCCTGATGAGCATCTTCGACAAAGAAGACGCGGAAGTGTACATCGCCGACTACGAGCACCTGGGCGTCTACGCTTGCCGCATCATCGTGCCGGGCATGTCCGACATTTATCCGGCGGAAGACCTGCTGCTGGCCAACAACAGCATGGGCGCGCACCTGCGCGATACGCTGCTGGCGCTGCCGGGCAGCGAGTGGGAGCCGGAAGAGTACCTGGCGCTGATCGAGCAGTTGGACGACGAAGGGCTGGACGACTTCACCCGCGTACGCGAACTGCTGGGCATTGCCAGCGGCAAAGACAACGCCTGGCATACCCTGCGCGTGGGCGAGCTGAAGTCGATGCTGGCGCTGGCGGGCGGCGATCTGGATCAGGCGCTGATCTGGACCGAATGGACGCAGGACTTCAACGCCTCGGTGCTGAGCCCGGCGCGCAGCAACTACTACCGCTGTCTGCAAACGCTGCTGCTGCTGGCGCAGGAGCCTGAACGCGAAGCGGCGCAGTACTACACCGCGTTCGTGAAGATGTACGGCCAGGAAGCGGTCGACGCCGCCTCCGCCGCCATCAGCGGTGAAGCGCGCTTCAACGGGCTGTTCGCCGTCGATGCCGATCTGAAGGCGTTGCCGGCCCATCAGGCGCTGCTGGCGGCCTACGAGAAGCTGCAGGCGGCCAAACGCCGCCACTGGGCCAAGGCCTAAGCATCATCAGGGGGTACTGCCACTTTGGGAGTACCCCTGCTGCCAAACGCCGCACTTCGCTGCGGCGTTTTCATTTTTGCGGTGTATTTCAACGCATTCGCTTTTATTTTCTCGCCGGAAAATTGGCGGTTAAACGACCATAAAAATAAATAAACCGTCAATTGTTGCCGGACGGTGAAATAATAATTAACCGATAATTAAACTTTCAGCGCTGCGCGGCGACAAAACGCCTAAAAATTTAACTTTACCCTACGCCGTCCACCCGGTGAATTCAAAAAATCTTGCAAACATTAAAAAAATGTTTTTACTTAAAAATCAATAAATTAACCATAAAAACCACACAAAAAACACGCCATTTTGCCGCTCTACTTCCCCGCCTTATGATCCAAATCAAATTTTCCCCTATACTGCTTTGCTAGTATCTCATTGCGTTGTTTTAACCCTTAAGAGCGAGAGTTAGTTTGAAAACTGACAGCCCCTTCGATCTGATTTTACCTGCGGCCACGGCGAAAATCGCTGAAGATGCCGGCGTGTATAAAGCCACCAAACATCCGCTGAAAACGTTTTATTTGGCGATCACCGCCGGTGTCTTCATTTCCATCGCCTTCGTCTTCTACATCACGGCGACCACCGGCACCGCCGGCGTGCCTTTCGGGCTGGCGAAACTGGTCGGCGGCATCTGCTTCTCTCTCGGGTTAATGCTGGTGGTGGTGTCGGGCGCTGACCTGTTCACCTCTACCGTACTTATCGTCATCGCCAAGGCCAGCGGCCGCATCAGCTGGGGCCAGCTGGGTGCCAACTGGCTGAACGTTTATCTCGGCAATCTGGTCGGCGCGCTGTTCTTCGTGGCGCTGATCTGGTTCTCCGGCGAGTATATGGTCGCCAACGGCCAGTGGGGCCTGAATGTCCTGCAAACCGCAGACCACAAGCTGCATCACACCTTTATCGAAGCCGTGTGCCTCGGCATTCTGGCTAACCTGATGGTCTGCCTGGCGGTCTGGATGAGCTACTCCGGCCGCACTCTGACCGACAAGATGCTCGCCATGGTGCTGCCGGTCGGGATGTTTGTCGCCAGCGGCTTCGAACACAGCATCGCCAACATGTTTATGATCCCTATGGGCATCGTGGTCAAACACTTCGCCACGCCGGAGTTCTGGCAAGCCGTAGGGGCGGTACCTGAGCAATTCGCTCATCTGACAGTAAGCAATTTCATCATCGACAACCTGATTCCGGTCACCATCGGCAACATCATCGGCGGCGGTCTGCTGGTTGGGTTGACTTACTGGGTAATTTATCTGCGCGGGGGCCGCGAACAGCACTAAGCTGTGAGTTACCGCGCGCAGAGTTAGAAATCCACAATCAAAGGTAGGTGTACAATGACCGAACTTAACGAGAAATTAGCCAACGCTTGGGAAGGTTTCAGCAAGGGTGACTGGCAGAATGAAGTCAACGTTCGTGACTTCATCCAGAAAAACTACACGCCTTATGAGGGTGACGAATCCTTCCTGGCTGGCGCAACTCAAGCCACCACCACCTTGTGGGACAAGGTTATGGAAGGGATCAAACTGGAAAACCGCACTCACGCGCCGGTTGATTTCGACACCAACGTTGCTTCAACCATCATTTCTCACGACGCGGGTTACATCGCCAAAGAGCTGGAAACCATCGTAGGTCTGCAGACCGACGCCCCTCTGAAACGCGCGCTGATCCCGTTCGGCGGCATCAAAATGGTCGAAGGTTCGTGCAAAGTGTACGGCCGCGAACTGGATCCGCAGCTGAAAAAAGTGTTCACCGAATACCGTAAAACCCACAACCAGGGCGTATTCGACGTTTACACCAAAGACATCCTGAACTGCCGTAAATCCGGCGTGCTGACCGGTCTGCCAGATGCCTACGGCCGTGGCCGCATCATCGGCGACTACCGCCGCGTGGCGCTGTACGGGATCGACTTCCTGATGGCCGACAAACTGAACCAGTTCAAATCGCTGCAGGAAAAACTGGAAAACGGCGAAGATCTGGAAATGACCATCCAGCTGCGCGAAGAGATCGCTGAACAGCACCGCGCTCTGGCTCAGATCAAAGAGATGGCCGCCAAATACGGTTACGACATCTCCGGCCCGGCCACCAGCGCGCAAGAAGCGGTGCAGTGGACCTACTTCGGCTACCTGGCCGCGGTAAAATCCCAGAACGGCGCCGCCATGTCCTTCGGCCGCGTGTCCACCTTCCTCGACGTGTTCATCGAGCGCGACATTAAGGCGGGCAAACTGACCGAAGAACAAGCGCAGGAACTGATCGACCACCTGGTGATGAAACTGCGTATGGTGCGTTTCCTGCGTACCCCTGAGTACGATGAGCTGTTCTCCGGCGACCCAATCTGGGCAACGGAATCCCTGGCCGGTATGGGCGTCGACGGCCGTACCCTGGTCACCAAAAACAGCTTCCGCTTCCTGAACACCCTGTACACCATGGGGCCGTCTCCGGAGCCGAACATGACCATCCTGTGGTCTGAGAAGCTGCCGCTGAACTTCAAGAAATTCGCAGCGAAAGTGTCCATCGACACCTCTTCCGTTCAGTACGAAAACGACGACCTGATGCGCCCTGACTTCAACAACGATGACTATGCCATCGCTTGCTGCGTCAGCCCGATGATCGTCGGTAAACAAATGCAGTTCTTCGGCGCCCGCGCCAACCTGGCGAAAACCATGCTGTACGCCATCAACGGCGGCGTTGACGAAAAACTGAAAATGCAGGTCGGCCCGAAAGAAGCGCCGATGATGGACGAAGTGCTGGACTATGACAAAGTCATGGCGCGCATGGACCACTTTATGGATTGGCTGGCCAAGCAGTACGTGACCGCGCTGAACATCATTCACTACATGCACGACAAGTACAGCTACGAAGCTGCGCTGATGGCGCTGCATGACCGTGACGTTTATCGCACCATGGCTTGCGGCATCGCCGGTCTGTCCGTGGCGGCCGACTCCCTGTCTGCCATCAAGTACGCGAAAGTCACCACCATTCGCGACGAAGACGGCCTGGCCATCGACTTCAAAGTAGAAGGCGAGTATCCGCAGTTCGGTAACAACGACGCCCGCGTCGATGACATCGCCTGCGACCTGGTGGAACGTTTCATGAAGAAAATTCAGAAACTGCGCACCTACCGCAATGCGGTACCGACCCAGTCCGTACTGACCATCACCTCCAACGTGGTGTACGGTAAGAAAACCGGTAACACCCCGGATGGCCGCCGCGCAGGCGCACCGTTCGGCCCAGGTGCCAACCCGATGCACGGCCGCGACCAGAAAGGCGCAGTAGCCTCCCTGACCTCGGTAGCCAAACTGCCGTTTGCCTACGCGAAAGACGGGATCTCCTACACCTTCTCCATCGTGCCGAACGCGCTGGGTAAAGACGACGACGTGCGTAAAGCCAACCTGGCGGGCCTGATGGATGGTTACTTCCACCATGAAGCCTCCATCGAAGGCGGCCAGCACCTGAACGTCAACGTGATGAACCGCGAAATGCTGCTGGATGCGATGGAAAACCCTGAGAAATACCCTCAGCTGACCATCCGCGTTTCCGGTTACGCCGTGCGCTTCAACTCGCTGACCAAAGAGCAACAGCAGGACGTCATTACTCGTACCTTCACTCAAACGATGTAATACGCCAACCGGGCGGGAAACCGCCCGGTGCCAACGTCGGGGCCGGTTCTGCCGGCCCTTTTCTCCCACCGCTCTCCCCTGACTCTGTACGAGTCTGTTTTGCCGGACATCTATACTGAATGGATAGCCGGCAAAACAGTTATCCGGCAACTGACCGGCCGACAGGCATCATTACCCCCGGTGGCGGGCTCACCCCGCCACTGCATCGCAGATACCTGGCCGGCGGCCACGCGCCTATTTTTAGACTGCGTTTGACAGTCAATATTGGAGAAAACCCCGCAATGTCAGTAACTGGTCGCATCCACTCCTTCGAATCCTGCGGCACCGTCGACGGGCCCGGGATCCGCTTTATCGTCTTCTTCCAGGGCTGCCTGATGCGCTGCCTCTATTGCCATAACCGCGACACCTGGGATACCCACGGCGGCAAAGAAGTGACCGTCGAAGAGCTGATGAAAGACGCGGTGGCCTACCGCCACTTCATGAACGCCTCCGGCGGCGGCGTGACCGCGTCCGGCGGCGAGGCGATCCTGCAGGCTGAATTCGTGCGCGACTGGTTCCGCGCCTGCCACGCCGAAGGCATCAATACCTGCCTGGACACCAATGGCTTCGTGCGCCGCTACGATCCGGTGATCGACGAGCTGCTGGACACCACCGATCTGGTGATGCTGGACCTGAAACAGATGAATGACGAGATCCACCAGAACCTGGTCGGCGTCTCCAACCACCGCACGCTGGAATTCGCCCGCTACCTGGCGAAACGCAATCAGCGCACCTGGATCCGCTATGTGGTGGTGCCGGGTTGGTCAGACGACGATAAGTCGGCGCACCTGCTGGGCGAGTTCACCAAAGACATGACCAACATCGAGAAAATCGAGCTGCTGCCCTACCACGAGCTGGGCAAGCACAAATGGGTGGCGATGGGGGAAGAGTACAAGCTGGACGGCGTTCATCCGCCGAAGGCCGAGACCATGGATCGCGTCAAAGGCATCCTGGAAAGCTACGGCCACAAAGTCATTTACTGATTGGCGCAGCGCCAAAGAAAAACCGGCTCATAGCCGGTTTTTTTATGCTCAGGCGGCGGCGAACGGCGTGTGATGGTGATCCGGCTTCTGCTTCTTCAGCAGCATCAGCAGGTAAACCAGCGCCACGGCGGCGATCATCACGAACAGCACGCGATCGGAGTAGTTTTGCATCAGCAGCGCCGTCATCGACGGGCCCAGCAGGCTGCCGATGGTGTAACTCATCAGCAGTGCCTGGTTCATCGCCACCAACTCGTGCGGTAGCGCCTTCTCGCAGGCCCAGGACATCGCCACCGGGTACAGGGTAAAGCCGGCGCAGCCGAGGATGAACAGCGAAGGCGCCATGGCGTAGTTGCCGAGCATCGCTACGCTGGCGAGGATCACCACGAACACCTGAATGCGCAGCACCAGCAGGCGCCCGTAACGATCGGCCAGCCGCCCGACCGGCCACTGGCCGACGATGCCTGAGCTGACCAGCAGCGCCATCCAGTAACCGACGTTGGCGTCGCTCATGCCCTGATGGGAGAGGTACAGCGGCATCAGGCCGTACAGCGAACCGAGCACGATGCCGGAAATGATGCAGCCATTGATGCCGAGGCGCGCGCTGCGGCGTCTCAGCATTGTCCACACCGCCGCCTGCTGCGGCTCGTCTTCATGGCGGTTGACCCGCGCAAACAGCATCGGCAACATCGCGCTGATCACGATGGCAGTCACCCACGGCACCACGTGCAGCAATTCCGTCGAGGTCATGCTCAACAGCAATTGGCCGGTCACCGTACCGAGGTAATAGACAATCATATAGGCCGCCAGCAGCTGGCCGCGGTTGCTGAGATTGCCGCTGCGCAACAGCGCGCTTTCCACGATCACCCAAATCCAGGCGCAGCCGACGCCGGCGAAGAAGCGCCAGCCCAGCCAGCTCCAAAAATCGATCGACAGCACCATGCCGGCGGTCGCGGCGGCGAACACCAGACAAGAAAGATGATAGCTGCGGGTAAAGCCGACGCGCTGGATCAGTTTGCCCGCCACCAGCGTGCCCAACAGGTTGCCGCTGAAATAAGAGGAGCTGACCATTCCCACCTGCCAGGTCGACAGCTGAGCATGGGTTAACCAAAGAGGCACGAGCGTATTCAAAACGGCAATGGATACCGTGAGCAGCAAGAGACCGCAGAGCAATAAGAGCACTGGGCGGGAGTATGCGGACATAGTGAAATTGTGACCGAACGCGCAATGAGAGTGCGCGCATCATGCCACTGGCGATAAAAAAGTCAATCGCCTCTTATCATTCCACCGCACGATTTGTTTCCGGCTAACTGGCTGAAAAAGCGCTATGCTCAGCGCAGAGCGAATTTGACGACAAAGAGGCAAGATGAGTCAGGCAAATGATGCGGCGGTAGAGGCCCTGCTGGCGGACATCGGCAGTACGCAAGGTGACCTGCTGGCTATTGTGCAGCAGGTGCGGCGGATCGCTGCGGCGAGCGGCAACGGCGTCACCGAATCGGTCAAATACGGCGGCATCATGTTCTCGCATAGCCAATTTTTCTGCGGCGTTTTCGCCTATCGCCACCACGTCACGGTGGAGTTCGGCCACGGCTACCGATTGGAAGATCGTTATCTCCAGCTCGAAGGCAACGGCCAGTATCGGCGGCACATCAAGCTCCACTCGCCCGACGAGGTGAAAAGCAAGCATCTGGCGGACTACATTCAACAGGCTTATACGCTGGCGACGGGCTGAACTCTCGGCATAAAAAAAGCGCCCGCAGGCGCTTTTTTCGTGGTTTGTCGTTTAGCCGATGTATTCCAGGCCGCCCATATATGGACGCAGCACTTCAGGTACTTGAATGCGGCCGTCGGCCTGCTGGTAGTTTTCCAGCACCGCCACCAGCGTACGGCCAACCGCCAGGCCGGAGCCGTTCAGGGTGTGAACCAGACGCGGCTTCTTGTCGGCTTTGCTGCGGCAGCGCGCCTGCATGCGGCGTGCCTGGAAGTCCCACATGTTGGAGCAGGACGAGATTTCGCGGTAGGTATCCTGCGCCGGCAGCCACACTTCCAGATCGTAAGTCTTGCACGCGCCGAAGCCCATATCGCCGGTGCACAGCAGCACCTTGCGGTAAGGCAGGTTCAGCAGCTGCAGCACTTTTTCCGCGTGGCCGGTCAGCTCTTCCAGGGCATCCATCGAATCTTCCGGACGAACGATCTGCACCATCTCGACCTTGTCGAACTGGTGCATGCGGATCAAACCGCGGGTGTCACGGCCGTAAGAACCGGCTTCCGCACGGAAGCATGGCGTGTGTGCGGTCATTTTCAGCGGCAGAGATTCCTCTTCCACGATCTCGTCGCGCACCAGGTTGGTCAGCGGCACTTCCGCCGTTGGGATCAGCGCATAGTTGCTGCTGTCGGCTTCTTCTTCCAGCGGACGGGTATGGAACAGATCTTCGCCGAACTTCGGCAGCTGGCCAGTACCGTACAGCGTGGCGTGGTTGACCAGGTAAGGCACGTAGGCCTCCAGGTAGCCGTGCTGCTCGGTGTGCAGATCCAGCATGAACTGGGACAGCGCGCGGTGCATGCGGGCGATTTGCCCTTTCATCACCACGAAGCGCGAACCGGTCAGCTTAACCGCAGCGGCAAAATCCAGCCCGCCGGCCATTTCACCCAGATCGACGTGATCGCGCACCGCGAAGTCGTACTGGCGCGGTTCGCCCCAGCGGGTCACTTCCAGGTTTTCGCTGTCGTCTTTACCATCCGGCACGGCGTCGTCCGGCAGGTTAGGCAGCGTCAGGGCGTAATCGCGGATCTCGCTCTGCAGCGCATCCAGCGCCGCCTTGGCGGCATCCAGCTTGTCACCCAGCTCGTTCACTTCGCGACGCAGCGGCTCGATGTCTTCCCCACGCGCTTTGGCCGCGCCGATGGATTTCGATCGGGAGTTGCGTTCCGCTTGCAGCGTTTCAGTTTCTACCTGCAGAACTTTGCGACGTTCTTCCTGCGAACGCAGCAGATCCAGATCGAGTTTAAAGCCTCGGCGAGCCAGTTTGACGGCGACTGCGTCTAGCTCATTACGCAGCAGATTGGGATCGAGCATGCTAATCCTGTGCTTGTTGTTATTGAAAGAAGTGTTGTTGTTCTATGCGGCTGATTTATAGCCGCATAAAAGAAGAGTGATACCCGCTAACCTTACCGCAACGGCCTCGCTAGCGGTAGCGTTTTGTCGGGCTATTTTGATCCTGCTCAGCCAGCCATGCCAACTTTTCGCCGATTTTCCCTTCCAGCCCACGCGAGGTCGGTTGATAGTAGCGCGTATGGGCCATTTCAGGCGGGAAATAGTTCTCGCCGGCGGCGTAGGCGTTGGGTTCGTCGTGGGCGTAACGGTACTCCGCCCCCAGCCCCATCTCCTTCATCAGCTTGGTCGGCGCGTTGCGCAGGTGCTCCGGCACGTCATAATCGGCCTGCTCTTTGGCGTCGCGCATGGCGGCCTTGAACGCGGTGTAGACCGCGTTGCTCTTCGGCGCGCAGGCGAGATAAACGATCGCCTGCGCGATGGCGCGCTCGCCCTCCGCCGGCCCCACGCGGGTGAAGCAATCCCAGGCGGCGATCGCCACCTGCATGCCGCGCGGATCGGCGTTACCCACGTCTTCAGAGGCAATCGCCAGCAGGCGGCGGGCCACATAAAGCGGATCGCCGCCGGCGGTAATGATGCGCGCATACCAGTACAGCGCGGCGTCCGGCGCCGAGCCACGCACCGATTTATGCAGCGCGGAAATCAGGTCGTAATAGCGGTCGCCCTTGTTGTCGAAGCGCGCGCTGCGTTCGCCCGACACCTCTTTCAGCAGCTCCGGTGTCAGCACCCGCACGCCTTTGGCGTCTAACTCCGCCATGTCCGCCATCATTTCCAGGCTGTTCAGCGCCCGGCGCGCGTCGCCGCCCACCAGCTCCGACAGCAGGCGGCGCGTTTCCGCCGGCAGTTCGACGTTCTGATTGCCAAAGCCGCGCGCCTTGTCGCCCATCGCCTGATCCAGCACCTGGCCGATATCTTCGGCGGTCAGCGCCTTCAGCAGGTAAACGCGGGCGCGGGACAACAGCGCCGAGTTCAGCTCGAACGACGGATTTTCGGTGGTGGCGCCGATAAAGGTGATGGTGCCGTCTTCAATGTGCGGCAGGAAAGCGTCCTGCTGGCTCTTATTGAAGCGGTGCACTTCGTCGACGAACAGGATGGTGCGGCGGCCGGCGTCGCGATTTTGCCGCGCCCGCTCGATCGCTTCGCGGATCTCCTTGATACCGGAGGTCACGGCGGAGATCCGTTCGACATCCGCCTGACCGTAACGGCCGATCAACTCTGCCAGCGTCGTCTTCCCGGTGCCCGGCGGCCCCCATAAAATCATCGAGTGCAGCTGCCCGGCCTCGATGGCGCGCGGCAGCGGCTTGCCGGCGGCCAGCAGGTGCTGCTGGCCGATATACTGCGCCAGCGTGGTCGGCCGCATACGCGCGGCCAACGGCTGGAACTCGTTCTGGGAAAAATCGAGCGACAGATTATTACTCACTTGCACCTCACTGGCGCTGGTCGTCCAGCGTCACCCCCTTCGGTGGGGTAAATTTGAATTTGGCCGGATCGGCGGCGACGTTCTGTTGGCTTTTCAGCGTGTAGGAACTGCGCTGACCATCCTGCTCCACCGCAGCGAAGCTACGAATGGTACCGCTGTTGGTCACGCTGATGGCGAACTGCTTCAGGTTGCCGCTGGCGGACTTCGGCGTCAGCTCGAAATCATCGCCCTTTTGCTTCACGTTGTACTGTTTCCAGTCGCTGGCATTATTGCGGGTGATCAGCATAAACGGCGTATTGCCGGTGGCGTTCTTCAGCCAGGTCGCCGTCACCTGCTCGACGAACGGGTTATAGAACCACAGGGTCTGGCCATCGGAGACCAGCACGCTCTCATCAGGCGACGTCATATGCCAGTTGAACAGGTTTGGCCGCTTCACCCACAGCTCGCCTTCCCCCTGTTGCACCGCGGCGCCGTCGGCGCTGGTCACGGTTTGTGAGAAGCTGGCGTGGAAACTGTTCACCTTCGCCAGGCGACTTTGCAGATCCTGCGCGGCATCGGCCAGCACGGAGGTAGAAGCGAATCCCGAAAGCAGACAGCAGGCAACTAACAGTTTTTTCATTATTCCAGATACCTTATGAAATGCGTTAACCGCAGGGCGACGCCGTGCGGGTCAAATCAACCCTTTACCCGCTTACTTTACCCGAAGCCGGCGATCGGCCGGTAGGCCAATGTTCCGAGAAGAAACGGGTTTACGCTTCTTTGCACAAGGGCCGCTTAAGCGGCCCTTTCTTATTGAATTGCAATGGCTAAACGACCATCAATCGTGCCGAGGCGGCGCCAGCACCTCGCGGTTGCCGTTGTGCCCCTGCTCGCTGACGATGCCCTGCGCTTCCATCTGTTCGATGATGCGCGCCGCGCGGTTATAACCGATGCGGAACTGGCGCTGCACGCCGGAGATGGAGGCACGGCGTTTATCCACCACGAAATCCACCGCCTGGTCAAACAACGGATCCAGCTCTTCGTCACCGTCCATACCGCCGCCGGCACCGCCCTCGCCGTCTTCGCCGCCGCTAAGAATGCCCTCTTTATATTGGGGCCGCTCGCGCGCTTTCCAATCCTTGACCACCGCGTGCACTTCCTGATCGCGCACGAATGCGCCATGTACGCGCACCGGAATCGAGGAGTTCGGCGCCAGATAGAGCATGTCACCCATACCCAGCAAGGACTCGGCGCCCCCCTGATCGAGGATGGTGCGGGAGTCGATTTTGCTCGACACGGTAAAGGCGATACGCGTCGGGATGTTGGCCTTGATAAGACCCGTGATCACATCCACCGACGGACGCTGGGTCGCCAGCACCAGGTGGATACCCGCCGCACGCGCTTTCTGCGCCAGGCGAGCGATCAACTCTTCGACCTTCTTGCCGACCGTCATGATCAGATCGGCGAATTCGTCGACCATCACTACGATGTACGGCTCTTTCTCCAATACCGGCGGCGTGATGTCCATGCTGTCGGTCGGCTTCCAGAACGGATCCGGGATCGGGCGCCCCATCGCTTCGGCCTGATCGACTCGCTCGTTGTAGCCAGCCAGGTTACGCACGCCCAGGGCAGACATCAGCTTGTAGCGGCGTTCCATTTCACCCACGCACCAACGCAGCGCATTGGCGGCGTCTTTCATGTCGGTGACCACATCGGTCAACAGGTGCGGAATGCCTTCGTAAACCGACAGCTCCAGCATTTTCGGGTCGATCATGATAAAGCGCACTTCTTTCGGCGTGGCTTTATACAGGATGCTCAGGATCATGGCGTTGACCCCGACCGACTTACCGGAACCGGTGGTACCGGCGACCAGCAAGTGCGGCATTTTACCCAGATCGGCCACCACCGGCTCGCCGGAGATGTCCTTACCCAATACGATGGACAGCGGCGACGGGTTGTCACGGAAGGCCGGGCAATCCAGCACTTCGCGCAGGTACACCGTCTGCCGCTTGGCATTCGGCAGCTCCAGACCGACGTAAGGCTTGCCGGGGATCACTTCCACCACGCGCACCGCCGAAGTCGACAGCGAGCGCGCCAGATCGCGCGACAGGTTGGAAATACGCGCCGCTTTAACGCCCGGCGCCAGATCCAGCTCGAAGCGGGTGATGACCGGCCCCGGCAGGATGTCCACCACATCGGCTTTCACGCGGTAATCGGCCAGGCTGGCCTCCACCAGGCGCGCCTTCTGTTCCAGCGCGAAGGAGTCGACCGGCTCCACCTCTTTCGGCGCTTCGGTCAGCAGATCCAGCGTCGGCAGCGGCGTGGTCGGCTTCTGCAGCGGCTGATCGTTACGCATCAGGAACGGGTGAATCAAGCTGTCCATCGCCGGATGTTGCTCGGCCTGAGTTTGCTGAGGCGGCTGCTGCACCGGTTGCTGGGGCTGCTGATATTGCGGCTGCGACGGCTGTTGATACTGCTGTTGCTGCGGCTGTTGGTACTGTTGAGGCTGCGAGTGCGGTTGCTGAGGTTGGGCAACCGGCGCCGCAGGCTCAAACTGGCCGAACGGCACGTCGTCCTCTTGCTCGCTTTGCTGTTCAATGCGCTCTTCAAGCTGCGGGGACAGCGTGAACATCGGCTCGCTCGGGCCATCGTCCACTAAATCCGCCATCGGCGAGAAGCTGAAAGCATTGCGGGTATCGACCGGACTGGCAGCCGGCGCCTGCGGGGCCGGTTCTTGCTGGCCGTAACGCGCCTGCTGCTGCTCGGCGAACGCCTGGCGCAGCGCGGCCTCTTGCAGCGCCTCTTCGTCGTTCTGTTGATAACCTTCGCCGTAACGTTGGCTCTGCTGTTCGGCAAACGCCTTGCTCAGCTCGGCTTCCTGCAGGGCGCTCTCGTCATCTTGCTCCGGCGCGTAACTTTCGCCGTAGCGTTGGCTTTGCTGCTCGGCAAACGCCTGACGCAGCGCCGCTTCCTGCAGCGCCTCTTCTTCCTGCGGGCTCACCGCCGTCGGCTGCTGAGGCTCCACCTCGGCCTGGCGCTGTTCCTGCTCGGCCGCACGCTGCGAAGGCAGCTTGATGCCGTAAGAAGCCAGCTCGCGGCGCGTCGGAATACGTACCGGATTCGGCCGAGGCAGCTCAGGGCCGATGCCCTGTTTAACCTGCGGATTGCCGTCGCTGGTGGCCGTGAAAGCCGGCATGAAGGTCGCCGCTGCGGCGCCCGCAGCGGCAGCGGCTGCCGTATCCAGCTGTGGCTTGGCGCCGGTGGCGCTGAAACCACCCGCTCCGCTGACGTCGGCACTGTCGCGCTGCGCGGCAGTAAAATCAAAGGGAGAACGCGCCGGCGGCTGCGGCGCAGCCGGCTCTTGCCAATTGCCCAGGCGCGGCTCATCGTCGTCCCGATAAGGGTCGACGGGACGCGTCGCCTTAGGCGCAGGCGTTTCTTCCGGGATTTCGAAGGAATACAGCGGCGGCGTGGCGTCTTGCGCCGGGGCGCTCACCGGGTGCTGATTGACCGAGGTCGGCGCGGCCGGCGCCACCGTTACCGACGGCGCCTGTGTGGCGATCGGTGCGGCAACGGGCTCGTGGATCTCTGCCGTCACCGCCGGTGCAGGCGAAGCCGCCGGCGCGATTGGCGCGGCGTCGGCTTCAACCTCACCATCGTCGGCTCGCAGGCCGCTGAGCAACGGATCGGCGGCGTCTTCCGCCGCCTCTTTGGCGCTTTCGGTGACCGAAGGCGCGGAGAACAGCACGTCGTCATCGGCGGCCGCGGCGCTGGTGGCAACCGCGGCGGCGGCCCCCTTCCCTGCCTGCTCAGGCTCGTCGTCAACGTAACGTTCGTCATCCTCGAAATAGCGCTCTTCGCGGCGCGAGCGGTTGGTCATCACCGTCGCGACGCCCAGCACAGCACCGCCGATCTTCTCGGCGATCACCAGCCAGGACCAGCCGGTAAACAGCGTCAGCCCCGCCGCCCACACGCACAGCAGCGCCAGCGTGGCGCCGATGCCGTTGAACCACGGCAACATGGCGTTGCTCAGCAGGCTGCCGAGCACGCCACCGGAAGCGAAGTAATAGAGATCGTCAACGTTCAGCGCCGCCAACCCACAGGAGGTAAGCACTAACGCCAGGGTGCCGATCAGGCGCAGGGAGAGCGCGAAATAGTCGATGTAGTCTCTGTTGCCGCGCTGGCGATAGGCCGCCCAGCACAGGACCAGCATGATCGGCGGTATCGCGTAGGCGAGCACCCCGAAGGTGAAGAACAGCGTGTCGGCCAACCAGGCCCCAACACCGCCGCCCAAATTGTGAATCGGCTCATGCCATGCGGTCTGTGACCAGCTTGGGTCAGACGGGTTGAAGCTGACCAGCGCAGCCATGAGGTAAACGGCAAAAATCGCTACCACGATAAGCACAGCTTCCAGCAAACGCCGGCCACTGCTGAGTCTTTTCAGGGTAACTTCTTTATCTTCTGTATATTCCTGGCTCAAGAAAGGCTCTCCAGGTTCCTGTTAGCTGACATAGCAACAGCGCCGAGAAGCTTCCCCGGCGCCGAAACTGTATGAATAAACAGGAGTGTAACCAATTTAATCAGGTTTTGCACCTGCACCTTACCGTGTTTTGATAACCAGACGGTTACTCTGTTTCACTTCTTCCATCACTACGTAGGTACGGGTGTCGTTGACCCCCGGCAAACGCAGCAAGGTTTCACCCAACAGTTTGCGGTAAGCCGACATGTCCGGTACGCGGGTTTTCAACAGGTAGTCGAAATCGCCGGAAACCAGATGACACTCCTGAATTTCTTCAAGCTTCTGCACTGCCGAGTTGAATTGCTCAAACACATCCGGCGCGCCGCGGTTCAGCGTGATCTCCACGAAAACCAGCAGGGACGCATCCAGATAATGCGGGTTGAGCAATGCGGTATAGCCATGAATGAAACCCTGGCGCTCGAGACGGCGCACGCGTTCTAAACATGGTGTCGGGGATAACCCCACGCGCTTCGAAAGCTCGACGTTCGAAATACGCCCATCCTTCTGCAGCTCATTCAGGATGTTGCGGTCGATACGGTCAAGATCTTTACCCGGGCGTTTCTTGTTGTCTGCCATTATTATTGTCTCTCTTATTTTCTTCCGTGCACTTGCCACACCCTAGCCAACGTCAATGTGTAAGGGTTCGTTCCAAGCGAAGACCCGATGCCTGTCATATGCTTCTTCACTACCATCATTCCACGCCGCGCAGCCTGTCTGTCCAACCCCGCGCGACGCCGGTAACGACGTTTAGGTCGAGAAAAAATCTGCAAACGCTTGCGCGCCCTGCTCCGCACATCCACCGCGCATTGCCGCCTCGCGGCGCAAATACGTACGATTTGCTGGTGTTACGGGGATAATTTCTTCTTCCTATGATGTTTTCGCAAATGCGCAGCGGATTGTCAAAGTAAAAGAAGCAAAATCAGAACAACGTACCGTCACGAAAAGTCTGCATCCCATTTTTGGTTATGAATCGCTGGCAGATAAACCCCGGCAGGGAGCGGCTGAAGTCGCAGAATGCGCCGTTTTTGCGCGGTTGGCGATTCGGCAACCGAATGCGGCTTTGATAAGGTAAATTTCTGCGTTCAGCGTACGATTTGCCGACAGCGGGTGCATTAATAGGCGACAACTATCATACAAATCGTTAACAACGTCGCCCGGCGCTTTTTTTACTGCGCCATTTTCCCTACAATCGGTTCCATTGTCCGCCATTGTGGAATAAAGAGGTTATTCATGGGCACGGCTAAACATAGCAAATTACTGATTCTGGGCTCCGGCCCGGCCGGTTACACCGCCGCCGTTTACGCGGCGCGCGCCAACCTGAGCCCGGTGCTGATCACCGGTATGGAACAAGGCGGCCAGCTGACCACCACCACCGAAGTGGAAAACTGGCCGGGCGACGCCGAAGGCCTGACCGGCCCGGCGCTGATGGAGCGCATGCGCGAGCATGCGGAGAAGTTCCAGACTGAAATCGTCTTCGATCACATCAACAGCGTCGATCTGCAGCAGCGTCCGTTCCGCCTGTTCGGCGACAGCGGTGAATACAGCTGCGACGCGCTGATCATCGCAACCGGCGCCTCCGCCCGCTACCTTGGCCTGCCTTCCGAAGACGCGTTCAAGGGTAAAGGCGTTTCCGCCTGTGCGACCTGCGACGGTTTCTTCTACCGCAACCAGAAAGTCGCCGTGGTCGGCGGCGGCAACACCGCCGTTGAAGAAGCGCTGTACCTGTCCAATATCGCCGCCGAGGTTCACCTGATCCACCGCCGCGACAGCTTCCGTTCGGAGAAGATCCTGATCGACCGGCTGATGGAAAAAGTGAAAAGCGGCAATATCGTGCTGCACACCGACCATACGCTGGACGAAGTGCTGGGCGATGAAATGGGCGTGACCGGCGTGCGTATCCGCAGCACCAAAGCGGAAAACGAAACCCGCGAACTGGAACTGGCCGGCGTGTTCATCGCCATCGGCCACAGCCCGAACACCGGCATCTTCGGCGGCCAGCTGGAGCTGGAAAACGGCTACATCAAGGTGCAGTCCGGCATTCACGGCAATGCGACCCAAACCACCATCCCCGGCGTCTTCGCCGCAGGCGACGTGATGGATCACATTTACCGCCAGGCGATCACCTCCGCCGGCACCGGCTGTATGGCGGCGCTGGACGCAGAGCGTTACCTGGACGGCATCGCCGGCGCAGAAGTCTGCTAAGACTTTCTCGCCACCAGCAAAAAGCGGCTCTCGAGCCGCTTTTTTTGTCTTCGCTCCTCAAGAGGATGCACGCCGATGCATAATCTTCTTCACTGGCGCCTGCTGGTTGCCGTCGCCGACAACGGCACCATCACTCAGGCTGCGGCGATCTGCGGTATGACGCAGTCTGCCGCCAGCCAGGCCATCGCTCAACTGGAGACAATGCTGAGCACCCGGCTTTTGGTGCGCCAACCGCACAATGTCGTCCTGACCCAAAGCGGCCAGCAGATCGTCGCCCATGCCCGCACGATGTTGGAAGCACTGCGGGCCATTCAGCAGTGTGCGCAACAAGCCGGCAACGCACACGCGGGCAAAATACGCCTGGCCAGTTTCCCGTCGGCATTCAGCAAGCTGTTGCCGCCGCTGCTGCGTAAATTTCGCCGTCTGTACCCCGACATTGAGCTGATTACGCTCGAGGGCACCGATCACGAAGTGGAGAGCTGGTTAACATCGGCGACGGCAGACATCGGCGTGGTGCTCAATCCGGCGCCGGAGCGGCAGTGCTTCCCTTTGGGAGAGGATGCCTGGCTGGCGGTCGTGCCCAGCGCGTATCCGCTGGCGCGAGCGCGGCGGCCGGTGGCGCTGGATGCCCTGTTCCGGCTGCCTTTTATCCTGGCGACCGGCGGGTGCGATCTGAATGCGCAAAGCTTGGCGCAGCAGTCGGGCCTGGCGCTGGCCGATATCCGCGCCACCGTCAGCGATTGGCAAACGGCATTGACGCTGGTCAGGGAAGGCACGGGCGTCGCGCTGATGCCCGCGTCCGTGATCCCGCCCGACGCGCTTGGGGTTTGCGCTCTGCCGCTCGTTGCGCCGATTTATCGCCGTTTCGGCCTCGCGTGCTCATCCGAGGCGGCGGCCCGGCTCCCCGTCCAAACCCTGCTGAGTTACCTGCGAGAACAGGAGCAAACTCTGGCCAGTCGCTGAGCTAATAGCGGCTTTCTGAAATTTCCATTTTCCCGCCGGTGCCCGCGTCGGCATGCTGTGGCAAGCGTTCTCATTGACCCACAAGGAAATAGCATGAAGCTGTATTTTGCTCCCGATGCCTGCTCGCTTGCCCCACATATCGTCCTGCGCGAATTAGCGCTCCCCTTCACCCTGATCAGGGTGAACAATCGCAGCAAGCGCTGCGCCGACGGTGAGGATTTCTATCGCATCAACCCCAAAGGTTACGTCGCCGCCCTGCAACTGGACGATGGCAATGTGATCACCGAAGGCTCCGCTATCGTTCAATACCTCGCCGACCTGCGCCCAGAGCGCCGGCTGGCGCCGCCACCGACGGCCTTTGAGCGGGTACGGCTGCAGGAATGGCTTAATTTCATCACCAGCGAGATCCATGCCGGCGCCGCCCCTTTATTCAATGACGCCCTGCCCGACGGCGCCAAGGCGTTGCTGCGCGACAAGTTGAGGCGGCGATTGGGTTATATCGCGCAAGCTTTGGCACCACAAACTTATCTGCTGGGAACGCATTTCAGCGTCGCAGACGCTTATCTATTTACCGTGTTGCGCTGGATGGCGCGCTTCGAGATTTCGCTGAGCGAGTGGCCGCCGCTCCAGCATTATGTGGCGCGGATCGCAGAGCGAGCGTCGGTGTGCGCCGCTCTGGAAGCCGAGGCCGCAAGTGAGGAAGTCAAATAGTCGGTAACGCGTCTGTTATAGCCACATTTGGCCGCTTTATTATTTTCAGTCTGCCGGGTGACGAGGTAACATGGGACCTCGCTTGTTTGCCGCCGATTGCGCCAAACACTATTATTTAACAGTACGTTAACCCAGCCCGTAACAAACGGGCGCCGGCGATGCAGACGCATATCTGATGAAAAAAACCAGACAGCAACAGTTAACCCGTTGGCTTAAAACCCAGAGTTCGTTAGCGCAGCGTTGGCTGCGCCTTTCCATGCTGTTGGGGCTGTTCAGCAGCCTGCTGATCGTGGCGCAGGCCTGGCTGCTGGCCAGCCTGCTGCACGCCCTGATCATCGAACATACCCCGCGCGAACAGCTGATCCCTTCGTTTATCTGGCTGGCCGCCGCGTTCGCGCTGCGGGCGCTGTTAAGCTGGCTGCGGGAACGGATTGGTTTCCTGTGTGGGCAGGTGATCCGCCAGCGCATGCGCCAACAGGTGCTGGATAAGCTGCAGCAGCTCGGCCCGGCCTGGATCCAGGGCAAACCGGCGGGCAGCTGGGCCAGCATCATCGTCGAACAGATCGAGGATATGCAGGACTATTACTCGCGCTATCTGCCGCAGATGTATCTGGCGGTTTTCATCCCGCTGCTGATTTTGATCGCCGTCTTCCCGATCAATTGGGCCGCGGGCATCATTCTGCTGGCAACCGCGCCGCTGATCCCGCTGTTTATGGCGCTGGTCGGCATGGGAGCCGCCGACGCCAACCGCCGCAACTTCGTGGCGCTGGCGCGCTTGAGCGGCAACTTCCTCGACCGCCTGCGCGGCCTGGACACCCTGCGGCTGTTCGACCGCGCGCAGGCCGAAACCGCGCAGATCGCCAAATCCTCCGAAGACTTCCGCAGCCGCACCATGGAAGTGCTGCGCCTGGCCTTCCTCTCTTCCGGCGTGCTGGAGTTCTTCGCCTCGATCTCCATCGCCGTGGTGGCGGTGTACTTCGGCTTTTCCTACCTCGGTGAACTCAACTTCGGCAGCTACGGCCTCGGCGTGACGCTGTTTTCCGGTTTTCTGGTGTTGATTCTGGCACCGGAGTTTTTCCAACCGCTGCGCGATCTCGGCACCTTCTACCATGCCAAAGCGCAGGCGATCGGCGCGGCGGAAGCGCTGGAAACCTTCCTCAGCGCCGAAGGCGAGCAGATGGGCAACGGCACGCGGCAACTGCCCGCCGATCAACCGCTGACGCTGCAGGCGAACGCGTTGGAAATCCTGTCGCCGAACGGCGTACTGCTGGCCGGGCCGCTGAGCTTCACCCTGCAACCGCAGCAGCGCGTGGCGCTGGTCGGGCTGAGCGGCGCCGGTAAAAGCTCGCTGCTGAATCTGCTGCTCGGCTTCCTGCCCTATCGCGGGTCGTTGACCGTCAACGGCATTGAGCTGCGTGAACTGTCCGCCGAAACCTGGCGCCAGCAGCTGAGCTGGGTCGGCCAGAACCCGCATCTGCCGGCGCAAACCCTGCGCGCCAATATTCTGCTGGGCTGCCCGCAGGCCGACGAAGCGCAGCTGCAGCAGGCGGTGGAACTCGCCTACGTCAGCGAACTGCTCCCTTATCTGCCGCAGGGGCTCGACACCGAAGTGGGCGACAACGCCGCTCGCCTGTCGGTCGGCCAGGCGCAGCGCGTGGCGGTCGCCCGGGCGCTGATCGGTCCGCGCCGCCTGCTGCTGCTGGATGAACCGGCCGCCAGCCTCGATGCCCACAGCGAACAGCGGGTGATGCAGGCGTTGAATGCCGCTTCGCATCAGCAAACCACCCTGCTGGTGACGCACCAGCTGGAAGATACCGAAGACTACGATCAGATTTGGGTGATGGATAACGGGCGCATCGTGCAACAGGGCGATTACGCCACCCTCAGCGCCCAACCGGGCCTGTTTGCCACTCTGATCGCCCATCGCCGCGGGGAGCTTTAATCATGCGCGTTTTGCTGCCGTTTTTGGCGTTGTATCGCCGCCATAGCCTGCTGATTAGCCTGGGCATCCTTTTGGCGATCGTCACTCTGCTGGCCAGCATCGGCCTGCTGGCACTCTCCGGCTGGTTCCTGGCCGCCTCGTCGCTGGCCGGATTGGCGGGCCTGTTGACCTTCAACTACATGCTGCCGGCCGCCGGCGTGCGCGGCGCGGCGATCTTCCGCACCGCCGGGCGCTATGCCGAGCGAGTCGTCAGCCACGACGCCACCTTCCGCGTACTGTCGCATCTGCGGGTGTTCACCTTCAGCAAGATCCTGCCGCTGACGCCGGGCGGCATCGCCCGCTTCCGCCAAGCCGAGCTGCTCAACCGCCTGGTGGCGGACGTGGACACGCTGGATCATCTTTATCTGCGGGTGATCTCGCCGCTGATCAGCGCGGCGGTGGTGATCCTGGTGGTCACCTACGGCCTGAGCTGGCTCGATCCTGCGCTCGCCCTGACGCTGGGCGGCATTCTGTTACTGTTGCTGCTGCTGGTGCCGCCGGTGTTCTATCGCGCCGGCAAGCCGATCGGCGGCCAGCTTACCGCCCTGCGCGGCCAATACCGAACCGACCTAACCGCCTGGCTGCAGGGGCAGGCCGAGCTGGTGGTGTTCGGTGCCGTCAACGACTTCCGCCAGACGCTGAACGCCACCGAACAGCGGTGGCAACGCCGCCAGTGGCAGCAAGCCTCGCTGAGCGGCAAGGCGCAGGCGCTGATGCTCCTCGCCAGCGGGCTGACGGTGACGCTGCTGCTGTGGCTGACCGCCGCCGGCATCGGCGGCGATACCCAGCCCGGCGCGCTGATCGCACTGTTCGTCTTCGCCGCGCTGGCGTCGTTCGAAGCGCTGATGCCGGTCGCCGGTGCCTTCCAGCATCTCGGCCAGGTGATCGCCTCCGCCACGCGGGTCAAACAGATCATCGATCGTCAGCCGGAGGTCACCTTCCCGGCCACCGGCCCGGCCGCCGCTGATCGGGCTCAGCTTAGCCTGCGGCAGCTGAGTTTCACCTACCCCGACCAGCCGCAGCCGGTGCTGCGCGACGTCACGCTCGAGGTCGCGGCCGGCGAACACATCGCCTTGCTCGGCCGCACCGGCTGCGGCAAGTCCACCCTGCTGCAGCTGCTGACCCGCGCCTGGCGCACCGACGGCGGCAACATTCTGCTCAACGGCGAACCGCTGGAGGATTATGATGAAACCACGCTGCGTCGGATGACCACGGTCGTCAGCCAGCGGGTGCATATCTTCAGCGATACGCTGCGGGAAAACCTGCGGCTGGCCGCGCCGGACGCCGACGACGCTCGCCTGAGCGAGGTACTGCAGCAGGTGGGGCTCGGCAAATTGCTGGACAGCGACGGCGGGCTGAACGCCTGGCTGGGCGAAGGCGGCCGGCAGCTGTCCGGCGGCGAACAGCGCCGTCTGGGCATCGCCCGCGCGCTGCTGCACCCAGCCCCGCTGCTGCTGCTCGACGAACCGACCGAAGGGCTGGACGCCGAAACCGAGCAGCAGATCCTGGCGCTGCTGCGCCGGCATTGTCAGGGCAAAACGCTGATCCTGGTGACGCACCGTCTGTACGGCCTGGAGCATCTCGACCGCATTTGCGTGATGGACGACGGCCGGATTGTCGAACAGGGCGATCACGTCACCCTGATGCGCCGGCAGGGCCGCTATGCCCGCTTTCGCAACCGTATCAGCAACCTGGCGCCGTAATCGGCCCGTAGAGGACGCAGAGAGCCTGTATGCGCATCGTTAAACTTTCCCCCCAGTCGCTGGCGTTTCCCTCGCCTGAGGGCGCCCTGCGCGACCCTAACGGCCTGCTGGCTATCGGCGGCGACCTGACGGCGCCGCGGCTGCTGGCGGCCTACGAGCGCGGCATTTTCCCCTGGTACTCGCCGGGGGAAGCGATTCTGTGGTGGTCGCCCGATCCGCGTGCGGTGTTGTTCCCTGCCGAGTTTCATCTCAACCGCAGCCTGAAACGCTTTTTGCGCCACGATCCGTTTCGCATCACGCTCAATCACGACTTCGCCGCGGTGATCGCCGCCTGCGCCCACCGGCCGGATGAAGGCACCTGGATCGGCCCGGAGGTACAGCGCGCCTATCAGCATCTGCACCGCCTCGGCTATGCGCACTCGGTGGAGGTGTGGCAGGATGATCAACTGGTCGGCGGCATGTACGGCGTGGCGCAGGGCGCGTTGTTCTGCGGCGAATCGATGTTCAGCCGCGTTACCAACGCCTCAAAATGCGCATTGATGGCCTTTTGCCGCCATTTTGCCGCTTATGGCGGGGAATTGATTGACTGCCAGGTGCTGAACGCTCACACTGCCCGCCTTGGCGCGCGTGAAATTCCGCGCCGTCAATTTTTGCAGCAGCTCAGCACCCTTCAACGGCGGCCTTTGGCGCCGGCGTGCTGGGAGCCGCAAGTCATATCCCCACAGCCGGCTGAACCGCCCTCTCCAGTAAACTAATTGGTGGAAACGGTGCAATGTTCACCGACACATCTTTACATAATGGGGGTTTTTCGGCATTATCTTGCCGGTTAAAAACTAAGGTAGTTAGACCTAGAGGATTCGATGGCCAAAGAAGACAATATTGAAATGCAGGGCACCGTTCTTGATACGCTGCCGAACACCATGTTCCGCGTTGAATTGGAAAACGGGCACGTGGTAACCGCACACATCTCCGGTAAAATGCGTAAAAACTATATCCGCATCCTGACGGGCGACAAAGTCACTGTAGAGCTGACCCCGTACGACCTGAGCAAAGGCCGCATTGTCTTCCGTAGCCGTTAATCGGCTCACCGCGCGCCACACGCTGGCGGCATCGAGGATGTAATCCCTCGGGAGCCCTTTCCGTTTACCCCCGCAGCGACGTTACACAACGGGTTGCAGGTGCGCAGGTAAACTGAGAGGGCTCACTCGTTTCTGTTGTACGGTGAATCTCACCCATAAAAAAAGCGATGCCGAAGCATCGCTTTTTCTTTGCCTGAAGGCAGCCTTAGTGTACCGCGCCCTCGTCCGCCTTGCGTTTGGCGGCGCTGAGGAAGTGGTAGGTCAGCTGTTTCTTGTCCTTGTCCAGCTCGACCTTCACGGAACCGCCGTCCACCAGCGAGCCGAACAGCAGTTCGTTGGCCAACGGTTTTTTCAGGTTCTCCTGCATGACGCGCGCCATCGGGCGAGCCCCCATCGCACGGTCGTAGCCCTTCACCGACAGCCAGTCGCGCGCTTCGTCGCTCACTTCCAGCGAGACGCCCTTCGCATCCAGCTGCGCCTGCAGTTCGACGATGAACTTGTCGACCACCTGCTGGATCACCTCGGTAGACAGATGGTTGAACCAGATGATGTTGTCCAGACGGTTGCGGAACTCCGGCGTAAACACCTTCTTGATCTCTTCCATCGCGTCGGTGCTGTTGTCCTGCTGCACCAGGCCGATCGATTTGCGTTCGGTTTCCCGTACCCCGGCGTTGGTGGTCATCACCAGGATCACGTTGCGGAAGTCCGCCTTGCGGCCGTTGTTGTCGGTCAGCGTCCCGTTGTCCATCACCTGCAGCAGCAGGTTGAACACGTCCGGATGCGCCTTCTCGATCTCATCGAGCAGCACCACCGCATGCGGATGCTTGATCACCGCATCGGTCAGCAGCCCGCCCTGATCGTAACCGACATAGCCCGGAGGCGCGCCGATCAGACGGCTGACAGTATGCCGCTCCATGTACTCGGACATGTCGAAACGCAGCAGCTCGATATCCATCGCCTTGGCCAACTGTACGGTGACCTCGGTTTTCCCGACCCCGGTCGGCCCGGCGAACAGGAAGGAACCGACCGGCTTGCGCTCGTGGCCCAGACCGGCGCGGCTCATCTTGATCGCTTCGGTCAACGCTTCGATCGCCTGATCCTGGCCGAACACCAGCATCTTCAGGCGATCGCCCAGGTTTCTCAGCACGTCGCGATCGCTGGCCGACACGGTTTTCTCCGGGATGCGAGCGATGCGCGCCACCACGGATTCGATATCGGCCACGTTGACGGTTTTCTTGCGCTTGCTGGCCGGCATCAACCGGCTGCGGGCGCCCGCCTCATCGATCACGTCGATCGCCTTGTCCGGCAGATGACGATCGTTGATGTATTTCACCGACAGCTCCACCGCGGCGCGGATCGCCTTGGCGGTATAACGCACGTCGTGGTGCGCTTCATACTTGGCCTTCAGGCCGTTGATGATCTGAACGGTCTCTTCCGCCGTCGGCTCGGTGATGTCGATCTTCTGGAAACGGCGCGCCAGGGCGCGATCCTTTTCGAAGATGTTGCTGAACTCCTGGTAGGTGGTCGAGCCGATCACCCGGATCTTGCCGCTCGACAGCAGCGGTTTGATCAGGTTGGCGGCATCCACCTGCCCACCGGAAGCCGCGCCGGCGCCGATGATGGTGTGAATTTCATCGATGAACAAAATGCTGTTCTGATCCTGTTCCAGCTGCTTGAGCAGCGCTTTGAAACGCTTCTCGAAGTCGCCGCGGTATTTGGTGCCGGCCAGCAGTGAACCGATATCCAGCGAATACAGCGTGCAGTCCGCCATCACTTCCGGCACGTCGCCCTGCACGATACGCCAGGCCAGGCCCTCGGCGATGGCGGTCTTGCCGACGCCGGATTCGCCGACCAGCAGCGGGTTGTTTTTACGACGGCGGCACAGCACCTGAATCGCGCGCTCCAGCTCACGATCGCGGCCGATCAACGGATCGATGCCGCCCACACGGGCCAACTGATTGAGGTTGGTGGTGAAGTTTTCCATACGGTCTTCCCCTCCGGACTGCTCTTCGTTCACCGGGTTTTCCGCATTCGGCGCTTGGCCCGGCTCGTCTTTACGCGTGCCATGTGAAATAAAGTTCACCACGTCGAGACGGCTGACGTCGTGTTTGCGCAGCAGATAGGCCGCCTGCGACTCCTGCTCGCTGAAGATGGCCACCAACACGTTGGCGCCGGACACTTCGCTGCGGCCGGAAGATTGCACATGGAAGACCGCGCGCTGCAGCACGCGCTGGAAGCTGAGCGTCGGCTGAGTGTCGCGCTCTTCTTCGCCGGCGGGCAGCGTCGGTGTGGTTTGTTCGATGAAGGCTTCCAGCTCCTGGCGCAACGCGGCCAGATCCACCGTACATGCCTCAAGCGCTTCTCGCGCGGCAGGGTTGCTCAGCAACGCCAGCAACAGGTGCTCCACGGTCATAAACTCGTGTCTGTGCTCACGCGCCCTGGCGAAAGCCATGTTGAGACTGAGTTCCAGTTCTTGATTGAGCATAAGCACCTCCCCAATAGATTGCCTTATTCAGGCTTTTTCCAGCGTACAAAGCAACGGATGCTCATTCTCCCTTGCGTACCGGTTCACATGGACGACTTTGGTTTCCGCCACCTCGGCGGTAAAAACACCACAGATCGCCTTGCCTTGATAGTGGACCGTGAGCATCAGTTGCGTTGCGCGTTCAATATCATAAGAAAAGAACTTTTGCAGAACGTCAATCACAAATTCCATCGGTGTGTAATCGTCGTTGTTAAGTATAACTTTATACATAGACGGCGGTTTTACCGCATCGATTTGTTTTTCTTCGGCCAAGTGTTCAAAGTTTAGCCAGTCGTTGTTATTGCCCATCGCTGCTCATCTTCTCTGCTCTGCCCTCTTATATGGGGGCAGGTTTCGGTTATTCAAAGTGGGGGATAGTTACTATTTTATCATCTTCGGCTTCGTCCCGCCGCACTGTAACGTGCGCAAAAAAACGGGCCAATTGTGACTGAATCGTGGCAATAGCGTTACCTGCTTCAAACTTTGGTGAACTGCTCCCCGCCGACAAAAGCCGATCCCTTGACGGCCCGATCATTTGCTCTAGAGTGTAAATTCGTGGCTGGTGGTCTTTTAACCACCCTTTGTCCACGCTGCTACCCGCCCACGGCGGGTGCGAAATCAGTTATTCATCTCACTTAAAATAGCGTTGCGAGGGATGTAAAAGCATGGAGACGGGTACTGTTAAATGGTTTAACAACGCCAAAGGTTTTGGCTTCATCTGCCCAGCCGGCGGTGGCGAAGATATTTTCGCGCATTATTCCACCATCAAGATGGATGGTTACAGAACGTTGAAGGCGGGCCAGCAGGTCAGCTTCGACGTGCATCAAGGGCCAAAAGGGAACCATGCCAGCCTTATTGTGCCGGTGGAAAGCGAGGCGCTGTCCTAAACGCTTCCGGCAGCGTCGCGCTGCATTGACCGTGACTGCGATAAAAATGCCAGCCGCCGTGTGACTGGCATTTTTTATGCCTTTTACTTACTCGCGCGCCAGCGCATCGATCGGATTCAGCCGCGCGGCATTGCGCGCCGGCAGATAGCCGAACACCACCCCGATGCCGGTGGAACAAAGGAACGCGCTCAGCAACGCCGCCGGCGGGAAGCTGATCTGCCAGCCCGGCAATACCAGCTGCACCGCCAGACCGATGGCGAACGACAGCGTAATCCCCAGCGCGCCCCCCACCAGGCAGACCAATACCGCCTCGATCAGGAACTGCTGCAACACGTCGCCGGAACGGGCCCCCACCGCCATGCGGATGCCGATCTCGCGCGTGCGTTCGGTCACCGACACCAGCATGATGTTCATCACGCCGATACCGCCGACCACCAGCGAAATCACCGCCACCAGCGTCAGGAACAGCTGCAGCGTGCGGGTGGTTTTCTCGGCGGTTTGCACCAGGCTGTCCATGTTATAGGTGAAGAAGTCCTTCTTGCCGTGGCGCAGCGTCAACAGGCGCGACAGCTGCTGTTCCGCTTCCTTGCTGTCGTAGCCGTCGCGGATGCGAACGGTGATCGAGTCAAAATAATTGTTGCCCATCAGCCGGTTGGCCATGGTGCTGTAAGGTACCCACACGTTCAGCGTCTTGCTGCTGCCGAACATCGACTGCTTCTCCTTGGCCACGCCGACCACCGTCGCCGGCATGTTGCCTACCAGGATCACCTCGCCCACCACGTTCTTCTGGTGCGGGAACAGCCGCCGCTGGGTATTGGCGTCGATCACCACCGTCTGCGCCTGCGACTGCACCTGCAGCGGATCGATGCCGACGCCCTGGGTAAAGCTCATGCCGTACACGCGGAAGAACTGCTCGCTGACGCCGTTGACGTTGGCCGCCGCGTCGACGTTGCCCAAGCGCAGCCGCATGCTGCTGCTGATGCTCGGCGACAGCGCGCTGATGTAAGGCTGTTCGCGCAGCGCATCGAGATCGCCGTATTTCAACGATTGCCGGTAGGTCGGATCGTCATCGCCGAAGTCCTTGCCGGGGTATATGTCGACGGTGTTGGTGCCGATGGATTTGATGTCCGCCAGCACCATCTGCTTGGCGGCGTCGCCGATCACCAGGATCGACACCACCGAGGCAATGCCAATAATGATGCCAAGCATGGTCAGCGCGGTGCGCATCTTGTTGGCCGCCATCGCACGCCAGGCCATCACCAGCGCCTCGCGGAAACGGCCGCCCACCTGCAGCCAGGAAGCCGCCGCCGCGGCCAGCGCCAGCGGCTTGGCCTGCGCATTCTCCTGCGGTGCCGGACGCGAATCGGCGATAATCTCGCCGTCGCGGATCTCGATGATCCGCTCCGCCTGGCGCGCTACCGCCGGATCGTGGGTCACCAGGATCACGGTGTGGCCCTGGGCGCACAGCTGTTTGAGGATCGCCATCACTTCTTCGCCGGAGTGGCTGTCGAGCGCGCCGGTCGGTTCATCCGCCAGGATCACCTGCCCGCCATTCATCAGGGCGCGGGCGATGCTGACGCGCTGCTGCTGGCCACCGGAAAGCTGGCTCGGCCGGTAGTTGACGCGCTCCCCCAGCCCCAGACGCCGCAACAGCGCCACCGCCCGTTCGCGCCGCGCCGCTTTGCCCAGCCCCGCGTACACCGCCGGCACTTCGACGTTGTGCGCCGCGCTCAAGTGCGGCAGCAGATGATAGCGCTGAAAGATAAAGCCGAAATGCTCGCGCCGCAGCTGCGCCAGCGCATCGTCGCTCAGGGTGGCCACATCCTGCCCGGCCACCCGATACACGCCGGCGCTCGGCTTGTCCAGACAGCCGAGAATGTTCATCAGCGTCGATTTGCCGGAGCCGGAGGCCCCCATGATCGCCACCATTTCACCGGCTTCAATGCTCAGGCTGATCCCCTTCAGCACCTCCACCGTCTGCTCGCCGGAACGGTAGCTGCGGCGGATGCCGCTCAGCTGCAACAGCGCCGCCATCAGCCGGCCTCCACGCCGCCGCGGCTGACGATCACCTCATCGCCCGCCTCGAGGCCGCTGAGGATCTGCACGTCGATATTGTTGCGCAGGCCGATAGCCACCTCGCGCTTCTCTTCCTTGCCCTGTTTCAGCACCGAGACGTGGTAGCGATTGTCGGCGATCTGATCGCCCAGCGCCGCCAGCGGGATCACCAGCGCCTGCTCGACGCCGGCCAGCTGAATATGCACCTGCGCCGTCATTTGCAAGCGCAGCAACCTTTCCGGGTTGGGCACTTCGAAACGCGCATAATAGAAGATGGCGTTGTTGACCTTTTCCGGCGTCGGCTGAATGTCTTTCAGCACGCCGTCGAAGCGCCGGGTCGGATCGCCCAGCACCGTGAACCAGGCCTTCTGACCCGGCTTGAGATTAATGACGTCGGCCTCCGATACCTGCGCCTTCACCAGCATGGTGCCGAGATCCGCCAGCGTCAGAATGTTCGGTGCCTGCTGCGCCGCGATCACCGTCTGGCCCTGCAGCGTGGTGATCTGCACCACGTCGCCATCCATCGGCGCCTCGATGCGGGTATAGGCCAGGTTGATCTTGGCGGTATCCAGGCTGGCCTGGTTCCGCGCGATCTGCGCATTGATGGTGCCCACCTGCGCCTTCTTCACCGCCAGCTGCGTCGCCGCCTGATCCAGATCCTGGCGCGACACCGCCTGCAGCTTGGCCAACGCCTGGTTGCGCTGCAGCGTGACCGCCGCCAGCTGCTGTTCGGCCTGCGCCTGCAGCAGTTGCGCATGCAGTTCACGCAGCGTCGCCTCGCCTTCGCGGATGCTGTTCTGCGCCTGTTGCGGATCGATAACCCCCAGCAACTGGCCTTTCTTCACCTTGTCGCCGATCTCGACATACAGCTTTTCCAGCTGCCCGCTGACCTGCGCGCCGACGTCGACCTTGCGCACCGCGTCCAGTTGGCCGGTCGCCAACACGTTCTGCTGCAGATCGCGCTGGGTGACCTTTACCGTTTTGAAATCGGTTGGCGCCGGATGGCGAAAGTGCCAAACGGCCGCCGCGGCAAGCGCCGCAATGACCGCCAGAACGAGTATCCAGCGGCGTTTATGTCCTTTAAACCCTGTCAAAATTGACCTGCCTGTGCTTGTGAATATCAACCGCCCATTGCGGCGGCGGAGCTAAATTAGCACGCACCGTAGGGAATAACTAAACCTTAGCTCAACACAATGTGGAGACACGCCTGGTTACAGTTCAGCATTGAACTCCCGTTTAGTGAAGCCTTGATGAAATAGCGCCATTCAATACAGCCAAGGATTTCATCATGTCACAGCTCAGCTACCCACTCGCCTCCGCCCGGCCGCTTAACGGCTGGCAACTGATGACGGCGCTGATCAATGGCGAAAAGGCACCGAGCAACGCCTGGAAAAAAACCTCGTTTCGCCTGAAGTTTCTCGGCCGTTCGCTGCTCAACTGGCGCACTACCAGCGGCCTGCTCAGCACCCTGGCCAGCAACCCGCTGCTGGAAGAGATCCTGAGCGCGCAGCCGAACCTGCCGTGCAAACTGCATCGCCCGTATCTGGCGGCCAACATGAGCAAGATCGAATGCCTGTTCGCCCTGCGCGATCATTACGATCTCATCGCGCAGCGCATGCCGCTGAAGATGCGCCTCGGCCACCTCGGCCCGCAGTCTTTCGTGCTGGCCAGCGCGATGGGCAAAAACGAAGCGCCGATCGCGCTGGAACTGGCGGCGATCGACAAGCTGAATAAGGAAGGGGAAGCCACGCTGCTGCTGCGCAACGCCAACGGCGTGATGCTGGCGGAGATCACCTTTGCGCTGATGCATTATCAGCAGCAACCCACGCTGTTCATCGGCGGCCTGCAGGGCGCCAACCATGAGGTGCCGCACGCCGAGATCCAGCACACCACCAAAGAGTGTCACGGCCTGTTCCCCAAACGCCTGGTGCTGGAAGGCATCTGCACGCTGGCGCGGCACCTCGGTATCCGCCAGATCGTGGCGGTCGGCAACGCCACCCATATCTATCAAAACTGGCGTTACCAGAGTAAGAAGAAGGACAAACTGCACGCCGATTACGATCAGTTCTGGCTGTCGATGGGCGCCAAACCGCTCGACAGCGGCTATTTCCTGCTGCCCGAACGCATCGCTCGCAAGCCGATCGAAGAGATTGCCAGCAAGAAGCGCGCCGAGTATCGCCGCCGCTATCAGCTGCTGGACGAGCTGGAACAAGGATTGGCGGCGCATTTCTGCGCCCGATAACGCCCGGCTGGCCGTCAGTCCGCCCGGCCGCGCGCCAGCCAGATCACCCGTGAGAACATTTTCTTCAGCAGCGGCGGCACCGAGTCCGTGCCCCATTCGCCGGCCTGCATCGCGACCTCGATCGCCAGATCCGGCTTCGACGAGTGGTGGACCGCTTTCAGGATCACCTTGCGCACCGGCATCTGCGCGTTGAGCGGCACCGACGCCATCCGGTGATAAACCGGGCCGAACCCTTCGCGGAACATGAAGTGCTCCATGTCCGGCGCCGGCAGCGCGGTCAGCCGATCGCGCTCGTTGTCTTCATGATTGTCCAGCAGGCTGCGCACGGTATTGGCGTACTTTTTTCCCGCCTCGTCGCCGTCCACCAGCGCATGCCACTCGATGCCCATGCGGCGGGCAAAGCGCAGCAGCGGCTTCAGGCCGCACTGGGCGAATTCGATGACCCTCACCCCTTCCGCCTCGAAATGGTAGCCGCACTGGCGCGCCAGCTCGTTCAGCAGCCACACTTCGGTCTCGCCTTCCACCAGCAGCCAGCAGCGGGCGAACAGCGACGACGGCCGGTTGAAACGGATGTGAAACGCGATGCGCCGCCCGTCTTCGGCGCTCAGCCCGCGCGGCCCGAGACGGTAGGTCGCGACCCGCCCCGACTCGCGCACCAGCCGGCAGACGTGCTCCACCGGCACCAGCGACACCAGTTCGCTGGAGTTGGTGGTGGTGATGCGCTGCAGCGGCAGCTGATTGAGCAGCCCCCAGGCCACCGACAGCATGATCGGGTGCAGGCGAGTTTCCGGGTCTTCCACCAGCAGCAGCGGCCGGGCATGCGGATCCAGCTTGACGTCGCCCTTGGCCTGCAGCAGGGTGGAAAACATCCCGAGCAGGATCAGGCGCATGCTGCGGCTGTTCGGTTCGGCCACCATGCGGTTGATGCCGTCCAGCGCACGCCAGGCATCCTGCTCCGGTTCGCCGCCGCGGCGGCGCGGCCGCGCCACCTGCGAACTCTGCTCGGCAAAATAGTGCTCCAGCAGCTGCTGCATGGCCGCCAGGCCCTGGCGCAGCTCACCGTTGGTCAGCTTCTGCGGATTGCGCACCAGCTCGCGCGTCAGCTGATCCAGCTGCTGCGCCAGCGCCTGGGTATCGGGTTTGCGTTCATCGCCGAGGCTGCTGGGGCGCAGGCGGCGAATAAAGCGCGCGTCACGCAGGCGCAATACCGGGTGGATGCGGATGATGGCGTGGGCCAGCTGTTCGATATGGTGCAGTTGAAAGGCGTTGCCGTCGGCGTCGAGAAAACCGCGCCAGGTGCACACCGTGCCGTCGTCGGCCAGCTCGCCCTCGCAGCGATAATGAATGCGGCTCAGGCCATCCTCGCCCTTGACCCACAGCGGCGTCAGGTGGCGATAGCGCGGCAGGTGCGCATGGCCGATGTCTTTTTCGCAGAAGGTGAACACCACCTGCAGGTGGCGCTCTTTGGCCGACTCTTCACCGGGGGGAAAATGAAAGTCGTGCGCTTCAAACCGATACAGCTTCTGCTCCGGCGCCAGCAGCAGCGTCAGCGCATCCAGCAGGCTGGATTTACCCCAGGCGTTTTCGCCGAGCAACAGCGTGTTGTCGTCCAGCATCAGGGACAGCCGATTAATGCCGCGAAAACCTACAATTTCGATACGCTCCAAGAACATCCGCCGCCTCCCGTGCGCGCCGTCGCCTCTTCAATGAGGTGACCTTCACAGAGCATGGTCAAAAAACCCCTTGCAGGTCAAGCGGCCAACGTCAAATCTGCCGCTTTACTCCAGCCGGGCTTTTGGTTAGCGTGTGCTCCTCGCCGCCGTTCGGCGCGCTTCAAAACTCAAGGACACAAGCTGCACCATGTACTCAGGACTGTTGATTATTCTGTTACCGCTGATTGTCGGTTACCTCATTCCCTTACGCCATCGCCCGCTGCTGGTGCTGATCAACCGGCTGCTGAGCTGGATGGTGTACGTGATCCTGTTTTTCATGGGTATCAGCCTGGCGTTCATGGAAGATCTCAGCAGTAACCTGGTGCTGATCTTCCAGTACAGCGCGGTGTTCTTCTTCTGCATTCTCTGCGCCAATCTGCTGTTGCTGACGCTGCTGGAGCGGCGCATGCCGTGGCGCAGCAGCCATAAACAGGAAAAGCTGCCTTCGCGCGTGCACATGGCGCTGGAGTCGCTCAAGCTGTGCGGCGTGGTGCTCGGCGGCTTCCTGCTCGGCCTGACGCAGTGGCAATGGCTGCAGTTCGCCCATAAAGGCAGCGAATATGCGCTGATCTTCCTGCTGTTGCTGGTCGGTATTCAGCTGCGCAACAGCGGCATGACGCTGCGCCAGATCGTGCTCAACCGCCGTGGCACGCTGGTGGCGTTGGTGGTGACCGTCGCGTCGCTGGCCGGCGGCGCGCTGGCGGCGCAGCTGCTGGGGCTGCCGGTCAAGGCCGGGCTGGCGATGGCCTCCGGCTTCGGCTGGTATTCGCTGTCGGGCATTCTGATCACCGACGCCTACGGCCCGGTGATGGGCAGCGCCGCGTTCTTCAACGATCTGGCGCGCGAGCTGGTGGCGATCATGCTGATCCCGACGCTGGTGCGCCGCAGCCGCTCCACCGCCCTCGGCCTGTGCGGCGCCACCTCGATGGACTTCACCCTGCCGGTGCTGCAGCGCAGCGGCGGGCTGGACATGGTGCCCCCCGCCATCGTGCACGGCTTCCTGCTCAGCCTGCTGGCGCCGGTGCTGATCGCCCTGTTCTCCTGATCCTTTCCCCTGGGGGCCGCCCGGCCCCCAAAGCGTAATAATTCCCATCCGCACGGCAAAATTGCGCTAAATCAAACTTGCCCGCAGTAGTCGCACAAAAGCCTTTTGCAACCCCGATCGCCGATCTATGCTTTTAAACAAGCATTACAAATGCAACTTTAAAAATAAAAGGAAGCGACTATGTTCTGTGTGCAATGTGAACAAACCATCCGTACCCCGGCAGGCAACGGCTGCGCGTATGCTCAGGGCATGTGCGGCAAGACGGCGGAAACCTCCGATCTGCAGGATCTGCTGGTGGCGGCGCTGCAGGGGCTTTCCGCCTGGGCGCTGCAGGCGCGTTCGCTGGGCATCGTCGACCACGAGATCGACAGCTTCGCCCCGCGCGCCTTCTTCTCCACCCTGACCAACGTTAACTTCGACTCTCAGCGCATCATCGGCTACGCGCGCGAAACCCTGCTGCTGCGCGATTCGCTGGCCGCCCGTTGCCGGCTGCTGGACGCCGGCGTACGCGTCGATCACCCGATGGCGGCGCTGCAGCTGGCCGGTGACGATATGCCTGCGCTGCTGCAACAGGCGGCGCAGTTTGCCCTCAACAGTGACAAGGCCGAGGTAGGCGACGACGTCCACGGGTTGCGCATGCTGTGCCTGTACGGCCTGAAAGGCGCGGCGGCCTATATGGAACACGCGCACGTGCTCGGCCAGTTCGACGAGCAGCTCTATGCCGACTACCACGCCTTTATGGCCTGGCTCGGCACCCGGCCGCGCGACGTCGATACCCTTCTGAACAACGCCATGGGCATCGGCAAGATGAACTTCAACGTGATGGCGATCCTCGATCGCGGCGAAACCCAGGCCTACGGCGATCCGCAGCCCAGCGCGGTCAACGTGCGCCCGGTGGCCGGGAAAGCCATTCTGATCTCCGGCCACGATCTGAAAGATCTGCGCATGCTGCTCGAACAAACCGAAGGGCAAAACGTCAACGTCTACACCCACGGCGAAATGCTGCCGGCGCACGGCTATCCGGAACTGAAAAAATTCAAGCATCTGGTGGGCAACTACGGCAGCGGCTGGCAGAACCAGCAGACGGAATTCGCCAAATTCCCCGGCCCGATCGTGATGACCTCTAACTGCATCATCGATCCGAACGTCGGCAACTACGGCGATCGCATCTGGACCCGCAGCATCGTCGGCTGGCCGGGCGTCAACCATCTGGAAGGCGACGACTTCGGCGCCGTGATCCGCCAGGCGCAGGGCATGAACGGCTTCCCTTACACCGAGATTGAGCACCTGATCACCGTCGGCTTCGGCCGCCAGACGCTGCTGAACGCCGCCGACACGGTGATCGATCTGGTGTCGCAGAAAAAACTGCGCCACGTCTTCCTGGTCGGCGGCTGCGACGGCAGCCGCGACGAGCGCAGCTACTTCACCGACTTCGCCCGCAGCGTGCCGCAAGACTGCCTGATCATGACGCTGGCCTGCGGCAAGTACCGTTTCAACAAGCTGGACTTCGGCACCCTGGAAGGGCTGCCGCGCCTGCTGGACGTCGGCCAGTGCAACGACGCCTACTCCGCCATCATGCTGGCGGTCAAGCTGGCGGACACGCTCGGCTGCAGCGTCAACGAGCTGCCGCTCAGCCTGGTGCTGTCCTGGTTTGAACAGAAGGCGATCGTCATTCTGCTGACGCTGCTGTCGCTGGGGGTGAAAAACATCGTTACCGGCCCGACTGCGCCGGGCTTCCTGACCGACAACCTGATGGCGATCCTCAACGAGAAATTCGGCCTGCGTCCGATCACCACCGTCGAGCAGGATATCAACGCGCTGCTCGCCTGATGCCGTTACGTTATGGGGCCGCCTGCGCCGGCCCCTTTGCTTTTTGAGGTGCCCCGATGACTCAACCCACTCCGCTTTGCCCGAACCGCATGCAGGTGCATTCCATCCAGCGTGAAACCGCCGACGTCTGGACGCTGAACCTGATCTGCGACGTTTTCTACCCTTATCAGGCGGGCCAGTTTGCGCTGGTCAGCATCCGCAACAGCGAGGAGACGCTGCGCGCCTATACGCTCTCCTCCTCGCCCGGCCAGAGCCGCTTTCTCAGCATCAGCGTGCGCTGCCTGCCGGACGGCGTCGGGTCGCGCTGGCTGACACAAGAGGTCAAGCCCGGCAACACGCTGTGGCTGTCCGATGCCCAGGGCGAGTTCAGCTGCGAGCGTCACCCGGCCGATCGTTATCTGATGCTGGCCGCCGGCTGCGGCGTGACGCCGATCGTCTCGATGTGCCGCTGGCTGACCGCCAACCATCCGGCCTGCGATATCGCCGTGATCTTTAACGTGCGCACCCCCGCCGACACGATTTTCGCCGATCAATGGCGCGCGCTGTGCGCCGCCCATCCGCAGCTGCGCCTGACGCTGATGGCCGAGCGGGATCTGCAACCCGGCTATCTCAGCGGCCGCATCGATGAACAGACGCTGCGGCAGGCGGCGCCGGATATCGCCGAACGCACGGTGATGACCTGCGGCCCTGCGCCCTACATGGAACAGGTGGAGCAGCTTTGCCGCCGGCTCGGCGTGCCGGCCGAACGTTTCCATAAAGAGCAGTTCCACACGCCGACAACGCAGGCCGATGCCACTGAAGGGCTGACGCTGCGCGCCGCCCGCCCGCTGCGCGAATTCCGCGTGCCGGTCGGCAGCACGCTGCTGGCGGCGATGGAAGCCAATGCCCTGCCGGTCAACGCCGCCTGCCGCGCCGGGGTGTGCGGCTCGTGCAAAACCCGCATCCTCGAGGGTGACTACACCACCACCAGCACCATGACGCTGAGCGCGGAAGAGGTAGCTCAGGGCTATGTGCTGGCCTGCAGTTGCCAGCTGCAGGGCGACGTCACGCTGGCGTGATCCCCTGGCCCCATCGCCGCGATGGGGCATTTATCGGCAAGCTCCCTCATCCCCGCCCGGTTACACTTTCCTCCGTCCTACGCTCTTTACCCTTCCTGACCGCATCTCGTCCACAGCCGGTAAGCTATGCTTGCAGTTGTTCTGCTGACACTCACCGGATCGAGTACACATCGTTTTTCAAACCATGTTTGGGGGAACCATGAAGCAAACCGTAGCCACACTGATCGCCAAAACGCTGGATCAAGCCGGCGTAAAACGCATTTGGGGCGTGACCGGCGATTCGCTCAACGGCCTGAGCGACAGCCTGCACCGCATGGGCACCATCGAATGGCTGGGCACCCGCCATGAAGAGGTGGCCGCCTTCGCCGCCGGCGCCGAAGCCCAGCTCACCGGCCAGCTGGCGGTGTGCGCCGGTTCCTGCGGCCCCGGCAACCTGCACCTGATCAACGGGCTGTTCGACTGCCACCGCAACCATGTGCCGGTGCTGGCGATCGCCGCACACATTCCTTCCAGCGAAATCGGCAGCGGCTACTTCCAGGAAACGCATCCGCAGGAGCTGTTCCGCGAATGCAGCCACTATTGCGAGCTGGTTTCCAACCCGGAACAGCTGCCGCGCGTGCTGGAGATCGCCATGCGCAAGGCGATCCTCAACCGCGGCGTCTCGGTGGTAGTCTTGCCGGGCGACGTGGCGCTGCGCATGGCGCCGGAGGACGCGACCCTGACCTGGCATACCCCGGCGCTGCCGCTGGTGCAGCCGCCGATGAGCGAGCTGAACAAGCTGGCGGAGACGCTGAATCAGGCGAAGAACATCACCCTGATGTGCGGCAGCGGCTGCGCCGGCGCGCACGATGAGGTCGTCAAGCTGGCCGAGCTGCTGCAGGCGCCGGTGGTGCACGCGCTGCGCGGCAAGGAGCATATCGAGTGGGATAACCCGTACAGCGTCGGCATGACCGGGCTGATCGGCTTCTCCTCCGGCTATCACGCGATGATGAACGCCGACACGCTGGTGCTGCTCGGCACCCAGTTCCCCTACCGCGCGTTCTACCCCACCAACGCCAATATCATTCAGATCGACATCAACCCCGGCAGCATCGGCGCGCACTGCCCGGTCAACATGGCGCTGGTGGGCGATATCCACACCACCCTCAGCGCCCTGCTGCCGCAGCTGGAGCCCAAGCGCGACCGGGCGTTCCTCGACAAGGCGCTGGAGCATTACCGCAACGCGCGCAAGGATCTCGACGGGCTGGCGACCGCCAACGACGACCAGCCGATCCACCCGCAGTATCTGGCGCAGCAACTCAGCCAGTTCGCCAGCGACGACGCCATCTTTACCTGCGACGTCGGCACGCCGACGGTGTGGGCCGCCCGCTACGTGAAAATGAACGGCAAGCGCCGCCTGCTCGGTTCGTTCAACCACGGTTCGATGGCCAACGCCATGCCGCAGGCGATCGGCGCCCAGGCCACCGCGCCGGATAAACAGGTGATCGCCATGTGCGGCGACGGCGGCTTCACCATGCTGATGGGGGATTTCCTGTCGCTGGCGCAGCTCAAGCTGCCGGTGAAAATCGTGGTGTTCAACAACAGCGTGCTGGGGTTCGTGGCGATGGAGATGAAGGCCGGCGGCTATCTGACCGACGGCACCGACCTGCATAACCCGGACTTCGCGGCGATCGCCAACGCCGCCGGCATCAAGGGCATCCGCGTGGAAAAAGCTTCGGAGCTGGACGGCGCGCTGCAGGAGATGTTGGCGCACCCCGGCCCGGCGCTGCTGGACGTGGTCACCGCCAAGCAAGAGCTGGCGATGCCGCCGCAGATCAAGTTCGAACAGGCCAAAGGCTTCAGCCTGTACATGCTGCGCGCCATCATCAACGGCCGCGGCGACGAAGTGGTCGAGCTGGCGAAAACCAACTGGCTGCGCTAAGCAAGCTGCCCCGGTGAAATAAAGGGTATATGATGCCATGTACCCTTTTCCTCTCCCTTATATTCCAGGAACCCTATGCTTATCGATCTACGCAGCGACACCGTCACCCGCCCCAGCGCCGCCATGCGCCAGGCGATGGCTCAGGCAGAGGTCGGCGACGACGTCTACGGCGATGACCCGACGGTCAACGCGCTGGAGGCCGAGGCGGTACGCCTGTCAGGTAAAGAAGCGGCGCTGTTTTTGCCCAGCGGCACCCAGGCCAACCTGGTGGCGCTGCTGAGCCACTGCCAGCGCGGCGACGAGTATCTGGTCGGCCAACAGGCGCACAACTATAAATACGAGGCCGGCGGCGCGGCGGTGCTGGGCAGCATCCAGCCGCAGCCGATCGAGGCCGACGCGGACGGCACGCTGCCGCTGGATAAGCTCGCCGCCGCCATCAAACCCGACGATATCCACTTCGCCCGCACCCGGCTGCTGAGCCTGGAAAACACCATCAGCGGCCGAGTTCTGCCGCAGGCCTACCTGCAGCAGGCGTGGCAGTTTAGCCGCGAGCGGCAGCTGGCGCTGCATATCGACGGCGCGCGCATCTTCAACGCCGCCGTGGCGCTGAACCTGCCGCTGAAAGAGATCGTGCAATACTGCGACACCTTCACCATTTGCCTGTCAAAAGGATTGGGCGCGCCGGTCGGATCGCTGCTGTGCGGCAGCGAGGCCTTCATTCAGCGCGCGCTGCGCTGGCGCAAGATGACCGGCGGCGGGCTGCGTCAGGCCGGCATCCTGGCGGCGGCCGGTCTTTACGCTTTGGAGCATAACGTCGCGCGGCTGCGCGAAGACCATGACAACGCGGTCTGGCTGGAGCAACAGCTGCGGCAGATCGGCGTAGAGATCGCCGAACCCGGCGCACAGACCAACGTGCTGTACCTGCGCCAATCACCGGCGCTGGCGGCCAAATTCGGCCCGTGGATGCGCAAACGCGGCGTGCTGATCAGCAGCGGCCCGCTGACGCGCATTCTGACTCACCTCGACGTCAGCCGTCAGGATCTGCAGCGGGTGGTCGAACTGTGGCGGGAGTTCCTCCAGCAGCACGCCTGATCCCTCCTCCCCAGCGCGCCGGGGAGCCCTTCACCGCCTGCCGATGGCCTCGACAAAACGGCGGGTAATCTGCTGCGGGCGCGTAATGGCGCCGCCCACCACGACCGCATGCGCCCCCAACGTCAGGCAGCGTGCGGCCATCGCCGGCGTTTCGACATTGCCCTCGGCGATGACCGGCACCGGCACCGCCGCCAGCACCGCGCGCAGAAAACCGAAATCGCCCTCCGCCAGTCGGGCGCCCCGGCTTTCGGCGGTATAGCCGTGCAGCGTGGTGCCCACGCAGTCGAACCCCAATCTGGCAGCCTCTTGCGCCTCTTCCACGGTGGCAATGTCCGCCATCAGCAGCAGCCGGGGATACCTGGCGCGGATCGCGGCAACCAACGCCGCCAGCTGCAGCTCCCCTGGCCGAGGGTGGCCGGTCGCGTCCAGCGCAATCATCTGTGGCGCCGCAGCCATCAGCTCATCGATTTCACGCAGGGTCGGCGTGATATAGACATCGCTACCGGCATAATCGCGCTTGATAATGCCGATCACCGGCAGCGCCACCGTGCGCATGATAGCTTTAACGTCTTCGACGCCGTTGGCGCGGATCGCTGCCGCACCGCCTTGCTCAGCCGCCAGCGCCATGCGTGCCATGATAAAATCGCTGTGCAGCGGCTCGTCGTCCAGCGCCTGGCAAGACACCACCAGCCGGCCCTTAATCTGCTGCAAAATGGAAAGCGTCATAAATCCAACAACTCCTCGACTTCGTTTTTAATAATGGTCACGTGCGGGCCATAGATCACCTGAACGCCGTTGCCGCGAACGATCACCGCCCGCGCGCCGCTGTCCTTCAGCCCGCCCTCGTCCAGCAACCGGCTCTGTTTTAACGTCACGCGCAGCCGCGTGGCGCAACAATCCAGTTCGACGATATTCTCTTTGCCACCCAGCGCCGCCAGCACCTGCTGCGAGCGTTCGGTGCCGCTCATCACCGCTTCCGGCACGGTTTCCACCTCGCGCCCCGGCGTTTTGAAATTGAAGCGCAGGATCAGGAAACGGAACGTGAAGTAGTACAGGAAGAACCAGGGCACCCCGACCAGCGGCACATACATCCAATGGGTTTTCGCTTCGCCCTGCAGCACGCCGAACAGCATGAAATCGATAAAACCGCCGGAGAACGTCTGGCCGATGGTGATATGCAGAATGTGTGCGATCGCGAACGCCAGGCCGTCGAACAGCGCGTGCACCACGTACAGCGCCGGCGCGATGAACAGGAACGAGAATTCGATAGGCTCAGTGATGCCGGTCAGGAAAGAGGTCAGCGCCGCCGACAGCAGCAGCCCGCCGACGCGCTTGCGGTTCTCCGGGCGCGCGCTTTGGTACATCGCCAGGCAGGCGCCGACCAGGCCAAACATCATGGTGATAAAGCGGCCGGACATGAAACGCGCCGTGCCGATGTAGAACTGCTGCGTATTCGGGTCGGCCAACTGGGCGAAGAAAATGCGCTGCGTGCCTTCCACCAGCTGTCCGTTGATCACTTCGCTGCCGCCGAGCGCGGTGGTCCAGAACGGCAGGTAGAAGATGTGATGCAGGCCGAACGGCCCAAGCATGCGCAGCACGAAGCCGTAGATAAAGGTGCCGAGATAGCCGCTGGCGTCCACCAGGCCGCCCATGCCGAAGATCAGCCGTTGGAAAGGCGGCCACACCACGGTCATCAGGGCGCCGACCGCCATCGCCGCCAGTGAACTGACAATCGGCACAAAGCGCGAGCCGCCGAAAAAGCCCAGGAACGGCGGCAGCGCTATTTTGTTGTAGCGGCCGTGCAGATACCAGGTCACCAGACCGATGACTACCCCGCCGAACACCCCGGTCTCCAGCGTCTGGATCCCGAGAATCGTTCCCTGCCCCACCGCGCCGGCGTTCTGCGTGGCCAGCGTGCCGTTGATTTTCAACAGCGCATTGATGGTGGCGTTCATCACCAGATAGGCGATCAGCGAGGCCAGCCCCGCCGTGCCCTTGTCGCTTTTGGCCAACCCCACCGCCACGCCGACCGCGAACAGGACCGCCAGGTTGGCGAACACGATGGCGCCGGCGCTGGCCATCACCGTAAATACGCTTTGCAGCCAGCCGACGTCGAGCCAGGGATACGCCTCGACGGTATTGGGGTTGGACAGCGCACCGCCGATCCCCAGCAGCAGGCCGGCCGCCGGCAGTACGGCGATCGGCAGCATGAACGATTTGCCGAACAGCTGGGCTTTTTCGAACCAGCCGCCGGAGCGTGACAATTCTGGTGTTGACATAAATTTTTCCCCGCTATCATTTTTATGATGAAAATTTTTACCACATTAAAATTTATTTAATGAAAATTTTATTCATAACGATGATCGGCTTCACAATCCGTCGATTTTGCTGGCGAGCGGCGGCGTCTTTCCGCCACAATAGAAACGGGCATACTCAGAAAGGTAACGTGATGAATACAGGCAACTTGTTATTGCGGCTGCGGCAGGATTTGGCGGGGTACAGCCCCACGCTGCAAAAGCTCGGCAACTATCTTCTTGCGGAGCCCTCCCGCGCCGTTTACCTGACCATCACCGAACTGGCGCGTGAAAGCGCCACCAGCGAAGCCAGCGTCACGCGGCTGTGCCGCCATCTGGGCTGTAAAGGCTATACCGAATTTAAAATGGCGCTGGCCCTCAGCCTGCAACAAAACCAGCCGGAGGCGACGACGCGGCAAAGCGCAACGGAAAATTTGGTGGAAGAGAGCGTGCAGGCGCTGCGGGATACCGGCGCGCTGTTGGATCCTCAGGCGCTGCAACAGGCGGCGGACAGCCTGCAGCGTTGCGCTTCGGTACAGATTTACGGCGTCGCCGCCAGCGCCATCATCGGCGATTTTCTGCACTACAAACTGTTGCGCCTCGGCAAACCGGCGCAGCTGTTCAGCGACATGCACCGGGCGGCGATGAACGCCGCCTCACTGAGTGAGCGGGATCTGCTGATCGTCATCTCCAGCTCCGGCTCCACCAAGGACGTACTGCATGCGGTGGCGTTGGCCAAAGGGCGCGGCGCACGCGTGATCGCAATCAGCAACACCCAACGCAGCCCGCTGGCTAAAATGGCGGATACGCTGTTGGTGGCGGCCAAACCGGAAGGGCCGCTGACCGCCGGCGCCCTGCCGGCCAAGGTCGGCGCCATGCTGCTGGTGGAGTTGATGATCGCCGAACTGGCTCAGCGCGATCCCGCCTACGCTCAGGCGATGCAGGCTACCGCGAGCGCTACCCTACCGCTGCTGTTGTAATCAGAAGATCCAGCGGCCATAAACCCAGTACCACAGCCCCAGCACCGCCACCAGGTTGAGCGCCACGCTGAGGATGAACCAGGTTTTAAACGGCTGTTTCTGGGTTTTGTGGCGAAACAGCTGCTGTGCCGCCAGTGCGCCCAACCATCCGCCCAGCGCGCCGAACAGCAACAGCGTCGCCTCCGGTACCCGCCGCCACCCTTTGCGCGCCGCCAGCTTATCGCCGCCGTAGATCAGAAACGTCAGCAGGTTGGCCAACAGCAACCACATCCACACCGGATGCAGCGAGAACAGGCTGGCGACCAGCGCCAGGCCCAGCAGGGCGTAACAAATCACATTGAGCTTCATGACATCCGGTTTTTCGTTCGGTAAGGGGGCGCGTAGTGTGAACCTGCGCCAGGATGGATGCAACCGGCTTATACCCATACAAAAAGTGCATTTAAACCCTGAATTTGGCATCCTGTCGTTCTGCCAATCCTCTACCGCACAAGGCGGCCCGATGACACCCCAACGCGTACTGGTTCTTGGAGCCAGCGGCTATATAGGCCAGAACCTGATCCCGCACCTGATCGAACAGGGGCACCAGATTACCGCCGCCGCGCGGCGCATCGAGTGGCTGCAGGAGCGGAACTGGCCGCAGGTCAACTGCCTGTATGCCGATCTGTATCGCCCGGAGACCCTGAGCGCGGCGCTGTGGGAGATCGATACGCTTTACTATCTGGTACACGCGATGGGCGACGGCGACGATTTTATCGAGAAGGAGCGCCAGGCGGCGGAAAACCTGCGCGACGCGCTGCGCAATGCCGGCGTCAAACAGGTGATCTTTCTCGGCGCGCTGCAGCCGAACGACGACAGCTCACCGCACCTGGCGGCCCGCCGCCTGACCGGCGAGATCTTGCGCCAGAGCGGCGTGCCGGTGACCGAGCTGCGCGCCGGCATCATCGTCGGCCCCGGCTCGGCGGCGTTCGAAGTGATGCGCGACATGGTCTATAACCTGCCGGTGCTGACGCCGCCGCGCTGGGTGCGTTCGAAGTCGTCGCCGGTGGCGCTGGAGAACCTGCTGGTTTATCTGGCCGATCTGCTGGCGCACCCGGCGCAGGAACACCGCATCTTCGACGTTGCCGGGCCGGAGTACCTCAGCTATCAGGATATGTTCAAACGCTTTATCGCCCTCAGCGGCAAGCGGCGCTGGCTGATCCCGATCCCCTTGCCGACGCGGCTGATTTCGGTGTGGTTCATCAGCCTGATCACCTCGGTGCCAACGCCGATCGCCCGCGCGCTGATCCAGGGGCTGAAGCACGATCTGCCCGCCGACGGCCGGCCGCTGCAGGCCCTGATCCCGCAGCGGCTGCACACCTTTGATCAGGCGGTCGCCACCACGCTGCAGCGCGAACAGGAGGTGGTCGATTCCGCCGACTGGGGCTACGATCCGGCGGCGCGGGCCCGCTGGCGCCCCGGCTACGGTTACTATCCAAAACAGGCCGGTTGTTCGCTGGACACCGCCGCCACCCGCGAGGCCCTGTGGCAAACGGTGCAGCAGCTGGGGGGCGAAGAAGGCTATTTCTACGCCAATATTCTGTGGCGGATACGCGCTCGCATGGACGACATGATCGGCAACGGGGTGGTCTACGGCCGCCCGGCGCGCGCGACCCTGGCGCTGGGCGACGAGATCGACGGCTGGAAAGTCATCACGCTGAAGCCGCTGCGGCAACTGGCGCTGCTGTTCGGCATGAAGGCACCGGGGCTGGGGCGGCTGAGCTTCAGCATCACCGATCACGGCGATCGCCGCACGCTGGACGTGCGCGCCTGGTGGCATCCGGCCGGCTTCAGCGGGCTGCTGTATTGGTTCGCCATGATGCCCGCACACCTGTTCATTTTTCGCGGCATGGCGAAGCGCATCGCCGAGCTTGCTGAGAGCCGGGATCGCCAACAGCGCTGAACGCCGTTCATTTGTCGATCAACCGCACAGTTTGCCGCTGTGCTTCGGGGCTTTCCGATTGCATAGCGCACGAAATCACGGAAGAATGGCATCTTATTTGCTGGGAGCGCCGCAAGCGCCCGCCGGTATTCCGATTTTGGGTGAGAATAGAGTCCGTTATGAAGGTATTGGTCACCGGTGCCACCAGTGGGTTAGGCCGTAACGCCGTTGAATATCTGCGCCGCCAGGGCATCAAAGTGCGCGCCACCGGCCGCAACCAGGCGATGGGCGGCCTGCTGGAAAAAATGGGCGCGGAGTTTATTCATGCCGATCTCACCAATCTGATCTCTTCGCAGGCCAAGGCGATGCTGGCGGACGTCGACGTGCTGTGGCACTGCTCCAGCTTTACCTCGCCCTGGGGCACCGAAGAGGCCTTCGAACTGGCCAACGTCCGCGCCACCCGCCGCCTCGGCGAATGGGCGGCGGCCTACGGCGTAGCGCAGTTCATTCACATCTCCTCCCCGGCGATCTATTTCGATTTCCACCATCACCGCAACGTGACCGAAGACTTCCGCCCGCAGCGCTACGCCAACGAATTCGCGCGCAGCAAGGCCGCCGGCGAGCAGGTGATCCAGCAGTTGGCGCTGTCCAATCCGCAGACTCATTTCACCATTCTGCGCCCGCAGGGATTATTCGGGCCGCACGACAAGGTGATGCTGCCGCGGCTGCTGCAGATGATCAAACGCTACGGCAACCTGCTGCTGCCGCGCGGCGGCGCGGCGATGGTGGACATGACCTATCTGGAGAATGCGGTGCACGCCATGTGGCTGGCGACGCTAAAAGAAGATACCCCGTCCGGCCGCGCCTACAACATCACCAACCAGCAGCCGCGCCCGCTACGCACCGTGGTGCAGCAGCTGATCGACGATCTGGGCATGAAATGCCGCATCCGCTCCGTCCCCTATCCGATGCTCGATATGATGGCGCGCGGCATGGAACGCCTCGGCAGCAAAAGCGAGAAGGAGCCGGTGCTGACCCACTACGGCGTCGCTAAACTCAACTTCGACCTCACGCTCGATACCACCCGCGCGCAGCAAGAGCTGGGCTATCAGCCGATCGTCTCGCTGGAAGAAGGCATCGCGCGCACCGCCCGCTGGCTGAAAGATCACGGCAAGCTGCACGGCCTGTAATCAACGCGCCGCGCCGTACTTCACCAGCAGCGCATCGACAATCGCTTCACTCTCTGCATCCGGCTCGCCGCGCACATCGTCGGGCCGGAAGTGCATCTGAAACGCCGCTACCACGTTGCGCTGCTGCCGCGCATCCCATGACGGCTCGATCGCATAGCCGTAACGCGCCAGTTTTTCGAGCAGCGGCGCCATCGGTACCGGCGCATGACGATCGCGCCCCGCCAGCAAACGCTGCACGTCTCGTTCGTCCGGCCAGGCGCCGATGCCGGCCTGGGCCAGCTGCCGCCAGGGGAACAGCGGGCCGGGATCCTGTTTGCGCTGCGGCGCGATATCGCTGTGCCCCACCACGTCCTGCGGCTGGATGCCATAGCGTTGGATAATGTCGCGGCTCAGCGGGATCAGCACGGCGATCTGCTCCGCCGTATAGGGTTGCCAGTGGGTGAACAGCATGCTGCGGGTGAAGCCCTTGTTGACGATTTCGATGCCGATCGAGGTGTCGTTGAGGTTGCTGCGACCGCGCCAGGCGCTGGTGCCGGCATGCCAGGCGCGCATCGCCTCCGGCACCAGCCGGTACACCGTCGGTTTGCCGTGCTCGCGCTGCGGGTGCGCCGGCAGCAGATAATGGGCGCTGACGTGCTCGTCGGTCAGCGTTTTCAGCGATGAATGGAAGTCTTCCGCCGTGTAGTGCATCACCAAAAACCGGATGCGTTGATCGGCGCCCTGCGCCTGATGCAGGGTTTCGAGCTGGTAAGCGCCGCGATCGACGAGCGTGTCCTGCTGTGGATTTTGGCACCCCGCCAACAGCGCGGCGGCGATGATCCCTGGCCAAATTTTCACTTATCCCCCTGATTGTCGTCCGTGAAAATGGTAATGCGGCGCGATTAGCCTGTATCCAATCATCACGCTCATCGAGAAATGATGACAGATAGCGCCGATGTGCAAGCGAGTATTTCTCTCGGCTGGCGCCCTGCTCACCCCATGATAGTCTCAAAGTATTATCTGCGCTGAAAGAGCGGAGTCGAACATGTTCACACCACGCTATCTGTCCTGGTTGCTCTGTGCCGCCATGCTGCCGCTCAGCGGCTGCGATCAGCAAAAAGTCGCCGGTGCGATGGGCGGGAGCACACCGCCCCCGGCCGCTCCCGCCGCCACTGCAAGTGCGCCGGCCTATACGCCGCTGACCGCCGATCAGCTTTACCAATTGGTCAGCCCGGTGGCGCTGTTCCCCGACAAACTGCTGGCGCAAGTGTTGGCCGGCGCGGGTTACCCTGACCAAATCAGCGCCGCGGATGCCTGGCTGGCGCAAAACCGCGGCCTGCAGCCGGCGGCGCTCAGCTCGGCGGCCGACGCTCAGCCCTGGGATCCCAGCGTGCGCGGCCTGGTGCAATTCCCCGACGTGCTCGATCAGATGGCGAAGAACATCCCCTGGACCACCGCCCTGGGCAGCGCCTACCTCAACGATCCCACCGACGTGATGAACGCCATTCAGGTAATGCGCCAGCGGGCGGCCAGCCAGGGTACGCTGAAAAACACCCCACAGCAGCGCATCGTCGTGGCTCCCACCACCCGTTACGTGGAGCAACAGTCTTATCGCCAGAGCGTGGTCGCAGCGCCGGGCGAAACCATCGTCATCGAGCCCAGCCAGCCTGATACGGTTTACGTCCCGCATTACGATCCCTGGGTGGCCTACGGCACGCCGATCCCCGCCTACCCCAGCTATCAGTATCAGCCTTCGGGCTATAGCGGCGGCGACATGTTGGCGGCCGGCGTGATCAGCTTCGGCGTCGGCATCGCGGTCGCCTCATTGTTCAATCAGCACAACAGCGGTTGGCACAACTGGGATATGCGCTGGGACGACCGACGCCAACCGGTGGTCTACCGCAATGCGCCTTACGTATCGCACTCCACCACCGTGGTAAATCGCGTCACCAACATCAACCAATATAACAACGTCAACAATGTGAATCGCAGCAGCACCAGCACGGTGAACAACTACAATACGCCCCCCGCCGCGCCGACGCCGCGCTTCAACGCATCGGCGCCGCAACAGCCGCGCGTCGCGCCTGCAGCCCATGCGCCGATGACCATGCCGAACTTTGCGCATACCCAGCCGGTAGCGGCCGCGCCGCACGTGCAACAATCGGTCAACGCGTCCCATGTGCAGCAACCGATGAGCATGCCGACGTTCACGCATACCGCGCCTACGGCGCCCCACGCGCAGCAGCCGATGGCCGTGCATTCAGCGCCGGTACAGACGCATCCGATGCCGGCCATCGCGCCGGTGCATCAATCCGCCGTGCGGCCACCGGTTCAGGTCGCGCCGCACCCGGCGGTAGTGCGCCCGACGCCGATGCCGCAAGAACGCGTCATGCCGCATCCGGCCCCGGCGCCGCAGATCCGCCCGTCGTTCGTTCAGCCGATACAGCATCGCCAGGAGCCGGCGCCGGTAAAACCGCAGGAGCACCGCCCGATCGTCGAGCAGCACAAGGTGGGGTAAAGCAAGAGAACGTCGCCCCGGCAGAATGGCCGGGGCGCGGAGAATAGCGTTAGCGGCTGACTTTCACCGCGGTGCCGCTGACGGTCACCATCAGCATGCTGCCGTCTTTGCCAACGGTTTCATAATCGATATCAATGCCGACCACCGCGTTGGCGCCCAGCTCTTTCGCCTGATCTTCCAGCTCTTCGAACGCGATCAAGCGTGCCTTGCGCAGCTCTTTCTCATAAGCGCCCGAGCGGCCGCCGACGATATCGCGCACGCCGGCGAAGAAATCACGAAAAATGTTGGCGCCGAGGATCGCTTCGCCGGTCACGACGCCGCAGTATTCGGTGATGGTGAACCCTTCCAGGGTCGGGGTAGTTGAAAGCTGCATCAGAATTCCTTGTTTGATTAATTCAACGTATCTATGACCAGAGGATTGGCATTATGTTCGCTTAATCAATGGCACGCAGTACGAATGCAAGGCCAAAAAACGCATTTATACTGTAAGCTATCGGTCTTCATGGTAGAGACTTTCACATAAGGTAATAAGATGAAAACAAAAACGATTGCGGCTGTTTTACCCTTAGCGCTGTTGCTGAGTGCCTGTACCACGGTGGAACCGGCATACAAGGATATCGGCACCCGCAGCGGCAGCTGTGTGGAAGGCGGCCCGGATACGGTCGCGCAAAAGTTCTATGACCTGCGCATCCAGCAGGGCGCCGGCCTGCCGGACAGTAACCGCCTGGCGCAGCTGCAACCTTACCTGAGCAAAGTGCTGTATCAGGATCTGGTCAGCGCCGGCCAGAACCCGGGCAAGCACCGGATAACCGGCGATCTGTTCTCCGGCAATGCGCAGGGGCCAAGCAGCGCGTCCGTCGCCAGCGCCTCGACCATTCCTAACACCGATGCGAAAAACATCCCGCTGCGCGTTGACTTGAGCTACCAAAAAGACGCCAACAGCACCGTGAACTGGCAGGACGAAGTGCTGATGGTGCGCGAAGGCACTTGCTGGGTGGTTGATGATATTCGCTACCTGAATGTTCCAGCGCACGCCACCAACGGCAGCGTGCGCCAGGTGCTGGAAAACCAGTAACCCGCAATACCCCGGCCGACGCGGGCTTGCCGCGTCGGTCATCCCCGCCGTCCGCCCACCGCTCGAATTTCGTCCAATAGAAAAAATTTCGCTACCGATCTCACAGCCTGCGCCACAAATCCCCTCCCTCGGCTTGAGTCGCGGTATCTTGTGCTAATCTTTTACTGTCCCGCCGCACACTCATAAATTTTAACGCACAAAGATTGCATAAGTATTCTGTGGAAGTTAACATTTGCGGCATCAATGTCTATTCAATTCTGGCGCATGAGTATTCAACTTAACGGTATCAATTGCTATTACGGCGCTCACCAGGCGCTGTTTGACATCACGCTGGATTGTCCAGCCGGGGAAACCCTGGTGCTGCTTGGCCCAAGCGGCGCCGGGAAAAGTTCATTGCTGCGGGTGCTGAACCTGCTGGAAATGCCGCGTTCGGGCCAACTGCAGATCGCCGGTAACCAATTCGACTTTAAGCAGGCGCCGGGCGAGAAAGCCATTCGCGAACTGCGCCAAAATGTCGGCATGGTCTTCCAGCAATACAACCTGTGGCCTCACCTCACCGTGGTTCAGAACCTGATCGAAGCGCCTTGCCGCGTGCTGGGTCTGACCAAGGCTCAGGCGATGGAGCGTGCCGACAAGCTGCTCAAGCGTCTGCGCCTGACCGACTTCGCCGATCGCTTCCCGCTGCACCTTTCCGGCGGCCAGCAGCAGCGCGTGGCGATCGCCCGTGCCCTGATGATGGAACCGCAGGTGCTGCTGTTCGATGAACCGACCGCGGCGCTGGATCCGGAAATCACCGCTCAGATCGTCAGCATCATTCGCGAACTGGCCGGCACCGGCATCACGCAGGTGATCGTCACCCACGAAGTGGAAGTGGCGCGCAAGACCGCCAGCCGCGTGGTGTACATGGAAAACGGCCACGTGGTGGAGCAAGGCGACAGCAGCCACTTCACGCAGCCGCGGACCACCGAGTTTGCCAACTACTTATCACACTAACAATTAACTTGCTGTAATTTGGGGAGTTTGCGATGAAAAAACTAATAATCGCCGCCGTTCTGGCCGGCATCAGCGTTTCCGCCTCCGCAGCCGAAACGATCCGTTTCGCTACCGAAGCCTCCTATCCTCCATTTGAATTTATTGACGCCGGCAACAAGATTCAGGGTTTTGATGTCGATCTGGCCAACGCCCTGTGCAAAGAGATGCAGGCCGAGTGCACCTTCACCAACCAGGCGTTCGACAGCCTGATCCCGAGCCTGAAGTTCAAGCGTTTCGATGCGGTCATGGCCGGTATGGACATCACGCCGGAGCGTGAAAAGCAGGTGCTGTTCACCAAGCCGTACTACGATAACTCGGCGCTGTTCATCGCGCAGAAAGGCAAAATCGCCGACGTGGCGGCGCTGAAAGGCAAGAAAGTGGGCGTGCAAAACGGCACCACCCACCAGAAATACCTGACCGACAAGCACCCGGAAATCACCACCGTGCCTTACGACAGCTACCAGAACGCCATTTTGGATCTGAAGAACGGCCGCGTTGATGCGGTGTTCGGCGATACCGCGGTGGTCAACGAGTGGCTGAAGCAGAATGACGCGCTGGCGGCAGTGGGCGCCAAAGTGACGGATAAAGACTACTTCGGCACCGGCCTCGGCATCGCGGTACGCCAGAAGAACACCGATCTGCAGGGCAAGTTCAACGCCGCTCTGGACAAGATCAAGCAGGATGGGACCTATGAAACCATCTACAAAAAATGGTTCCAGCAGTAATACGCCCCGATGAATGAATTACAACCTTTAGCAAGCGCCGCCGGCATGACCGTCGGCCTTGCCGTTTGCGCCCTGATCCTCGGGCTGATTCTGGCGATGCTGTTCGCCGTATGGGAATCGTCCCGCTGGAAAGCGGTCAGCTGGCTCGGCACCGCCTGGGTGACCGTGCTGCGCGGCCTGCCGGAAATCCTGGTGGTGCTGTTTATCTATTTCGGCTCGTCGCAGCTGCTGCTGATGCTCTCCGACGGCTTTACCCTCAACCTCGGTCTGTTCCAGCTGCCGATTCAGCTGGCGATCGACAATTTCGAAGTCAGCCCGTTCCTGTGCGGGGTGATCGCTCTGGCCCTGCTCTATTCCGCCTACGCTTCGCAGACGCTGCGCGGCGCGCTCAAAGCGGTGCCGCAGGGGCAGTGGGAGTCCGGCCAGGCGCTGGGGCTCGGCAAGGCGGCGATCTTCTTTCGCCTGATCATGCCGCAGATGTGGCGCCACGCCCTGCCCGGCCTCGGCAATCAGTGGCTGGTGTTGCTGAAAGACACCGCGCTGGTGTCGCTGATCAGCGTGAACGATCTGATGCTGCAAACCAAGAGCATCGCCACCCGCACCCAGGAACCCTTTACCTGGTATGTGATCGCCGCGGCCATCTACCTGCTGGTGACGCTGTTCAGCCAATACGTCATCAAACGCATTGAGCTGCGCGCCACGCGCTTTGAGCGGGGGCCAGTCTGATGATTGAGTATTTACCGGAGATCCTCAAAGGGTTACACACCAGCCTGACGCTGACCGTCGCCGCGCTGATCGTCGCGCTGGTGCTGTCGCTGCTGCTGACGGTGATCCTGACGCTGAAAACGCCAATCCTGACGCCGCTGGTCAAGATCTACGTGACGCTGTTCACCGGCACGCCGCTGCTGGTGCAGATCTTCCTGATCTACTACGGCCCCGGTCAGTTCCCGGCCATCCGCGACTACCCGTGGCTGTGGAACCTGCTGTCGCAGCCCTGGCTGTGCGCGATGATAGCGCTGGCGCTGAACAGCGCGGCCTACACCACGCAGTTGTTCTACGGCGCGGTGCGCGCCATTCCCGCCGGGCAGTGGCAGTCGTGCGAAGCGCTGGGCATGTCGCGCCGGCAGACGCTGCGCATCCTGCTGCCGTTCGCCTTCAAGCGCGCGCTGTCGTCTTACTCCAACGAAGTGGTGCTGGTGTTCAAAAGCACCTCGCTGGCTTACACCATCACGCTGATGGAGGTGATGGGCTACAGCCAGCTGATGTACGGCCGCACCTACGACGTCATGGTATTCGGTGCCGCAGGCCTGGTGTACCTGTGTGTCAACGGCCTGCTGACGCTGCTGATGCGCTTGGTGGAGCGCCGCGCGCTGGCGTTTGAACGCCGCAACTGAGGCCGCCTCCCCCCATGAGCCCCGCCATTGCGCGGGGCTTTTTTTATCCCCACAGCAATACTTAATCATTTATATTGCATTTTAATTCACCCAGTGGCAGGGTTATCAGCAAGCGCACACGTAAAAACCTCTGGCGATTACCAGTAAAAACAAACGATAGCGAATAATCACTTTCAGGATTCAGACAGGAGCTCTACGCATGAAAAAACTGCTGCTTGCCGCGACGATGTTGGCCGGGATCACCTTTAACGCTACCGCGGCCGAGACCATCCGCTTCGCCGCTTCCGCCACCTACCCGCCGTTCGAATCGCTGGACGCCAACAACCAGATCGTCGGCTTCGATATCGATCTGGCCAACGCGCTGTGCAAGCAGATGCAGGCGCAGTGCACCTTCACCAACCAGGCGTTCGACAGCCTGATCGCCGCGCTGAAATTCAAGAAATACGATGCGGTGATTTCCGGTATGGACATCACGCCGGAGCGCAGCAAACAGGTCGCTTTCACCCAGCCTTACTACGCCAACTCGGCGATCGTGATCGCGCAAAAAGGCAAGTTCAGCTCGCTGGCGGATCTGAAAGGCAAAAAGCTCGGCATGGAAAATGGCACCACCCACCAGAAATACATGCAGGACAAGCATCCGGAGATTAACACCGTCTCTTACGACAGCTACCAGAACGCCATTCTGGAGCTGAAAAACGGCCGTATCGACGGCGTGTTCGGCGACACCGCCGTGGTGAACGAGTGGCTGAAAACCAACCCGCAGCTGGCGCCGGTGGGTGAGCACATCACCGATGCGCAATACTTCGGCACCGGCCTCGGCATCGCGGTGCGCCCCGACAACCAGGCGCTGCTGGCCAAGCTGAACGCCGCGCTGGACGCCATCAAGGCCGACGGCACCTACAAGGCCATCAACGACAAGTGGTTCCCGCAGTAAGCAATAAGGCCCGGTTATCCGGGCCTTATGTTTTATAAAATCCGCACCAACAGCGTCAGCACTTCGTAGTGCGCGGTATGCGGGAACATGTCGAACAGCTGCACCCGTTCGATGCGGTACCCCGGCAACATCTCGATATCTTTCGCCATGCTCTCGGCATTGCAGCTGGAATAAAGAATATAGTCCGGCGCCATCTGGCTCAGGTAGTCGCACAGCGCCTGGCCGATGCCGCGCCGCGGCGGATTGACCAGCACCAGCTGCGGCACCTGACCTTCAGCGGTGGCGAAGCGGGTGGAATCGAGCGCCTGAAAATCTACGTGTAGCAGCCCTAACCGCTGCGCCGACTGGCGGGCGCAGGCGATCGCTTCCGCGCTGATTTCGATGCCGGTCAGCCGCGTTTGCGGTTGCGCGCAGTGCAGGCCGAAACCGCCGACGCCGCAGAACAGATCCCACATGCTGTCGATACCCAGTGCGCGCACCCAGTCGCGGGCAGTGGCATACAGATCGGCGGCCACCTGCGGGTTGGTCTGGAAGAAGCTTTGCGGGCGGATAAACAGCGGCACCTGATTGAACCGCTCCTCCAGCGCCTGCTGTTCGGTCAGCGCAATCTCGCGCTCCCCTTCCATGATCGCCATGTGCACCGGCTGAATATTGGCGGAGATCACCTTGAGCTGCGGCAGCTGCTGCTGCAGCCACGGCAGCGCGGCGCGCAGCTGCGCCAGCTTGGTTTCCGAACGCAGCACGAAGCGCAGCATCACGCCGCCGTCGAGCGAGCTTTCGGTCAGCAGCAGGTACTTCAGCTCGCCGCGTTTGCGCGCCACGTTATACGGCGTCAGGCCCGCGCGGGCAATAAAGCTTTTCAGCACCGCAAACATCGGCGCAAAGCCGGCGGGATACAGCGGGCAGCCGCTCAGATCGACCGGCGTGCCGTCGCGGTGCAGCATGCCGAGCAGCGGGCGCTCCACGCTGCCGCTGACCACCATCTTGGCTTTATTGCGAAATGCGCTCAGCTCTCCCGCCACCGGCTGCAGCCACTGCGCGACGTCGCGCCCGGCCAACAACGATTGCAGGTGATGCTGTTTGTCGGCCAGTTGCTGCGGATAGGGCTTTTCCAGCCACTGACAGGAACGGCAGGTGCCCGCCGTATACAAAGCGCAATGCATGAAGATTACCGTGAAGTTCAGGATGACGAATTAAGGGCGCAGAGTTTACCACTCCGCGCGCCTAAAATCTCACTTGCGCGCGGCGAAGAAGCGGCGGCTGGTGGTAGGGACGAACAGCAACGCCAGGATCACCACGTCGGGGATCTTTTGCAGGATCAGAACGTGCAGGATTTGGCCGCTGGTTTCCCCTTCCACGGTAAACACCTCGGGGAAAACGCTGCCGATGGTGGCCAACAGCAGGTAAAGCACCACGATGCACTGGCAGGCCACATAGCCCCAGCGCCCCCAGTTGCGGCCGCGCATCACCGCAAAGCCGCAGCTGATTTGCAGGCACAGCAGCATCAGGCCGGCCAGAAAAATAAGGGTAGAATCCCACGCCTGCGCGCTGGTGTTGACGAACTCCTGCGCACCGTCGACGCCCAGTTCGCCCAACAGCAGCACCACGCTGATACACTTGATCGCGACCATGGCGGTACCCGCCACCATCACCGGCACCGGCGCATCCGAAGTTGATCCCATTCCCTGCCCGCTTTTCAGCATGTCTGACATATCCGTGTTCCGCTACGACGCGCCACCAATACAGATGGCGCATGTAAAGTCAGGTAGTTAGTTGCAATACTTATTGATTGCAAAAATAGCAGGTTTGTTACGATTCAGCTACGGGCCGCCCGCTGTAATTCACGCGATCGTTGTTTTTCCGAGCGCGCCATAAACCACCAGGCGATCAGGCCGAGAATGCCCACCACCAGCAGGATCAGGCTGGCCAACGCGTTAATTTCCGGATTCACCCCCATGCGCACGCTGGAGAATACCAGCATCGGCAGCGTGGTGGCGCCCGGGCCGGAGACGAAGCTGGCGATCACCAGATCGTCCAGCGACAGGGTGAACGCCAGCATCCAGCCGGAGATCAGCGCCGGCGCGATCATCGGCAAGGTGATGACGAAGAACACCTTCAGCGGCGGCGCCCCCAAATCCATCGCCGCTTCTTCAATTGAGCGATCCACCTCGCGCAGGCGCGAGCTGATCACCACCGCCACGTAAGCGGTACAGAAGGTGACATGCGCCAGCCAGATGGTGAACATGCCGCGTTCCGACGGCCAGCCGAAGGCGTGCCCCATCGCCACGAACAGCAGCAGCAGCGACAGGCCGGTGATCACGTCCGGCATCACCAGCGGTGCGGTCAACATAAACGCAAAACCGGTCGAACCACGAAAGCGGCCGAAGCGCACCATCACCACGGCGGCGATGGCGCCCAGTACCACCGCGGCGGTGGCGGAGGCGGCGGCGATGGTCAGGCTGAGCCCCACCGCGCTGATCATCGCCGAGTCGTGAAACAGTTCGGTATACCAGCGCGTGGACCAACCGGCCCACACCGTCACCAGTTTGGAGCTGTTGAAGGAGTAGATCACCAGCATCAGCATCGGCGCATACAGGAAGGTAAAGCCGACCGTCAGGATGGCGATGCGCCACGGTGAACGCACTACCGGCAAGTTGTTCATTCCTGCCCCCCCATTTCCTTGTTCTGGTGTTTGTGGAACCACAAAATTGGCACGATCAACAGCAGCAGCATGATGGTGGCGACCGCCGAGGCCACCGGCCAGTCGCGGTTATTGAAGAACTCCTGCCACAGCACGCGGCCGATCATGATGCTGTCCGGCCCACCGAGCAGTTCCGGGATCACGAACTCGCCCACCGCCGGAATGAACACCAGCATCGAACCGGCGATGATGCCGCCGCGCGTCAGCGGCACGATCACGCTGAAGAAGGTTTTCAGCGGCCGGGCCCCCAGATCCAGCGACGCCTCCACCAGCGAGTAATCCAGCCGGATCAGCGCCGTGTAGATCGGCAGCACCATAAACGGCAGATAGGAATAAACGATGCCGATATACACCGCCAGGTTGGTGTGCAGGATCACCAGCGGCTGGTCGATCACCCCCAGCCACATCAGAAAGTTATTCAGAATGCCGTTGTTTTTCAGAATGCCCATCCAGGCATAGACGCGGATCAGGAACGAGGTCCAGGAAGGCAGGATCACCAGCAGCAGCAGAATGTTGCGGGTTGACGCTTTGCTGTGGGCCACCGCCCAGGCCAGCGGATAGCCGATGATCAGGCAGCACAGCGTCGAGACCGCCGCCACGCGCAGCGACTGCAGATAGGCGTCGATATACAGCGGATCGTCGGTCAGCTGCAGGTAGTTGGCGAAGTTGAGCGCGATGTTCAGCTTGCCGTCCGCCCAGCTCAGCAGCTCGGTGTAGGGCGGCACCGCCAGCGCCAGCTCCGCCAGGCTGATCTTGAACACGATCAGGAACGGCAGCATGAACAGCAGCGTCAGCCATAAATACGGCAGCGCGATCACCAGCTTGCGGCCGTGAGCCATCAGCAGGCGGTGGAACAGCGCCTTGAAGGTGCCGGGCGTTTTGGCCGGCGGTTCCGGCGTGCGTTCAGAAAGCAGGGTCATACGGGTTACTCCTCACCGGCTCCACTACACTGTCAACACTACGCAGCTGTCGGTTTCCCAGCACAGACGCACTTCATCGCCCCAGGTCGGCATCCCCTTGCGGAAACGGTGGCCGTTTTGCAGCTGGGCGCTGATAATCTGCCCGCTGTGCAGCTTCACGTGATAGATGGACAGATCGCCCAGGTAGGCAATGTGCGCCACTTCCCCCACCGCGAAGTTGCAGCCGTCTGCCGGCACCTGTTCGCACAGCAGGATCTTCTCCGGCCGCAGCGCCACCTGGATCGGCACGCCGTCCACCACCGAGGCGTCCGGATCCACCTTGATCGCATGGCGCAATCCGGGGCTTTGCAAGATCAGCGCGTCGTCGTGCCGCTCCTGCAATACGCAGTCGAAGACGTTGACCGAGCCGATAAATTCGGCGCTGAAGCGGCTGTTCGGATGCTCGTAGATCTCTTCCGGCTCGCCGATCTGCACGAACTTGCCGCGGTTCATGATGGCGATGCGCCCCGCCATGGTCATCGCCTCCTCCTGATCGTGCGTCACCATCACGCAGGTCACGCCGACGCGCTCGAGAATGTCGGTCACTTCCAGCTGCATGCGATCGCGCAGCTTCTTGTCCAGCGCGCCCATCGGCTCATCCAACAGCAGCAGCTTCGGCCGCTTGGCCAGGCTGCGCGCCAGCGCCACCCGCTGCCGCTGGCCGCCGGAAAGCTGGTGCGGCTTGCGCCTGGCGAACTCCTGCATGTGCACCAGCGCCAGCATTTCCGCCACCCGTTCGGCGATTTCTGCCCGCGGCATTTTGTCCTGCTTCAGGCCGAAGGCGATGTTCTGCTCTACCGTCATATGCGGGAACAGCGCGTAAGACTGAAACATCATGTTGATCGGCCGCTGGTACGGCGGCACATGCGACATATCCTGCCCATCGAGCACGATCTGCCCTTCCGAGGGTTGTTCGAAGCCGGCCAGCATGCGCAGCAAGGTGGATTTGCCGCAGCCGGACGGGCCGAGCAGCGCAAAGATTTCGCCCTTGTAGATGGTAAGGCTGACGTCTTCGACCGCGTTCTGCCCGTCGAAGGTTTTGGTGAGGTTACGGATTTCCAGCAGAGGGGTGAAAACCTTCTGCGACTTGGCTTGAGGACGAGGGATGGCGTCGTTCAATCGGGGTGCTCTCCGGCGTAAAGCGGCACAAAACCACGGCGAGCGCCGTGGCCCAAAACGGCAATGCAGGCGGGGGCACCCGCCTGCCGGTTTACCGACGATAGGGGGCTATCCCCCTATCATCACTTCCCGCTTTTAACTTTAGTCCATGCGCGGGTAATGACACGGTCCAGCTTCGGCGACTGCACGTTGAGCGTGAACAGCTTGGCGCGAACATCGGCCGGCGGATAGACGTTCGGGTTATCGCGCACTTCGACATTCACCAGCGGCGTGGAATCCTTCACCGCATTGGCGTAGTAAACGTGATTGCTGATGTCCGCCATCACGTCCGGCTTCAGCAAGAAGTTCAGGAACTGGTAGGCAGCATCCTTGTTCTTGGCGTCCGCCGGCATGGCGAACATGTCGAAGTAGGTCAGCGCCCCCTCTTTCGGGATCGCATAGGCCACGTTGACGCCGTTCTTCGCCTCTTTGGCGCGGTTGGCCGCCTGCATCACGTCGCCGGACCAGCCGATCGCCACGCAGATATCGCCGTTCGCCAGATCGTTGATGTACTGGGAAGAGTGGAAATAGCGGATATTCGGCCGCAGCTTCAGCAGCAGATCGTTGGCCGCGCCGGTATAGTCCGCCGCGTTGGTGCTGTTGGGATCTTTACCCAGGTAGTGCAGCACGGTGGCGTAGACTTCGCTCGGCGCATCGAGGAAGGAAACGCCGCAGCTTTTCAGCTTCTCGAGGTTTTCCGGCTTGAAGATCAGATCCCAGCTGTTGACCGGCGCGTCTTTCCCCAGCACCGCCTTCACCTTGTCGACGTTATAGCCGATGCCGGTGGTCACCATCATGTAAGGGATGCCGTATTTGTTGTCCTTGTCGTTGTGCGCCACCAGCTTCAGCATCTCGGGATCGAGATTTTTGTAGTTGGGGATCTTGCTCTTGTCGAGCGGCTCGAAGATGCCGGCCTGCGACTGACGCTCGAGGAAGTTGGACGAAGGAACCACCAAATCGTAGCCGGTGCTGCCCGCCATCAATTTGCCTTCCAACACTTCGTTGGAGTCAAAGACGTCGTACACCACCTTGATACCGGTTTCTTTCTGGAATTTGGCCAGGGTATCCGGCGCGATATAGTCGGACCAGTTATACACGTGCAGCGTTTTCTCTTCGGCTGACGCCGTGACGGACGCGGCCATCAACAGACCGGCAACCACACCCGATAACCACTTTTTACGTTGGGTGACCATCCGTAACTTCCTCCAAAACAGGGTGAATCATAGAATTGAACTTGTATCTGCAGCGATACAAAACCTTTCCTGATTGAGCGCAATCGTTGCAACCGCGAACTGAATGGCTATGCATATGATTGCATGCGCCTTTTTTCACTGCCCTGCTCGCGTGGTCACAAGGGAAATCGCAAGCCCTTTGCAGAATCAGCAGCATAGCCGCTGCTACCGCAACCCGCCAGCCCCCGGGGTAAAAAACGCCTTTTATCGATTTTTTATGCAGTTTTTCTCTATGTGATACGCCATTAACGGCACAAAAGGCGAGAAAGATCGGGCGGCAAAGGCCAAAGTGCAGAATATTTTATTGCGGAGGGGAATAACGGCAGCATGCCGCCGGAGCGACGGCATGCTGCAGGTACGGCGAGGATCAGTGCAGCATCGGCTGACGCGCGGCGCCAGCGGGGATCTCTTCTTCGTCCCCCATAAACAGCAGATCGTTCGCCCGCGCTTCGAGGATCACCATCGAGACCTGCTCTTCACCCTGCTGCATAAAGTGGGTGAACTGCTCATAAGTGATGCCGACCGCCACGCTCAGCGACTGGCAGACGATCAGCTTCGGCAGGTTGTCGTCCTGAATGTCGACAAAGGCTTTGATGGTCAGCGAACTGGCGTTGATTTGGCTCAGATCCGCCACCAGCGGGATCAGCGCGGTCGGCTTCACCTCGGCCAGCGCGGAGAACAGAATGACGTTGTCCACCAGATCTATCTTGGCGTCGAACACGCCGTCGAAGTTCTGCATGTGCGGCAGGTGCAGCGCCTGGCAGGAATCGCACTCAAAGAAAGAAATGCCCGACTGATCCAGCCAGCGCCGCAACAGCGCCAAATCGGGGACAATGAGTGAATCCATAATAACCAGCCTCACAATATTCAATACGCGAAAAGGCGCATAGCTTACGGAATATTCACCCGATACGCCACGATCAATGCGGCTTAATTCACTAATTAAGATATTGCTCGGCCAGAAAAGCGCGCCGCCCGCCCCGTCACCCGCCGGATTTCAGGCGAAAGCCAGGCCGGCCGCGCTGCTCGATGTATTCGATCATCATGCCGGCGATGTCCAGCCCGGTGGTGGTTTCCACGCCTTCGAGCCCCGGCGACGCGTTGACCTCCATCACCAGCGGGCCGCGCTCGGCGCGCAGGATATCCACCCCGGCGACGTCCAGCCCCAGCGTGCTCGCCGCTTTCACCGCGATCGCCCGTTCTCTGGCGGTGATGGTCACCTTGCGGGCGGTGCCGCCGCGGTGCAGGTTGGAGCGAAATTCGCCGGGCTTGGCCTGCCGCTCGATGGCGGCCACCACCCGGCCGCCCACCACCAGGCAGCGCACATCGCTGCCCTGCGCTTCGCGTACGTATTCTTGCACCAGGATATGCGCGTTCAGGCCGCGAAAGGCGTCGATCACGCTTTCCGCCGCCTGGCGGGTTTCCGCCAGCACCACGCCGATGCCCTGCGTGCCTTCCACCAGCTTGACCACCAGCGGCGCGCCGCCGACCAGCTCGATCAGATCGCCGGTGTCGTCGGGCGAATGGGCGAAGCCGGTGATCGGCAGATCGATGCCCTGCCGCGCCAACAGCTGCAGCGAACGCAGCTTGTCGCGGGCGCGGGTAATGGCCACGGATTCGTTTAGCGGGTAGCTGCCGAGCAGCTCGAACTGGCGCAGCACCGCCGTGCCGTAAAAGGTGATGGCGGAGCCGATGCGCGGGATCACCGCATCGTAACGCTCCAGTTGGCGGCCGCGATAATGAATGGTCGGCGCCGCCGGATTGATGTTCATATAGCAGGAGAGCGGATCGATGATATCAATGCTGTGCCCGCGATCTTCTGCCGCTTCACGCAGCCGCTTGCATGAGTAGAGCGTTCCGTCGCGAGAAAGAATGGCAATTTTCACTCGTCACCCCAAAAAGACCAACGCCTGCCCGGCAGGCGGGTTAGCGGCCGCGGCGCTCAAGCGCGCGGATCGCTGTCCTGATTATCTTTCGATTGCGGCTTGCGGCGATCGTTTTCCGGCGGCAGACCGCCGCGCATCAGCGGCCCGAAGCCCTGCACCACGCGCCACACCAGAAACGCCGCCGCCGGCACCATCAGCGCCACGCCGAGGAAAATCATGCCGACCGCCGCCTGCTGCGACGCCAGCCAGCCCGGCAGCTGCAGGTGGCCGTGAATGCTGAGGTAGGCCAACACCAGCATCACGATGCCCAGCCCTTCCAACACCAGCACCGGGCGCGGTAAGTCACCGAATGAACGCATATTTTTCTTCTCCAGAAGGTCTGCCCCCAGTGTAGTGAATTCCCGTCGGCGGCGACAGCCCCGGCCGACTAATTGGTTACATGAATCAGATTAACAGGTAATTCCTGCTTTTTTTTCACCGCCTCAACGGGCATAGTAGGCGCCATCTGACGCAGGTAATGACTTTTTCGGTGACGGGATGTCGTTGCGGTAGCGAACAATTTATTGAAAATCCAATTAAGGAGCGTTGCATGTTTGCAGTAATCTTCGGGCGTCCTGGCTGTCCTTATTGTGTCCGCGCTAAAGAACTGGCGGAAAAACTGACTGAAGAACGCGACGATTTCAACTTCCGTTACGTTGACATCCACGCGGAAGGCATCACCAAGGCCGATCTGGAAAAAACCGTCGGCAAACCGGTTGAAACCGTGCCGCAGATCTTCCTGGATGAGAAGCACATCGGCGGTTGCACCGATTTCGAAGCTTACGCCAAAGAACACCTGAACCTGTTCCAGTAAGTTTTTGAACGACAAAGACAAAAAAGGCGCTTAACGCGCCTTTTTTTATTGCCGCTGCCGCCGGTGCAGTTGCTGCAGCGTCTGCAACAGGCCGAGGGCGAACAGCATCAGCATCGCACCGAACACGCACCAGAACACCGCGCTGGTGGCGTACGCCAGCTCCTGCCAGAACGAAGAGGACGGCGTCAGCCAGAAGTGGCGGATCAACAGGCACAGCGGCAGCGCATACAGCGCGCCGAGCAGCGGGCAAAGCAGCCGCTTGCGGCTCGACAGATAGCTGGCGATCGCACCGGGGATCACAAACAGCAGCAGGCCGGTTTCGCCGTGATGCTCATGATCCGTGCTGCCGAACAGGCCGGTTTGCTGGCCGAGAAACACCAGGCTGAACAACAGAAAACAGCTGAGAATGCCCAGCCAATATCTATAACTCGTCATGCGAATTCTCCCCCGCCCAATTACTGCATCAATAGAAATCGGCCCGGCCCCCGAGTGGAGACGCTGAACCGAATTTTTTCCTTGGTCAAAAGAGAGTTAAATGCGCACGGCGGCGCAGGAAATCAGCTTTCTGTGCTGGCTGTCATCGGTCATAGCGTCTAGAATGAACGCCGCCGAACGATGGTTCGCTTCGCCTTACGCTGGTGGTGATTTATGACGTCGTTTTAAGGCTGAATTTATCTCTTATAGTTATCTATATCAAGCACTTACTGGTAAACAATAAGTTATCCTCCGTGAACATAAACGTCGCTAGTTTGTTAAACGGTAACTACATTCTGTTACTGTTCGTGGTACTCGCACTGGGGCTGTGCCTCGGTAAACTCCGTCTGGGCTCCGTCCAACTCGGTAATTCCATTGGCGTTTTGGTGGTTTCGCTGCTGCTCGGCCAGCAACACTTCGCCATTAACACCGAGGCGCTGAATCTCGGCTTTATGCTGTTTATTTTCTGCGTCGGCGTGGAAGCCGGGCCCAACTTTTTCTCGATTTTCTTCCGCGACGGCAAAAACTACCTGATGCTGGCGCTGGTGATGGTCGGCTCGGCGATGGTGCTCGCCATCGGTCTCGGCAAGCTGTTCCACTGGGACATCGGCCTGACCGCCGGCATGCTGGCCGGCTCGATGACTTCGACGCCGGTGCTGGTGGGCGCCGGCGACACGCTGCGCAACACCATCGTCAACGGCCCGGCGCTGCTGGCGGCGCAGGATCATCTGAGCCTCGGCTACGCCCTCACCTACCTGATCGGTCTGGTCAGCCTGATCTTCGGCGCGCGCTACCTGCCGAAGCTGCAGCACCAGGACCTGTCCACCTCTGCCCAGCAGATCGCCCGCGAACGCGGCCTGGACACCGACAGCCAGCGCAAGGTCTACCTGCCGGTGATCCGCGCCTACCGCGTCGGCCCCGAGCTGGTGGCCTGGGCCGACGGCAAGAACCTGCGTGAACTGGGCATCTACCGCCAGACCGGCTGTTACATCGAACGCATCCGCCGCAACGGCATTCTGGCCAACCCGGACGGTGACGCGGTGCTGCAGGTGGGCGACGAGATCTCGCTGGTCGGCTACCCGGACGCCCACGCGCGGCTGGATCCGAGCTTCCGCAACGGCAAGGAAGTGTTCGATCGCGATCTGCTCGACATGCGCATCGTGACCGAAGAGATCGTGGTGAAGAACAGCAACGCGGTGAACAAGCGCCTGAGCCAGCTCAAGCTGACCGACCACGGCTGCTTCCTCAACCGCGTGATCCGCAGCCAGATCGAAATGCCGATCGACGACAGCATCGTGCTCAATAAAGGCGACGTGCTGCAGGTGAGCGGCGACGCGCGCCGGGTGAAGAGCGTAGCGGAGAAGATTGGCTTTATCTCGATCCACAGCCAGGTGACCGACCTGCTGGCGTTCTGCGCCTTCTTCATCATCGGCCTGCTGATCGGCCAGATCACCATTCAGTTCAGTAACTTCTCGTTCGGCATCGGCAACGCCGCCGGCCTGCTGATGTCCGGCATCATGCTCGGCTTCCTGCGCGCCAACCACCCGACCTTCGGCTACATTCCGCAGGGCGCGCTGAACATGGTGAAAGAATTCGGCCTGATGGTGTTTATGGCGGGCGTGGGCCTGAGCGCCGGCGCCGGCATCGGCCACAGCCTGGGCGCGGTCGGCGGCCAGATGCTGATTGCCGGGCTGATCGTCAGCCTGGTGCCGGTGGTTATCTGCTTCCTGTTCGGCGCCTACGTGCTGCGCATGAACCGCGCCCTGCTGTTCGGTGCGATTATGGGCGCCCGCACCTGCGCGCCGGCGATGGAGATCATCAGCGACACCGCACGCAGCAATATCCCGGCGCTGGGCTATGCCGGCACCTACGCCATCGCTAACGTGCTGTTAACGCTGGCGGGTTCACTCATCGTGGTGCTATGGCCGGGGATACTCGGCTGATCGATTAGCGGGAGAGATGGATCGGCGATAAAAATATTTTGATTTTTTTGTTGCCGGCCAGAACTTTCGTTGGGGGCCGCAGTCTGAATTAGTGCCACTGCTTTTCTTTGATGTCCCCATTTTGTGGAGCCCGATAATCCCGCCTTTTAGGTTCAAGATTATCGGGTTTTTTGTTGCCTGAAACAGCCCGCAATACCTGCTGTCGCTGCCTCGTCGTCAGACATAAAGCATCCTGCCTCTGGGTGTCGCTTACGCCAGCATCCCCATCAATGTGCAGGTTTCAAAATAGAAACGCTGCTTGTGGGTTCGCCACTGTTCGGTGGCGCCAAAAACGGCTCTTAACAGCACCCCACTCTCGTCACCACCGGCTGGGTGCTCTTTGATGGCACATCCCATCATCTTCCTGTATGTCATCATGTCATGGTACTGCACTGGGGGAAGTGCCGGCATTGTCCCCCATGAGAGTCGAGACCATCTAATTCACCTGTTTTATTTTTTCTTTAATTTTAATTAGCTTTTTTATGTACGCATTGCTCTTATCACCTTTGGCTATTTCCGCAGAAATCAGAGAAAGGAAGCTGTCATTAAAGTCATCTTTGGCTAAGGGGTTAGCGCCATGAGCCAAAAGAACCTCAATGTGCTCAGGGCAGCTGTTATACAGCGCATTAATTAATGGCATTCGGCTCATAGCGCCTTTGATATTAACATCAGCTTTGTATGCAATTAATATCTTTAATGTTTCGGTGTTCGCCGCATCAAAACTTTCAAATATAATGGGTTGATTATGAACCTTATCTCTGGCATTTGGAGAGAGCCCGCCCTCTAACATAGCTTGTATCCATACGCCTTTATTCGCCTTCATAACAAATTCAGCTGGGCTACTCCCCCCCTCAGCTCTTGGCTGCAGTGGGTCTGCTCCCGCCTTGACCAGAGCCGTAATGATCTTGAGCCGCTCTGGCGTGTTCTTGTCAAAGATAGCGTTATTTATCGCCCAGAATAATAACGTCATCTCCGCCTTGGCCGGCCGATTTAACGTTTCTTTGCTTACCGTCGGTAAAACCTTATCCAGCTTTTGCCTGTCACCCTCGTAGATGATCTTGGCGATGTCCAGCTGCTTACCTTCAAAGTAATCCTGTGGTTGTAGATCCCTACCTTGTTCGCATCCCTGCATCATGAGCATCGACAGCAACATGATAATGATAAGAGTGCTGTGCCTCATGCCATCTCCATTTTTAACATAACCACGGCCCAACTTTGCTTTATTACCGTATCAGTATCCCTCTACACCCTTGGGATACTGAGAATGGCTTATTTACTGACAGGAGCAGGCGGCCATTTCCCGCCACGCTTAATTAGCTCGTCTCTGATGCGCTCAAGAGACTCTTTCGCCTCACTGCCGTCCTGACTCCTATTAATCAGCCGTTGCAGTTGATTACCCATCGTCCAACCCGAGTTGCCTCTTATATCGCTATCGGCACCTTTTTCTAAAAGAAGAATGACGTGGTCATAGGAGTGATAGTCTAAAGCATCGATGAGCAGCGTATCACCCAGTGAATTTCTTATATTTATATCAGCACCATGCTCCAACATGACCTCTAATGTTTCTGTGTTTTTTGCAAAGATGCTATTAAATATAATGGGTTGATTATGAACCTTATCCCTAGCATTTGGAGAAAGCCCGCCCTCTAACATAGCCTGTATCCAGATACCTTTATCCGCTTTCATAACAAATTCAGCTGGGCTACCTGGCGTGTTGGGTTGAGGCTGTAAAGGATCTGCGCCGGCTTTTACCAAATCAGTGATAATTTTCAGCCTTTCAGGTGTGGTTTTATCATAGATGGCATTGTTTATTGCCCAGAACAATAAGGTCATTTCTTCCTTAGCTGGACGATTTAAGATCTCTTTGTTTACTGATGATAACTGTTTATCCAACTGCGGCCTGTCACCATCATAAATGGCTTTGGCAATGTCCAATTGCTGACCGTCAAAATAATCCTGCGGTTGTAAATCCATACCTTTTTCGCACCCCTGCATGATGAGCGTAGACACTACCATCGTGATAATGAGAATAAGTTTTTTCATATTCTTCCCTTGATTGTGGCAATGTCATCGTCTTTTTCATTTTCAATGCATTGTATCGCCTGGTCTATACCGTGCTTATCCAGCAGTGAGCCTGTTCCACCGGAAAGCGTGTGTTTTACTCCCACGGCGTCAGGCGCCAACATGGACAACCGTTCTTTCGCCATCACCGCCGGCGGATAAAATTTGAGGTCTTTGGCATCCTCCCACAAATCAACCTCCTGCAGCTTGGTCAACAGCTCCCCTTTCACGCGATACGCCTGAATATTATCGACACTGCCTATTATAGAGCCGCCGTATTTTTCTACGGTTCCCGCATGCAATCCAGCGGCATTAAACGTCCAAGCTGGCTTGCCGCTGGCCATGGAGGCAGCAGACGCCATGCCACCGCCTAATGAGTGACCTGCAACGTCGATATTGGATACCTTTGAAATTTTATCGCCAATACCAACCGCTTTTTTGTAGTATTCAGAATTAAGCCCTATTCCCTGAGCACCGTTGTTTTTCCAGTCACTGAGATTTTTAATGCCTGATAAGTCACCCCTTATTAAGGCTTTTTGGGTTGCGCGGCTTATTCCCTCCGGGAATTCTGGTGCCCGCGATCCGCGGAATACCACCGTCGGGTTCATCGCCTTGCCAAAGACACTTTCGTCTGGCTGATAAACTCGGGCTAAAAAGTCAGGATTCATTGGTTTGTCATAAAGCATGTTACTGCTCAAACCAAGCCGGCCCAGCACCCCATCATTGTTACTGATGTCCTTCCAGCCCTCAGGGATGTCTATCGTGTCCTTGAGTGGGTTAGTGGTCTTGTAAACATTCTCAGCCAACTTCGCCTTTTCGACCGCGACGTTGTTCTCCGCCAATCGCTGTGCCGCCATGCGCGCATCCGGGTAAATGCTGCGGTTGCCTCGCCCTATCAGGTATTGGCGTTCTTGCCAGCGCTCTGCCTTGGTCATCGGACGGATGGCCTGTACCGTGGCGGCAACGGTTGCCACTGCGGTAGCGATGGCTTGCTGCAGAGGGGGATTCCGGGTCGTATTCTGCCTCGCCGGCAGCACCGTCGGTTTTGCCCGCCGGCCATAGCGGCTGACCATTTCTTCATAGCGGGCGATCACGCGCCCTGTAGGATAAAAGGCAGGAAGAGAGCTGCCGGGATAGCGCTGTAATCGGCCTTCCGCGTCGACGTAAAACGCGTATTTGGTCGGCGTCCAGGCACCTATTTCCTCATCAATCGCCAGCAAACCGCCCCGATTGAGATCATCGAACACGCTGCGCTTCACAATCGCGTCCTCACGATAACCGGTGACGCCAATACCGGATTGAGTATTGCGGGTTATGGAATACCGGCTGCTTATCGATATGCCGGCTGCGCCGCCGAACAGATAATGCCGTTCCAGCTCATGGCACGCTTGTGTCGGGGTGAGTATCCGGGAGAAACTTTCCGGCGCCGTGTGTTCAGAAAAGAGAGAGAGCAGCTTCATACGGCACCAGTCCGTACGTCGCTTCCCTGAGGCGGCGTTCCGGCCCCTTTCCTTGTCACCTCGCCGAGATTTAGCGAACGATAACGCATTGGATATCCTTATCTTGCAGGTCACTGCATGTCCGTGAATGTTCGAAAAACTAGCACAATTCAGCAAAGATTGCTTTGTTGTCTTGCTGTTCACACCGTAACACCCGGTGGAGGAAATCCATGCAATGGCGTTTTTCGGCAGCGGCATCTGGCATACGCCATAGGAAAATAAATCTCAGATAAAAGCCTGGCGGAAAATCAGAAGGGATATAGAGAAAAAGAAAAATGGCACACCCGACGTTGCTGGGCTGCTTTTGCTGCGCCGGCCACAGGCCGGCGCAGCAATGCCCGTTTAGAACCGCTGTTTGATAGGTTCATCACTGTTCAGATTACCGTTGGCCTGCGCTTCCCCGCAGGTGGTGGGGCCAAAGGCCACCACTTTGCCGTCGCTGTTTCTGAAGCCGACGTAGAACGGCGTCACGGTGCCGTTCGGCAAGCGGTGGTTATAGTCGTGGCACACGCCCTGGCCGTTCAGCGTCGGCCGGGTGGCGATCGGCGCGCCGAAATCCCGGCTGACCGAGCGCTTGTCGGCGCCGACGTGAAAGGCCTCGGCGATCTTTTGATCGCGCAGCAGGCTGAAGGTATCGCAGCCGGTTAACAACAGGCTCACCGCCACAACGGTACTCCCTAACCCTTTATTCATTTTTCACTCCCTCTATATATATTGAATCTGGCGGCAATTACGCTGTTTTGCCGGGTAAATGTCGGCGAGCGCCCAAGGGCGTGCCTGCTCGCTAGAGCATTAAAAAGAGAAGCCATACAAATTAATGATTCAACGAATGAGATAACCGCCCCATCGCCGTGGAAAGAACCGAATGGAGACGCGTTACAGTTTGCGGATCACATTGCCAATCAGGCATTTCACGGCGTTGAGTTGCGCCGTCAGCCCCGGCTTGTCGGCGGGAAACACGCCGTCGAGCGCCGCGGTACCGACGGTGAAGCCAACCGCATTGCCCGTCACCACGGCGGCGATGCGATCTTCGCGGTCGATAGACCCGGCGATATAAACCGGTTTGTCGACCGCATCGCACACCCGCCGAATCAACGTCGGCACGTCGCCGGCAAAGCGGTAGGCCAGCAGATCCAGCCCTGTCACGCCCGGTAAAGCGGCGCGCTGGCGGGCGCTGGCGACAATATCGTCAATGTCACCTTCCAGCACGCTGGGGTGGCCGCTGATGCGGCCGGCAAACGGATAGTAGCGCAGGCCAGACTGACGAATGATCGGCAGCACGCTTTCCGGCCGCGTTCCCCCCATCAATACATCAACGCCCAACGCCAGCGCCGCACGCGCCGAATTCATCTCGCTGTCCTCATCCAGGCTAACCACTTCCAGATAAGCGGTGGCGCCACCGGCGTGGATCGCCTGCGCCAACTGTTTGAGTTGATCCAGCGGCAGGCCGATATCCTTAAAGCCGATATGCTTCACGCCGGCAGCCAGCACCTCTGGTAGCCGCGCTTGCGCATCGGGCACCGTGCTGTCGTTGCGCGTCAGCATGAAAATAAACTCGGGTGTGTGCATGGTGTTTCCTTATTGTCTTCAGGTGATATGAGTTATTGGGCGTGCAACATTTTTTCCGCCTGCCGGAAGGCGTACAGCAGGCTGGCGTGTTCCGCCCGTCCGCTGCCCGCGATATCGAACGCCGTACCGTGGTCGACCGAGGTGCGGATAAACGGCAGGCCGACGGTGACGTTAACGCCGTGATCCACCCCGAGATATTTCACCGGGATCAGGCCCTGGTCGTGATATTGGGCGACCACGATGTCGAACTCCCCGCGCCGGGCGCGCATGAAAACGGTATCGCCGGGCCAGGGGCCGCTGACGTCCAACCCCTGTTCCCGCGCCAGGGCGATGGCAGGCACGATGACGTCAAGATCTTCGCGGCCGAACAGGCCATTCTCCCCGGCATGCGGATTCAGGCCGGCCACCGCAATGCGCGGTTTCGCAATGCCCAGCGCCCGACAGGCCGTTTGCGCCAGATGAAACGCGCGCAGTTCGTTTTCCACGGTCGCCGCGTCGATGGCGTCCCGTAGCGAAACGTGAATGGAAACCAGGATCACCCGCAGCTCGTCGTTGGCCAGCATCATGGCGAAGTCCGGGGTGCCCGAGCGCGCCGCCAGGATCTCGGTGTGCCCCGGATAATCGATCCCCGCCAGGCGCATAGCCTCCTTGTTCAGCGGCGCGGTGACGATGCCGGCGATACGCCCCGCCAACGCCAGATCGATGGCGGCAACCACCCAGGCATAAGACGCCGCGCCCGCGCGCTTATCGAGCCTGCCGAGGGGCAAGTCCGCCGGCAGCGCAACGCCGGCGGAATAGACGGCGGTTTCTCCCCGCATCCAGGCTTCGTCCCATCCCGCCAGCGAGGCGGGCAGCTCGCGGAGGTGCAGCGTCAGCCCCAGACTGGCCGCCGCGCGCGCCAGGGCACCGGCATCGCCAATCACCACATAAGGCGTGCTCAACCGCTCTTTGGCCGCCAGTTTGGCGATGATCTCCGGCCCGATGCCGGCGGGATCGCCCATGGTTATCGCCAGCGGCAAGGTGGAAAGGGTCATCGTTTTTCTCCTTCTCGGTCAGCGCGCAACCGGGTTACGCAGTTCAACAACGTACCGGCCCGGCCAAAACCGCCCGCCTTGGTGGCGAACGGCAGCCTGCGGCCCGGCAGATTTAACAACCCGAAAGGCACGCCGGGTTCCACCTCACCGAACAACGTCAATGAGCCGGCCGCCATGGCGTCGACGATGCGCCGCGCGGTATCGCCGCCGGTCGCCACCAGCCCGTCGAAGGCGGGCGTGCAACGGCTGACGACCGCGCCCAGCGCAGCGGCATGATCCGCCGCGGCCGCTCGCGACCGGGGCGACATCAGGCAAACCACATCGGCACGCGCAAACGCCGCTCGCACCTCTTGCGCTATCGCCTCGAGATCGGCCGCTTCCGGCAGCGTGACAAGCACCGCGCCCGCCTGCCGCAGGCTTGCCAGCTGGGCGTCATTCGCCGGATGCAGGCTGCCAATCGCCACCAGCACCTTGCGGGCTCGCAGCGGCGGTTGAGCGGGCGGCGCGTTCTCCTCCGAGGACAACGCGCGCGACAGCGCCGCCGCCAGGCCTGGCGATCCCACCCACACCACCGGTTCGGCAATGCCGATCCGCCTCACGACCTCATCCAGCTCGCCGTTGTCTGCGGCGTCGAATACCTGAAAGCGCGTCGGCTCCAGCCCCGCCATGCGCTCCATGACGTAGCCGGTGACGATCGGGTTCTTCGGATCGCGCGCAAAGGCGGTCTGCTCCAGCGCGACGCCGTCGACGTATTGCCGGCCGCCCACCGTGGTGCGGCCGGCATCCGGGAAGGCCGGCGCGACGATGGCGAGACGGCGCCCGCTGCCCGTCAGCGCCCCGCGCGTTTCCGGCCCCAGATTGCCGCGCAGCGTGGAATCCACCGTTTTGTAGATGAGGCGCGCCGGTTTCACGCAGGCGGCGGCATGGCGAAAACGCCGCTCCGCCTGCTCCGGCGAAACGAAGCGGGAATCTAAATCGAAGGCGACGATCTCCGCGTCCTGCAACGCGGCATCGGGCAGGCGCAGCATGACGCAGGCATTCAGTCCGCGTGCGGCGAACGGGGCCGCGCCGTCGAGCGCGCTGGTAAGATCATCGGCGAGAATGGCAATCATCGCAGTTACCCGTAAGTGGAAAGTGATGCACACTTTGGCGGATTTGGCTGGCAATAAAAAACGATTTGCGTAGTATCGATGATTGACAAAAACTCAATCAAAAGGGGGCGCAGTGCGTCAACGAAGATTGCCTAACCTGGCGGTATTGCGGGCTTTCGAAGCTACGGTGCGGTACGGCAGCGTGTCGAAAGCCGCCAAATCTCTCAACGTCACCGACGGCGCCGTCAGCCGCGCGGTGCGCGAATTCGAGCAGACCCTGGGATTCGCGCTGTTTCAACGCACCAGCCGCATGGTGCACCCGACGCCGCAGGCGCAAGAGCTGGCGAGCGAGATCGGCCGGGGGCTGGACAACCTGCAGTCGGCGATCGACCGCGCCTGTCGGCATCATCAGAATCGCCCGTTGGTGATCTCCTGCGAGCCGACCTTTCTGATCCGCTGGCTGATCCCGCGTCTGGCCGGTTTGCAGCAGGCGGTGGGGAAAGAACGCGATCTGCAGCTGGTCTCCGCCGGCGGCGCCGTCGCCTTCTCGCGTGAAGGCATCGATCTGGCGATCCGCCGCAACGATTTCCCGATCGCCGACGACGTGGTCGCCCGCCCGTTCCTCAAAGAACGGGTCGGCCCGGTATGCCGCCGGGAGCATGCCGCGGCGGGGCATGAACTGCGCGGTACCCTGCTCCACACCGAGACGCGCCCGTATGCCTGGCGCGACTGGTGTGCCCACAGCGGCATCGAGATCCGGCCGGGCAACGAGCTGCGTTTCGAACATTTCTATCTCAGCCTGCAGGCGGCGGTCGCCGGTGCCGGTATCGGCATCGGCCCATTGGCGCTGGTGGCGGATGATATCGTCAACGGCGCGCTGGTGGCGCCATATGGCTTTGCGCCTGACGGGACGGATTACGTGCTGATGACCCAGGCCGACGGCCAGGAGGATGCGATCTTCTCAACGGTGTTGGATTGGCTGATCGCCATGGGGGAAGAAACCGAACGGGCGGTGTTGGCGAGCGAAGGGAAAGCATAACGGGGAAAAGTCTCCGCCTGCCGCGCACGGCAAGCGGAGTGGCGTCAGGCGGCGATTACTTCTGTTCGGCCTGGCTTACGGTATCTTCGGCTTTCCAGATGCGATATTTCACTTCCGCGTCTTTCGGCGCGTACACCACGATCGGCAGACGGCTGTTGTAGCGCTGCATCGCGGCATCACCCAGGTTGGCGGCGATGAATTGCTTGGTCTTGGTGTTGTCCGGGCAGCCCATCAGCGTGGAGGCCGGATCGGACAGCTTCTCCAGCACCAGGTAGTCATAGCCCCAGCCGGAGAGGGTTTTGGTCTCCAGCGTGCCGCCAATCATGTGGCGGTTGCAGTCCACTTCCAGCGTCTTGCCGATCAGCAGTTCCACCTTGTAGTTCTCTTCGTGCTCTTGCTTCGGCAGGTAGATCACCTGGCGGTTCATGCCCTTCTCGGCTTTCGGGTAAGGCGCGATCTTTTCCAGCGGCTGTTTGCTGATATCCGCATCATCGCCAGAGGTCGCCGCCATGGCGCCGGCGGAAACGGCCATCAGCAGGCCAGAAAATACAACGGATGCCTTGTTCATGTTTTATCCCTACACGTTGTCAAATAATCCGCCTATAAACTAATACACTACAGCCAAGCCCGCCACAGGTTTAATCTTCTTTACAATAGGCGATCAATAGTGACAATCGCCTGATATCGCCGATTAACCGGAGCAATGACTCAGCGTTTCTTCAGGTTGGCAACATAGGCCTTCACCACCTGATAGACATAATCCTGGCATGCCAGCCCGGTTTGCGGATCGTACTTGCCCTGATTGGTGATGTTGTTGGACAACACGCGAATGCCGACGAACGGCACCTTGAACTCGGCGGCGATCTGCGCGGCGGAGGCGGTCTCCATCTCTTCGACCGACGTCAGGTAGCTGTCGTGGAAATAGCGAATGCGATCCAGCTCGCTGTTCCATACGTCGGCCGAGCCGATCACCCCTTCCACGACCTTGCCCTGTCGGTAATCGCCCTTAACGCTTTGCGCAATCGCCAGCAGGTTGGGGTCGGCGGGAAACTGACGCAGGCTGTGCGCCTTTTTGTCCTCGCCGGCGCTGCCTTTGGAAGCCAACAGATCCATCGGCTGCCACTGCCGCGAGTCGCTGCCTTCCCCCAACGCCTTGGCCGGCGTTTTGAACGCCCCGAGATTGACCGAATATTTGCCCAACACGATGTCATATACTTTCAGTGCCGGATCATGGCCGCCGGCGGTACCCTGGTTGATGATCGCCACCGGGTGAAACTGCGTGGCGGCGATCGCCGTGGCCGCCGCGGCGTTGGACATGCCCTTCAGCGTCTCCGACACCACCACCGGGTAGCCGTCTACGGTGCCGTGCCAAAAGCGCCAGCCGCCGATCTGCTCCTCGCGCGGGTTTTCCAACCGCTGGGCAAAACGTTCCGCCTCCACCGGCATGGCGCCCTGCACCACGATCGGCCCGGCGGCCGCAGGTTGGCCAAAGCTCAGCGGAGAAAAGGCCGCACCGGCAGCCGCCAACAGTAAGACACGCGCTTTATTCTGCATCACCACATTCTCATCCCGAAAAAAAGCAAACGATTACCTTAGCCGAAGGCGGTGGCCTCGGATAGGGTTTTCTTACCGGTGGACTAAGGTTTTCTTAAGACAGAATTATTACAGTGGCGTTATTCAATCCTGCCACCGAGCCTGCGCGTGAATCCAGAATCGTCATTAAATCAATCCTCAACGGCACCGCAAATTAAGACAACCGCCCTTTACTCCCTGCCGGCATCCTTTTACCGTTGGCAGGTTTTTGGCCTGCTGATCAGCGGCCTGCTGTTCCTGTGGCTCTCCCGCAACGAACAGCTGGACTGGGCGATCAGCAACTTTTGGTACGATCCCGCCAGCGGGCATTTCCCGTGGCAAAACAATTATTGGCTGGATCTGATCAACCACCGCCTGCTGAAGCAAATAGTGATCGTCGGGGCGGTGCTGACGCTGTTTTGGGGCATCTATCGCCGCAGCGCGCGCCTGATCGTGACCATGCTGTTGATCGGGATCGGCCCGTTGGTGGTGGGCATTCTCAAGGCCACCAGCGCGCACTCCTGCCCGTGGGATCTGATCGAGTACGGCGGCAAGGCGATGTCCTTCCCGCTGTTCGGCGCGGTACCGCCGCTGCCGGGCCCCGGCCGCTGCTTCCCCGGCGGGCACGCCTCAAGCGGTTTCGCGGTCATGGCGTTGTTTTTCCTGTTTTATCCGCAGCGTCCGCGCCTGGCCTGGTGGTGCTGGTGCGGCGGCATTGCGCTCGGTATGCTGATGGGCTTTGGCCAGATCATGCGCGGCGCCCATTTTCTTACCCATAACCTGTGGGCGGGTTGGTGGGTTTGGTTAAGCCAGTTGGCTATTTATTGGACGGTTAGCGGCTATTGGCGCCGCAAGACGAGGTAACGGTTATGGAACAGTTGAACCATTTTCTTTTCGCCTGGATCAATGCGACCCCGGCGTCTCCCGAGTGGATGATCGATTTCGCCACCTTTTTGGCGCGCGATCTGATCATCATCGTGCCGCTGCTGATCGTCGGCCTGTGGCTGTGGGGGCCGCAAAGCCAGCTGGTTTCGCAGCGCCAGGTGGTGGCGAAAACCACTATCGCTCTGCTGTTCGCCATGCTCGCCGCCGCCACCATCGGCGCGCTGCTGCCGCATGAGCGCCCGTTCGTCGCCGGCGTTGGCTATACCTTCCTGGCACATGCGCCGGACAGCTCGTTCCCGAGCGATCACGGCACCGCCATCTTTACCTTTGCGCTGGCGTTTCTGTTCTGGCACCGGGTCTGGTCCGGCGTGCTGCTGATGATCGTCGCCGTCGGCATCGCCTGGTCACGCGTTTACCTCGGCGTGCACTGGCCGCTGGATATGGTCGGCGGTTTCCTGCTCGGCCTGGTCGGCTGTCTGTTCGCCCAGCTGGTGTGGAATCTGTTCGGCGATGTCATCGCCGACAAGCTGTCGCGCCTGTATCGTTTCCTGTTCGCCTTCGCCATTCGCCGTGGCTGGGTGAAAGAGTAACTGCACAACATGACCGGGGCGTTACCGCCCCGTTATTTCACACCACGCCGGTGGTCACGCAAAACGCCCGCGTTTTTCCCGCCCCCAGCATCATTCCCGCCTCTTCCTCCAGCGCATTCGGGCGACAGTTCGCCGGCTGGATAAAAGCCAGCAGCCGCCGGTTGCCCTGAACGGCGATGCGCCGCAGGCCATAGTTGAATTGCCCGGTAGCGAAGCGCGTCACATAGCGTCGGCCTTGCGGCGCCAGCATAAAGAACTCGGCCTGATCCACATAGCGCGACAGATCGTCGGAGCACAGCAGTTCCTGCCCGAGCGCATCCCCCAACAGCGCCGGCGCCGGCAGGTTCTGACGGAATACCGCGTCGGGAATGCAGCCGTAGTTGAGGCGACACACATAGCGCAGCGGCTGCGGCCGCTCGTCCAGGTTGGTGACCGTCATTTCAATGGCGAACTGCGCGCTCTGCGCCGCCAGACGCAGCGCCGGGCCGATGCGCCAACGCCCACCCGCCCGCTCCCCCTCGCCGTGCAACGTCAGCTCATCGCCCGCCAGTTGGAGCCACACGCGTTGCATCTGCAGCGGCTCACCGTCCTGATTCGGCCAGGCAGGGCAGAACGCGGCATCGTCAGCGCGCTTTCTTCCGGCACCCTTTACGCTGCGGCGGCCCGACTTCAGCGAATAACCGTCAAACTCGGCGTCCCAGATCGCGAGGCCCTGATACGGTAAAACCGTCAGTGCGCCACGATGATTCGCCAACGTCAGCATCGGCCCGCGTTCTGTGCAGCGATGCGTGCTCACCGCGAAATCCGCATTACGGAACAGTTCCTGCCGATGCGCCCCGAAAGCTTCAGGAGCCAGATCGATGTTGATCTTCATCTTTTTTCCCTCGACGTTGCGCCCGCGCAGGCCGCGAGCCCTTAAATGTTATTTAAATAACAAATGAAACGCCTTTAAGTTATACCTATAACAGCCTGATAGCGACGATCGGATCGACATTTTTTAAACATCACTAGGTTTATCGGCATCTGAATGTTATTATTTTCACATTACCCATCCCGCTTACTGTCTTAACCTCACTAAGGAATCGCGATGACCACCGAAACCATCGATTACGCCAGCTATGTTGACCACACCCTGCTGGCGATGGACGCCACCGAACTGCAGATCGCCAAACTGTGCGAAGAAGCGCAGCAGCACAACTTCTATGCGGTATGCGTCAACTCCGGCTACGTGCCGCTGGCAGCCCAGCTGCTGCAAGAAAGCACCGTAAAAGTCTGCTCGGTGATCGGTTTCCCGCTGGGTGCCGGCCTGACCGTCGCCAAAGCCTTTGAAGCCAAAGCGGCAATCGCCGCCGGCGCACAAGAGATCGATATGGTGATCAACGTCGGCTGGTTGAAAAGCGGCCTGTTGGACGAAGTGAAAGCCGACATCGCCGCCGTGCGCGAGGTTTGCGCGGCGATCCCGTTGAAGGTAATATTGGAAACCTGCCTGCTCAGCGATGCGCAGATCGTCCAGGTTTGTGAAATGTGTCGCGAACTCGATGTGGCCTTCGTGAAAACCTCCACCGGCTTCAGCACCGGCGGCGCTCGGGAAGAGCACGTCAAACTGATGCGCGAGACCGTGGGCAGCGAAATGGGCGTGAAAGCTTCCGGCGCCGTGCGCGATCGCGCCACCGCCGAGAAGATGATCAACGCCGGCGCCACGCGTATCGGCACCAGCTCCGGCGTCGCCATCGTTTCCGGCGCCCAGCCGGCGGCGGGCAGCTACTGATCGTCGGCATGCCCTGACGGGCACAGCCAATACACTCCGATGCGGGACAATACGGGCGGCCAAGGCGGCCCGATATTGCCCCGCATTGTTGTGTTTAGCGCCGGACACGCCGGCACGCCCTTTTACCTCTACTACCTGTGGGAAGACGGACCTATGGAAACGCGGCGCGAAGAACGTATCAACCGGCTAGTTCAGGCGTTAAAACGCGCTGACAAGATCCACCTGAAAGAAGCCGCCGTGCTGCTGGGGGTCTCGGAGATGACCATTCGCCGCGATCTGAGCGCCGAACCGGCGGCGGTGGTGCTGCTCGGCGGCTATGTGGTGACCGATCCGCGCAGCAACGGCGTGACCAACTACTTCGTTTCCGATCAAAAAGCCAAGCAGGTGACGGAGAAACGGCGTATCGGCCTGCTGGCGGCCCCGTTGATCAATGAAAACGACACGGTGTTTTTCGACTGCGGCACCACTACCCCGGCGATCATCGACGCCATCGCCGACGAGCTGACCTTCACCGCCGTCTGTCATTCGCTGAACACCTTCCTGGCGCTGCAAGACAAACCTAACTGCAAGGTGGTCCTGTGCGGCGGTGAGTTCAAGCCGAACAACTACATCTTTTCCAGCGTCAGCGGCCGTAACGAGCTCGATCACATCTGCCCGAACATCGCCTTTATCTCCGCCGCCGGCCTCAGCCTGCAGCACGGCGCCACCTGCTTCAACTTCGACGAGCTGGAGATGAAGCATCGCGCCATGGCGATGGCGCAGCAAAAGATCCTGGTGGCAGACCACAGCAAGTTCGGCAAAACCAAACCGGCCTGCATCGGCCCCCTGACGCAGTTCGATCGGGTGATCAGCGACCGCCAACCGGACGCCGACTTCATGGCGTTCTTCAACGACAACGCCATCGCTACCCGCTATTAGTCCGCCTTCTGCGCCGTCGAAACCGACGGCGCACCGTTGCAATCCCCTTCTTTTCCCGCCCGAAAATGAACAAATAATGCGCAATCGATTCGCGTTTTTCGCTTATCCGCACGCAACATCAGGTTAATAAAATGCAACAGATCACCCGAGTGATTATTTTCTCGCAGGCTAAACCGGCTGTCGGCTGCGTGAATTAACGACTATTTATGGCTTTTATATGATAAATCGCGCCAAAGGCCGGGATGTTTAAATAAACGGCGGTTTAAGCGATTGCAGCAAATCTCGCCAATACCTGTTAGTTATCTGTTATTTATATGATGAATGGTTACGCATTTTTATCCGCTAACCACGTAAGTAATTTCCCTTCGTTATTAGCGGTGATTTTTAACAAAAAACCATTAAAAACAAATATATGAATTGAATTTTACTTAAAAATACAATGTGATCTACGTCACTAAAACTGCTTAATCCGGGTTTTTCGCTAGATCCAAAACCACGCATAAAATATATTGCTCGGCTTGCTGCTGAGCACAGCGCTTTATCCGGCTAATTATTGTACAAACCGCATAATCGCAGAAATCTTTATGAGAGCGTTCTCAGCACAAAATCTTACACAAATGTGCAACAAATGCGCGAAAAATCGATAAAAAAGCCGATAACTGCACATATTGCGCATTTGAGAGCAGGATCACGGTTGTTTCTACTGTAAATCGTTATCTTGCCGCCAACAAAAATCGATAGGCAAAGACCTGTCGGCAGCGGTAACGACTTTTATCACCCGTGACGGTGAAAAGTCTTTAGTGAATTACCCGGCGCTGTGCCTTGGTAATGAACGCAATAAACAACCAGGGGGACGCCAAAACATCCCCGCAAGCAACACCTGATTCTTACCGCAAGCGTTGCCTGAATAGGACGTTTGACGGTTTAACCTTAAGTTTTGCCTTTTAATTTTAAATTCGTGTTCACTTCGGAGATATTTATGGACACTACACAGACCGGCACAATTGCCTCTGCGGCCTCGGGCTCCAGCAGTACCTGGCGTAAAACGGATACCATGTGGATGTTGGGCCTGTACGGCACCGCCATCGGCGCAGGCGTCCTGTTCTTGCCAATCAACGCCGGTATCGGCGGTTTGATTCCTCTGATCATCATGGCCATCATCGCTTTCCCGATGACCTTCTTTGCCCACCGCGGCCTGTGCCGTTTCGTTCTGTCCGGCAAAAATCCCGGTGAAGACATCACCGCCGTGGTAGAAGAGCACTTCGGCATCACCGCCGGTAAGCTGATTACCCTGCTGTACTTCTTCGCCATCTACCCGATTCTGCTGGTTTACAGCGTGGCGATCACCAACACCGTCGACAGCTTCATCACCCACCAGTTGGGCATGACATCGCCACCGCGCGCCATCCTGTCGCTGATCCTGATCGTCGGCCTGATGACCATCGTGCGCTTCGGCGAGCAGGCCATCGTGAAAACCATGAGCATCCTGGTCTTCCCGTTTGTCGCGGTGCTGATGCTGCTGGCGGTGTATCTGATCCCTAACTGGACCGGCGCCATCTTCGAAAACGTGTCGCTGTCCGGCAGCGGTACCGGCATGGGCCACGGCCTGATCATGACCCTGTGGCTGGCGATCCCGGTAATGGTGTTCTCCTTCAACCACTCGCCGATCATCTCCGCCTTCGCCGTCGCCAAACGCGAAGAGTACGGCGCAGACGCCGAGAAAAAATGCTCCCGCATTCTGGCTTATGCACACATCATGATGGTGCTGACCGTGATGTTCTTCGTGTTCAGCTGCGTGCTGAGCCTGACGCCGGAAAACCTGGCGGAAGCCAAGGCGCAGAACATCTCGATTCTGTCTTACCTGGCTAACCACTTTAACAACCCGATGATCGCGTACATCGCGCCGGTTATCGCCTTCGTCGCCATCACCAAATCGTTCCTGGGCCACTACCTGGGCGCCCGTGAAGGCTTCAACGGCCTGGTTGCCAAGTCGATGAAGAGCCGCGGCAAAACCGTCAGCACCGCCAAGCTGAACCGCATGACCGCAATCTTCATGCTGGTGACCACCTGGATCGTCGCCACCCTGAACCCAAGCATCCTGGGCATGATCGAAACCCTGGGCGGCCCAATCATCGCCATGCTGCTGTTCCTGATGCCGATGTATGCCATCCGTAAAGTGCCTGCCATGCGCAAGTACAGCGGCCACATCAGCAACGTGTTCGTGGTTGTGATGGGTCTGATCGCCATCTCTGCAATCGTGTTCAGCCTGCTCGGCTAATCACGTCCGGCCGGCGCCGCTGCGCGCCGGCCCTCCCGCACTCCCCCATTTCCCGTATTCACCGCCTGAAACCTGAAGAAGGAGGCGAGACCATGGTCAGCGTTTTCGATATTTTCAAAATTGGCATCGGCCCATCCAGTTCCCACACCGTTGGCCCGATGAAAGCCGGCAAACAGTTCGTCGACGATCTGATCGCCCACCAGCAGTTGCAGGACACTACCCGCGTGGTGGTCGACGTGTACGGTTCGCTGTCGTTGACCGGTAAAGGCCACCACACCGATATCGCCATCATCATGGGCCTGGCCGGCAACCTGCCGCACGACGTGGACATCGACAGCATTCCGGGCTTTATCCGCGACGTCGAACAGCGCGGCCGCCTGCCGCTGGCCAACGGCCATCACGAGGTGGATTTCCCGCTGCACGGCGGCATGAACTTCCACAGCGACAACCTGCCGCTGCACGAAAACGGCATGCGCATCCGCGCCTTCGCCGGTGAACGCCTGCTGCACAGCAAAACCTATTACTCGATCGGTGGCGGTTTCATCGTTGACGAAGAGCACTTCGGCCAGTCCGCCGAGGGTGCCACGCCGGTGCCCTACCCGTTCAAATCGGCGCACGATCTGCAGCAGCATTGCAAAGACACCGGGCTGTCGTTGTCCGGCCTGGTGATGCAGAACGAGCTGGCGCTGCGCAGCAAGGCGGATATCGACGCGCACTTCGCCGACGTCTGGCAGGTGATGAGCGCCGGTATCGAACGCGGCATCAACACCGAAGGCTTGCTGCCCGGCCCGATGAAAGTGCCGCGCCGCGCCGCCGCGCTGCGCCGCATTCTGGTGACCGGCGACAAGAACAATATCGACCCGATGAACGTGGTCGATTGGATCAACATGTTCGCACTGGCGGTCAACGAAGAGAACGCCGCCGGTGGCCGCGTGGTCACCGCGCCGACCAACGGCGCCTGCGGCATCATCCCTGCGGTGCTGGCTTACTACGACAAGTTCATCCGTCCGGTAAACGCCAATTCCTACACCCGCTACTTCCTGGCGTCCGGGGTGATTGGCGCGCTGTACAAGATGAACGCCTCGATCTCCGGCGCCGAAGTGGGTTGTCAGGGGGAAGTGGGCGTAGCCTGCTCGATGGCGGCGGCCGGGTTGACCGAGCTGCTGGGCGGCAGCCCGGCGCAGGTGTGCATCGCGGCGGAGATCGCCATGGAGCACCATTTGGGGCTGACCTGCGATCCGCTCGCCGGCCAGGTTCAGGTGCCCTGCATCGAACGCAACGCCATTTCCGCCGTCAAGGCGGTCAACGCCGCGCGCATGGCGATGCGCCGCACCAGCGAACCGCGAGTTTGTCTGGATAAGGTGATCGAAACCATGTACGAAACCGGCAAAGACATGAACGCCAAATACCGCGAAACCTCCCAGGGCGGGCTGGCGATCAAGGTCGTGGCCTGCAATTGACCGCCACGGCGAATCACTAAAGGCGCCGGCCGTTCCGATCTGGCCGGCGCCGTTTCAATGCCGCTCTTTCCCTGCCGCAACGCCCGGCTGAATGCCGGCTCGAGCCCCCACGGCGCCGGGACGGGCGCTGTGCCGCAGCCAACCGTAAAGTTCGGCATTACGCCGGAATCCCATCTTGCGCATAACGCTCATCTTGTGATTGCTGACGGTTTTCACGCTGATGTCCAGCATCCGCGCAATTTGCGTCACCCCCATCTCCCGCGTCATGCAGCGCATGATCTCCTGTTCCCGCAGCGTCAGGCCTCGGTGCTGACATACGCAGTTCATGCCACAACCCGGCCTACCCGGCCATTTGCTGCGCCGCTCCAGTTCGGCGCTCACCTGATACAATGCCGATACCAGCGGCGTATCGTGGTAAATGACGCCGGCCTCCAGCGAGCATCGGGTGCCGACGGTGCGTTTATGCCGCCCCTCCGGCGTTCGCAACGAGAAATACAGCGTTTTGCGCCCTGCGGCCTGCGCCTCAAAGAAGTGACAAAAGCAGCTTTGCACGCCAGGAGGAAAATAGCAGAACACCAGATCGGCTTCGTGAACCTGCTGCGTATCCAGTAACAGCGTGCGCTTGCCGTAAGTGCTGAAATGCAGCGCCAGGGCCTCCTGCCAACCGGCGCTGAAGTAACGGTTTTCATCAAATAGCGCGATTTTTATCATGGTGTTCATCCCTGCCCTCCCGCCGTTCCGGCTTCCCGTTTAACCGCCTGGGCCCCCTTTGTCGGAGCCTGACTGTTGTCGATGCGTAATTCATAAATCATGGTGGCGTTAGGTGGCACTTTCGGCGGGTAGCCGGTTTCGCCGTAGGCCAGCGCCGGCGGCACGACCATCGTCAGCGAACCGTGGTTATGCAGATGGCTTATCGCCTCCCTGAACAGCGGCGGATACTCGGACAGCGGTTGCGACAGCACCTTGCCGCTCAGCTCCATATCCTGGATCACCGTGCCGTCGGTCAATTTCTCCTTCACGACCACATCGACCACCGCCGTTGGCACCAGCACGCCCTCCCCGGCGTAATCCACCCGATACCAAAAGCCCATCGCCGACTGCTTTACGCCCTTTTGTTGACTGAACTGCGCCAGATAATCTTCATCACGCCGCCGCTGTTCGTTAACGCGTTTCTCACGCGCGGCCATGGCGGCGGCATCCGCCTGCGCCGTCAGCGTATTCAGTTCATCCGGCGGCAGCTGCAAACGCCCCGACACGCTATCGATGACGCCCGCCAACAGGCTGTCGCGGTCCACCGGTACGCCCCAGCTTTGACGCTCCGTCACTACCCCCTGAATATCCCGCCCCAGCGCACTGCCCGCCGCATAGGACAAACGCTTGCGTTCATCCTTCAACTGCTCCGGCGTCACCTCCCATTGCAGCCGCTTATGCAGCGCCAACAGCGCTTCGCGCGCCTGCTGGGTCACTTTCTGCTCATCGGCCCGCTTCTGCTCACTCGCCTCCAGCGCGGTACGCAGAGTGTGCAGTTCCTCCTGGTGCTCGCGCTGGCGTTGTGCAAGCGTCTGTGCCGATGCCTGCGCAGCGGACTCCAGCTCGGTGACGCGCCGTTCGGCCTGCATCGCCGTCGCTTTGGTTTTGGCGGTTTCCTGCGTCGCCTGCCGCAGCAGCGCCTCGGCGCGCTGCGCATCGGGCGAGCCGCGCCAGGCGGCGCCCAGCCCGGCGATCCACTGCTGCAGCGTTGACGAATCGGGCAACGTCGCGACGGGTGGTGCCGCTTTCTCCGCCCGCAGCGCGGCGAGTTCCTGGCGCAACACCGTCAGTTCCATTCGCTGGCGCGCCAGCTGTTGGTCACGCGCCAATAATTCCTGGCTCAGCGTAAAAGCTTTGGCCGGGGAACCAGGCTGGTGGGTATCCGACGGACGCTTTGCCGGCTCACGCTTTTTTTGCCCCGCCCCGCGGTCGGCGGGCGCCGCGTTTTCGCTCGCCGGCCCGGTGTTCTGCCGTTGATACTGCTCGGCAAACTGCAGCAGCGCCGGCACGCCGTCGTCCGCCTGCGCGACGCCGGTGAACAGCAGAGCCGCACAGCCCAGCAGGCGCAGCCTCATTTAACCTGCTCCCCGCGATCCGCCAAGCCGGTCAACACCGCCTGATTCACCCCGGCGCACAGATAGTTGACCTTGTAGCGATACAGCGCATCCACCGTCTCCTGCGTGTCGCCGTTTACCCGTGCGCGCAAGTTGGCGTACTGCGAAGCGCCGCTCATCAGGCTGTCGAAGGCCTGTTTATAGCGCTGATATTGTTTCTCGTCGATCGTGTGCAATGCACCCAGTTGCTCCTGGCACTGCTGCAGCTGCTCAGCCTCACGCTGCTTGCGCAAAGCCTCTTCTGACGGAGCTTGCACAGCCTGATTTTTGGTGTTCACAGCCGGCTTGCCCGACTTTTGGTTTTGACAGGCGGCGGCGCTCAACGCCAACAGGCACAGCAGACCCATGCGCAGGGCGCGATTGAGGGGCTTTATCATCATTGCGTTTTTTGTCCTTGTAGACGCTTATTCATATTCCAACGTAAAAGTGGCCACCGCGCTGAAGGTGCCGCGGCCGATGGACTTCGTTTGGATGGCCTCCGGCTCCCCCTGCACATAGGCCTGCAGCGTGAGCGTGGTGTTACCGGCATTCAGGCGGAATTTATCGCTGGCGCGATTGAGCGGCAGCGCCTTGCCGGTGCTGTCCTCCAGCCCGATGCCGATCCCCGAGGCCAGGCTGCCGGCATCCAGCGCCAACAGGCCGGGCAGCTTAGCGTCCTCGGTGCCGGTAAACGTGATGGCCACCGTATTGCCCAGGCTGAGATCGCACTCGGTCAGGTGCAACGCGAAGCTTTGGCTATGGGTACGGGTGTTCAGATACAGGTATTTGTCGACGATGGTGCCGAAATCCAGTTGGATATCCTCATCTCCCGGCTGAATGACGCACGGCTCGGCTACCAGCGTACCGTGAAAGCGCATGTTTTCCGCCGCAGTCGCCGGCGGCGCCATCATGCCGGCCGCCATGACCATGCCTGCCCCCAACAGCGCGCTCCGGCGCCGGTTCGTCTCTGTCGCGCGCATGTCGCCACTCCCTTTGGTTGTGCTTGCGCCGGTCCGACGCAAGCGGCGTATTAGTCGTAATAAAGGCGGAAATCGATCGCCGCACGGTAGGCGCCGGCGCTCAGCGTCGCCGGGGTTCGCACCGGCGTCACCGTATACGTCAGGGTGTTTTGCCCCGGCGTCAGCAAGATCGGTTTGTTACGCGCGCCGAGGCGCACCGGCAGGCCGCTGGCATCCGCCAACTGCAGCCCCAAGCCAGTGACGCCTGCCACCCTGACCAAACCCGGCGCGTCGTTATCCGCCGGCGCGGCAAACGCCACGGACACCGCGGGCTGGCTGCCGCTCCAGGCCAGAACCCCGGTCCAGGCGTCGCGGTTGCTCGCCGGTGCCCGCAGACAGTCTTTCAGCGTCAGCTCAAACGCCACCGGCGTGCCGCGATCGCCCGGGCGCTGGAAGTGCGCCGTTCCTGTCTCCCCCAGCCACACCTCCTGACGAGCGGTGGTCATTTCCAGACTGCAGGCGCTTTCCGTCAACGCGCCGTAGACGTGGAGCGTGCCGTTCGCCCCCTCCACGTCCCAGTTGTCCACCGCGCGGGCCGGCGGCATCAGCATCAGCATCGTGCCCGCCGTCAGCGGTACCATCAGCGCGGCCAACACCGTCAGGCCGATAGTGCGTCGCTGATGACGTTCATAGGCCTTTCCCAACAGCATGGGGATCTTTCGTTGCATGATTCGTTCACTCCGCTGTGTTCACTCTGTCTTCCCTGCCTGCGCGCGGCTCGTCATTTGGCGACCGGCACGACCTGGCAGGCATTGCCGGCGCAGCGGAAGTTCAACTGCGGCCGCCCACCGTAATCGTTGATGTATGCCAGCGACGGACCGTTGCCGAGGCTCGCGGCGGAGACGTTCAGCGGGGCGCTGGCCTTCGGCGCCACCATCAACGGTTCGAAGCCCGCCGCCCCTTTCCCGCCCTTACCGGCGCTCGCCTCAACGATCGTCACGTAATACGGGGTCGGGTTGTTCACCACGTACTTGTCGCCCTGCCGGGTCAGCGTCAGCTGCTCCTGCCACGGCGCCGCGTTCTTCTTCGGGGCGAGCGCCGCCGGGCGATAAAACATTTTGATGCGCGTCTGCAGCGCTATCTGCAGCGTGTTCGGCTTATTGCTGCGCGGCGGGATCTCGCGCAGGTTGAAGTAATACAGCGTCTCCCGATCCTGCGGCAGCTGACGCGCCGCCGGCAGCGACTGGATCTTCACCTGGCTCGGTTTGCCCGGTTCCACCCGCTGCACCGGCGGCAGCACGGTGAAAGGGCTTTGGATCTTGTTGCCGCGATCGTCTTCGATCCATCCCTGTGCCAGATACGGCAACTGTTTGTTCTGGTTACTGATGTTAAGACTGACCGTTTTCAGGTCGCCGTCGAAAATCACGCGCGTGCGATCCAGCGCGATGGCCGCATGAGCGGGCAGGCTGACCGCGCCGATCGTCAACGCGGCGGCGAGCGGGCCCACAAGGAAAACGGTCTTTCTGGTCATAGTCAGATTCATCATGTCTTCACGGTTCCAGTCGGCCGGAAGCGGACGAGCCCGCCCCGGCGGTTTAGCGGCGGAGCGGGCTCCGCCGGGTGTATGTCAGTTGGCGTCAGCCGCCGGCTTGTTGCCGGCAAGAGGACGGCAAGGCAGCAGCAACGTATTCATCAACATTTCGGCCGGCAGCGGCGACGGCAGCTGGATTTCACACTGCGCCGCGCCGTTCCAGTGCACGCTCATGCGCTCGCCGGGGTTAAGGCCGGACAGGTAAACGCTGCCGCCGTCATTGATGATGCCGGTCTCCTGTTTGCGGGCATTCAGCACCGTGGCGCCAAACGGCGGCTCGCTGCCGTCCGCCAGCTTGACGATCGCCATCGCCTTCTCACCGGCAATCACTTCAAACTTGCGGTAGCCGATGGCCCCCTCGGTCAACGTGGCCTGCACCACGGAACGCGTCGCCTCGACGTTGTCGCTCAGGCTGTTGAGATCGATGCTGGCCTTGTTGCGGTAGTAGCTGTTTACATCCGCCACCACCGCCTTGCCGTAACGGTTGGTCAGCACCGTACTGCCGTAGCCGCGCACCGGCACACCGGCGACGCCTTCGGTATCGAGCAGCAAGCGCGTCCCGCCCGGCGTGTTGACGCGGTGCAGCACCGCCCCTTCCGCCGCCATCGTCAGGCCGCCCTGCGCACCGATGCCGACGGCGCTGTAGCGGCCGGCCTGGTAGCTGGCGTTGGCGTTGATCTGCGCCATGTCGCCCTGATGGCTGTAATAACCGCTGGCCGTCGCTCCGCTGCGTGCGGCGCCGGCGCTGATCTGATAGTTGTTGTGTTCATCGACCCGGTTGTAGTACCCGACCCGGTGAGCGTTCTCTTCGCGATCGAGCGTCATGTTGTAACTGAGCGTGCCTGCACTGCCCCAGGGCAGCGACAGCGACAGATACATCCCGTCGTCGTTGCGCTCGTTATAACGGTTGCGATAGGCCGACAGCGACACGCTGACGTTCTTGAAATCGCCGATGTCGAAGTAGCGCGATACCATCAGGTTGTAACGATCGTTCGGCGCCCGATCCCAGTAGGTTTGGTGGCTGTAGTTGAGATAGGTGCTCAGCCCCAGTTCGCGGAACTGCTTGTTGAAGGTGATGGTGTACATCTCCTTGCTCTTGCCGCTGCGCCCCCCTTCGTAACGCGCATCCAGGTAGTCCCCCATGCTCATGAAATCTTCCTGGGAGAAGCGGTAACCGGCAAAGGTGACCTGGCTGTCGTATTCATCGAAGTTCTTCGAATAGCTCAGCCGGTACGAACCGCCGGTCAGCGTGCCATCCTGCGGCAAACGCGCACGCGACTGCGTGGCATCGAACGACAGCGCCCCCAGCGCCATCAGATCGCGCCCGATCCCCAGCGACAGCGCGTTGTAATCGCCGCCGGCGATGCCCCCGCCGTACAGCGACCAGCCGTTGCTGATCCCCCAGGAGAACTCGCCGGTGCCGAACATCGGCCCGCGCAGATGGTGCCCCCACTCTGACGGTTTGCCCGTCGCCAGCTTGTAACGCACCGTACCCGGCCGCGTCAGATAAGGAATGTTGGCGGTGTTCATCTTGAACTCCTGCACGCTGCCGTCTTGCTCTTCGACGCGCACGTCCAGCTCGCCGGAAACCGCATCGTTGATGTCCTGAATGCGGAACGGCCCCGCCGCTACCTGCGTTTCATACAGCACGCGCCCCTGCTGGCTGACCACCACCTTGGCGTTGGTTTTCGCCACGCCGGTCACTTCCGGCGCATAGCCGCGCAGGTTGGGCGGCAACATGCTGTCGTCGGATCGCAGACTGACGCCGGTAAAGCGCAGGCTGTCGAAAATGTCGGAGTTCAGGTAATCCTCACCCATCGTCAGCCGCGAACGCAGCGCCGGGATCGCCCGGTAGGCGTAATAGCGGCTCCAGTCGAACTGTTTATCGGTCGACTGAGAAGAACCGGTCTGATGGTTGAGGTTGGCCTGCCAGTCGGCGCGCAGACGCCAGGCGCCCAGGTTGGCGCCACCGGTACCGTTGCCGCTCAGGCTGTAACTGCTGCCGCCTTTCTGATGCTTTTGCGTTTGGGCGTTGACGTTATAGTCAAACAGCAGCCCGGGAATACCGTCATCCCAGCGCGAAGGCGGGTCCCAGTTTTCCGAGCTGTATTCCAGATAGGCCTGAGGAATGTTCAGATACAGTGAGGAGCTGGCAAGATCGCCGCGGGCTTCCATCCCCGCCAGACTGGAAGCGTCAAGGCAACGGCCGCCGTGCGTCCAATTCAGCGTGCTTAACAGTTTTTCTTTCAGCCCCAGTTGGTTGACCAATTCCGGCGAAAGACAGGCTTCGCTGCCTTTTGGATCGTTCTCGGGCGCCATAAACGTTACCGGCTGTTCCGGCAGATCGTTCTTATTGACGTGCACCACCATGGTATAAACGCCCGGCATGATGTAGCCGCTGCGCGTAAATTGGCTCAGATCGATATTTTTACGATCGTTGATGTCCAATACGTCGGTATTGAATTGAATCACGTCGGCGGCATAGACCAACGCGATTGGATTTCCCAGAGAAAGGGCAACGCAAAGCCCCAAGGCCTGAAGACGAAATAACTTCCCTGCCGGTGAAAGCATAATAAAGTCCTTTCAATAACGAATTAACCGTCAGTACGAGAAAAAATCAAAAATAATCCAGCTTAAAACGCACTGTGGAAAAATACGCTCCCACCTTCAACGGCTGGTGATTCGGCATCAACGTCATGGAATAATTCAGCACTCGGTTTCCCGGTATTATTCCCTCCATCGGCAAAGGTTTCCCTGGAATAACCGCCGTGCCGCTGCTGTCTTTTATCTCCAAGGCAACGCCGCGCGCATCGCCCTGTACGCCAAACAGAGCACCTTCCGCATAACCATCAAACGTGACCTGAAAGAATTTCCAGTCAGGCTTGTTTTCCGGCCGTTCCAAAATGCAATTGACCAATTCGATACTGAAAGGTTTGGTCATCCCCTGGCCGTCACGAATGATCTGTCCGAGAGGAATAGTGTCCATATCGATCGTCTGATCGCGGCTGCCGGCAGCAATGGCGCAGGCGGTGTCGATAATGGCGCCGTGCATGTTGACTTTGCCCCACCCCTGCGCGGCGGAAATTGCATAGCCGGGCGCAAACGCCAACGACGCCAAAAGAACGGCACCCGCTCGATTCCTTGGTAAAAACATCGCGACATTCCTTTGACAGGGAGATTCACCAGGCATGCGGCGAACCCCATGCCTGGTTGATTAAGCCTTCGGACTCACTTACTGATAAGCCAGGGTGAAATCGGCTACGGCAGTGAAATCGCCCGGAACGATGGCGGCGGAAGCGCCTTCACCCTGCAGGTAGGCGGCGAAATGCAGAGTGTTGTTGCCGGTGTTCAGGGTCTGCGCGGTAGTCGCTTCACCCAGTTTGATCGGCTGACCATTGTAAGAGATGGCTACGCCGGCGCCGCTGGCGGTACCCGCGATACCCAACAGATCCTTGTCGGTGGACGACGCTACGCCGCTGAAGGTGGTTTTAACGGTTTTCAGCGTGGTGATATCACACTGCTCCAGTTTGATTTCAAACGGACGCGGGTTGGATTTGCCGCCGTTTTTCAACGCCACGTTGGAAACCTGGCCCAGATCTACGGTCTGATCGATCGACTCGGGTGCAATAGAGCATGGCGCATCAATAATAGAGCCCGTGAAGGTGACCTTACCGTGTCCCTGATCGGCTGCCTGTGCAAAAGAACTTGCGCCAAATGCAATCACTGCAGCCATCATGATTTTGTTAAGTTTCATAGAACCTATATTCCTTATAAGAAAAAATGCATATTCCAATCAAGAAAAAGAGCAACAGGAAACCCGCTCGCGCTTATATATGCGCAGCCCTGATTCTTTAGCATCTTGCTGGTTGGTTAACTGCCAAAACCCAAAGGCACCGACAATAAACATGTCGATTACGGCAAGTTCGCAGCGGCCCACCCATTAATGAATTCGTCATATAAAAATAAACAAAATCACAACAAGCAGAGACCAATACTTTCTAATCCGCCCTTCTTGTTCGGCGATGAATATTCTGGCAAATGCCTCCAAGCAAAAAAAGGCTTTTTTTGATCAAGGCGAACATTCGCAATTTATTTCCTAATTGAAGTTAATTTACTGTTATTTTTAGGCTCATAGATCGTAAAAGATGCTTTTATAGAGCAATATCCTGTTTTTCTGTGATTCCCAAGTAATCAGATCGCAAAGTGGCACTTTGTGAATATAATAAACCAAAATTTTAGGTTTCAGCGTGACGCCACCCCTGCCTTGGTATAGGTAAAAACGGGGCGGGCAACGCCTTTTTTTTCAATCCTGATAAATAGATAGGATTTTTCTTTGTTCGCGTTTTACCTCGTTGTTGGTAGGCAGCGAAAGTTTGTTTTTTCTTAGGAATACGGCAATCGGAATACAGAGGAAGTGCTATGGAAGCGTTATCTCCGAAACAAAAGGAAATACGGCAATTGCAGCACGATCTGCTGCAAACATTATTTGCGCAGTCACCCCGCAAGTGCCCCGTCGCCGGTCTGCCGCCGCCGCAGCAATGGCTATCGACGCGGCAACTGGCCAATGCCGTCAACGTCGGTGTTTACCGGGCTCGGCGGCTGTTGTTGGATCTTGTCGCCCGGCAAAAAGTGATTGTGACGGACGGCTCTATCAACAACTCGTTGAGGTGGTATCCCACCGCGTTGCTGAACGGTGATAACGACGGCATCCCCAACAGAGATGCCCTCACTCCCCTTTAACGGAATAAATATGGCCAACCGGCCTGATTGGCGATATTTCATTGCGGAGTAATGCCGCACACTATTTATATATATTGGGATATTATCGTGAGAAAAACAGCCCTGCTATTTTTACGTTGCTGCCTGGCATTATCTTTCTTCATGCTGCTTGGCAATGCCAACGCATTTACCTGCCGCACGTCCGATGGCGGACTGATTCCACCCGGGGGCTCGACCACGCCGGTTGACGTCCGGGTACGCATCGGGCCACAGCTTTCTTATGGCAAAAACGAAATCGTCAACGTCAGCCAGGTCACCTGTAAAAACGACGTCGCGAGCTGGTATGACTATCTCAAAACCGACAGCCCGGCGCTGTCGATGAACAGTGCGATTTTTGGCACCATCGGCAGCGGTACCACCATCAACGGCAGCGATTACAACTCTCCGGTGCCATCAGGTATCAGCGTACTCAGCCTTACCGGGTTACAGACCCAGTCGGTCGCCATCCGGGTCTATATCGTGTTGAACCGTTTCCCAACGCCGGACATCAAGGTGAACAAGGGCGACGTCATCGGCCAAATAAACTTTATTCAGACCAACGATCAGCCGGGTTGCCCGCAGTGCGGCGTTTATCGCTGGCGCCTGATCGCCGACAACGACGCCTACTTCGTCACCACCAGTTGCACCATCAACAACGGCCAGCAAATCAATGTCGACTTTGGCCAGATCCGCCAGGACTTTCTGACTCAAAGCGCCAGCGACGCCCAAATCAAACAGGACAAGGCGCTCAGCTACCAATGCGACGACCAGAGCGCGACGCAGGATATTCTGATCCGCATGGTCAGCGACGCCAGTGGCTTCTCCAGCGATTTTATCAAAACCAGCAACCCTAACGTCGGCGTGGCCATGGTGTACAACGGAGCGGTGGTAAAGCCCAACAATGCCTTCAGAACGCGCATCGTCAACGGGCTGGGCAACGACACCGTAACCTTTGTGCCGGTGAAGAACAATGTGCCTTACACCAGCATCGCCACCGGCCCGCTGTCAGGCTCGGCCACGCTGATCTTCAGCGCACCTTGAAACGGGAGCCAGAATGAACATGACGAAAAAAACACGCTGCGCTCTGCTGTGGTCGCTGAGCCTGATCAGCGCCACCACCCAGGCCGCCGACCAGGGCACCAAGGTCAACATCACCGCCACCGTGGTGGCGCCTCCGCCTTGCGTGATCAATGACGGGCGCACCATCGATATCGACTTCGGCAAGGTCGGCATCAAGCGCATCGACGGCAATCGCTATATGCAACGCATCGATTACAGCATCAAATGCGAGTTTCTGGATAACAGCCGCCAGCTGAAAATGAAGATCATGGGCGGCGCGGCGGCCTTCGACGGCAGCGTGTTAACCAGCAGCGTCAATGGATTGGGCATCAAGCTGTTGGCCAACGGTAAGGCCTTCGCCATCAATACGCCGCTGAACATCGATTACGCCAATCCGCCGACGCTTGATGCAGTGCCGGTGAAAAACAGCGCCGTCACCCTCGCGGAAGGCGATTTCACCAGCGGCGCCACCATGCTGGTGGACTACTTTTAATCACCGCGACCCAGGAACTCGCGAAAAAAAAGCCGCAACGTCTCCGTTGCGGCTTGGTCGAGAATCTTGCGCCCGGGGCGCGCGCCTCACATCAGGGTATTTAGCCGAAGATCCCGCCGAACCACTGGCTCAGCTTCATCATCACCATATCCCAGATGCGGCTGAAGAAGTTGCCCTCTTTCACCTCTTGCATCACCACCAACGGGTGCTGTTCGATGGTCTTGCCGTCCAGCTGGAAATCGATGGTGCCGACCACCTGGTTTTTCGCCAGCGGTGCTTCCAGCGTCGGCTGGGTCAGCTTGTAGCTGGCCTTCAGGTTTTTCATCTGCCCTTTCGGAATGGTGACCGAGGCGTCTTTCGCTACGCCGAGCGGCACTTCGCTGACGTCGCCGAACCACACTTTCTGGGTGACGAACGGCTTATCGGCCTTGATCGGCGTCGCGGTTTCATAGAAGCGGAATCCCCAGGTCAGCAGCTTTTCGCTTTCGCTAAAGCGCACGCGATCGCTCGGCGCGCCCAGCACCACCGAGATCAGACGCATCGGGCCGTCGGTGGCCGACGCCACCAGGTTATGGCCGGCGCCGCTGGTGTAACCGGTTTTGATGCCGTCGACGTTCAGGTTGCTGCTCCACAGCAGGCGGTTGCGGTTAATCTGGCGGATCTTGTTAAAGGTGAACTCTTTTTCTTTATGCAGCGCGTATTCGTCCGGCACGTCGCGGATCAGCGCCTGGCTCAGCAGCGCCATGTCGCGCGCCGTGCTGTACTGCCCTTCCGCATCCAGACCGTGCACCGTCAGGAAGTGGGTATTCTGCAGCCCCAGGGATTTGGCGTAGTTGTTCATCAGGCCGACGAACGAATCCTGGCTGCCCGCCACGTAGTCCGCCAGCGCGATGCTGGCGTCGTTGCCCGACTGGATCACGATGCCCTTATTCAGCTCCAGTACCGGCACCTGATCGCCCGGCTTGATGAACATCAGCGAAGAACCGCGCAGCGCCGGGTTACCGGGAGCCCAGGCGTCTTTGCCGACGGTGACCAGGTCTTCCGGCTTGATCTTGCCGGCCTTGATCGCCTGGCCGATCACGTAGCTGGACATGATCTTGGTTAGGCTGGCGGGATCGAGACGGGTGTCGGCATTGCCTTCGGTCAGCACCTTGCCGCTGTTGTAATCCATCAGAATGTAGGCCTTGGCGTCTACCTGCGGCGGCGCCGGCGGCTCGGCCGCGTGCACGGCCGGGGCGGCCAGCAACAGGATGCCTACGCTGAAGGTCAGTTTTTTCAGGGAAGTGGATAAGTTTTTTTTCATCATGACGTCGCCAGAGTGTCCATTCAAACCATTGAAATAGCGTTAACTTTCAAACATGTTCACGTTTTAAGCCAACCAGCGAGAGTGGCCCGGTGCGCGCGTGCCGGCCGCAACCCCCTGCGGCGCCCATAGCGGGTAACGCAACGCACCGAAAATGCCCTTGCTGTGAGTTTATGTGATTTATCTTATTTTTGCAGGGTTTAGCGTGAATTTTCAGCATTTTTACATAACTGTACGCAGGCCCCCGCTTATCGTTCAAAAAAACATCGCGGCGCGCATTTTTGCATCCATCCACGGCTACACGGCCAAGCATCTGCACCGCTAAACATCTGCGCTTCTATACGTCTAAAAAAGATTAATATATTCCATAATGGCATATAGAACCGTTATTTGTTCTTTTTAAAGCGCTTATCCTCAGCGCTATCATCCATATAACGACTTTTATACCGAATAATCCTGGAGATGAGTCATGGCGATCCCCCATTCCGTCATCGAGATGATTGGCAATACCCCGATGCTGGAACTGACCCAGTTCGATACCGGCCCGTGCCGGCTGTTCGTCAAACTGGAGAATCAAAACCCCGGCGGTTCGATCAAAGACCGCGTGGCGCTGTCGATGATCGAGCAGGCCGAGCGCGACGGCAAGCTGCAGCCGGGCGGCACCATCATCGAAGCCACCGCCGGCAATACCGGCCTGGGACTGGCGCTGGTGGCGGCGCTGAAAGGCTATAAGCTGCTGCTGGTGGTGCCGGACAAGATGAGCCGCGAGAAGATCTTCCACCTACGCGCGCTGGGCGTGGAAGTGCAGCTGACCCGCTCGGACGTCGGCAAGGGGCATCCGGCCTACTATCAGGATTACGCCAAACGCCTCGCCGGGGAGATCCCCGGCGCCTTTTATATCGATCAGTTCAACAACCCGGCCAACCCGGCGGCCCATACCACCACCACCGCCCCCGAACTGTGGCGGCAAATGGAGCATGACGTGGACGCTATCGTGGTTGGCGTCGGCTCCGGCGGCACGCTGGGCGGGCTGAGCCGCTATTTCGCCGACGTTTCGCCGCAGACGGAATTCGTGCTGGCCGACCCTGCGGGTTCAATACTGGCGGACTATCTCGACAACGGCCGCATCGGCGAAGCGGGCAGTTGGCTGGTGGAAGGCATCGGTGAAGACTTCGTCCCGCCGCTCAGCGACTTTGACCAGGTCCGCCACGCTTACCGCATCGGCGACGCCGAAGCCTTCACCACCGCGCGCGATCTGCTGCGCAAGGAAGGCGTGCTGGCGGGATCGTCCACCGGCACCCTGCTGGCCGCCGCGCTGCGTTACTGCCGCGCACAGACCGAACCCAAGCGGGTAGTGACCTTTGTCTGCGACAGCGGCAACAAATACCTGTCTAAAATGTATAACGACCACTGGATGCTGGAACAGGGCCTGCTGAGCAAACCGCAGCACGGCGATCTGCGCGATCTGATCGCCTACCGCCACGACGAAGGCGCGGCCGTTTCTGCCGCGCCGGACGACACGTTGGCGATTGTGCACGCCCGCATGCGGCTGTACGACATCTCGCAGCTGCCGGTGCTGGAAGGCGATCGGGTGGTCGGCCTGATCGATGAGTGGGATCTGCTGAACGCCGTCCAGGCCGACGCCGCCCACTTCAGCCTGCCGGCCAGTAGCGCAATGACCAAGCGGGTCCATACGCTGCAAAAAGAAGCCGGCTACGAAGAATTGCAGGCCACCTTCAACCATGGCCACGTCGCGGTGGTGCTCGACGGCGAGCGCTTCCTCGGCCTGATTACCCGCACAGACGTGCTTAACGCCTGGCGCCAAAAATTACGTTAATAAGGACCCATTATGGCCAAGTTTGATACGTTGACCGTTCACGCCGGTTACACCCCGGACGCCACCGGCGCCGTGATGCCGGCGATTTACGCCACCTCCACCTACGCCCAACCGGCGCCGGGCGAGCATACCGGCTACGAATACTCCCGCAGCGCCAACCCGACGCGCACCGCGCTGGAAAGTGCCATCGCCGAACTGGAAGGCGGCAGCCGCGGCTACGCCTTCGCCTCCGGCCTGGCGGCCTGTTCCACGGTGCTGGAGCTGCTCGATAAAGACAGCCACCTGATCGCGGTAGACGACCTGTACGGCGGCACCTATCGCCTGCTGGAAAAGGTGCGCAGCCGCACCGCCGGCCTGCGCGTCACCTACGTGTCACCGGCGGATCTCGCCGGGCTGGAACAGGCGATCGAGCCGGATACCAAAATGATCTGGGTGGAAACCCCGACCAACCCCTTGCTGAAACTGGCGGATCTGAGCGCCATCGCCGCGATCGCCAAAAAGCATCAGCTAATCAGCGTGGCGGACAATACCTTCGCTTCGCCGTATCTGCAGCGTCCGCTGGATCTGGGCTTTGACGTGGTGGTGCACTCCGCCACCAAATACCTCAACGGCCACTCCGACGTGGTGGCCGGCGTCGCGGCGGTGGGGGATAACCCGGCGCTGGCGGAGCAGCTCGGTTTCCTGCAAAACGCGGTCGGCGGCATTCTCGATCCGTTCAGCAGCTTCCTGACGCTGCGTGGCATCCGCACCCTGGCCCTGCGCATGCAGCGCCACAGCGACAGCGCGCTGCGCATCGCCCAGTGGCTGGAGAGCCAGCCGCAGGTGGAAAACGTCTACTATCCCGGCCTGCCGAGCCACCCGCAGCATGAGCTGGCGGCGCGCCAGATGACGCGCTTCGGCGGCATGATCTCGGTGCGGTTGAAAGGCGACGACGCCTATGCGCGCCGGGTCATTCAGCGCTCGCGCCTGTTCACCCTGGCGGAAAGCCTGGGCGGCGTGGAAAGCCTGATCAGCCAGCCGTTCAGCATGACGCACGCCTCCATTCCGCTGGAACAGCGCCTGGCAACCGGCATCACGCCGCAGCTGGTGCGCCTGTCGGTGGGGATTGAAGATGTGGAAGATCTGATCGCCGATCTGCAGCAGGCGCTGGCGGAATAATCGCCAGAATCAATCGCCATCAGCCCGGCCGACGCGCCGGGCTTTTTTGTGCCTGATGTTCAGACGCCGATGACGTCCCGATAAAAGCGCTGTGCCACATCGGGGTGGGAACGGATGCGGCCTTTCAGGTAGTTATACCCCACGTCGCGCAGCAGCGGATTGAGCGGATCGCTGGCCGGGCCGCGCGCCTGCGCCGCCAGCGACGGCGGCAGTTGATACAACGGCACCACCGCGTCCAATCGCGCGCCGAGGAAGAAGGCGATCGACAGCCTGTCGCGCCCCGCCGGCGGCGTTTCCACCCGGTGCACCGTGGCGCGCAGGTAGCCGTTGGTCGCCAGCTCCAGCAGCTCGCCGATGTTCACCACGAAGGTGTCCTCACGCGGCTGGGCATCAATCCACCGCCCTTCGCTCACCTCCACCTGCAGCCCTTTTTGCGCGTCCTGCAGCAGGAAGCTGAGAAAGCCGGAGTCCTTGTGCGCGCCGACGCCCTGTGCGCTGCCGGTAGCGTCCCGCCCCGGGTAGCGAATCAGTTTGATGTGTTCGTTGGGCTTCTCGCCGTACAAGCGATCGAAAGCCTGCTCCGGCAGCGACAGCGCCAAAGCGAAAGCGCGCAGCAGCCGCAGCGACATGGCGGTCATCGCCTGTTGCCACTGCAGCAGCAGCGGTTTCAGCGTCGGCAGCGCCGCCGGCCACTGGTTTGGCCCCTGCAGCCGCGCCCAGCGCGGGGTGTCGTCAGACAGCGTTAGCGCCGGGCGTTCGGCGCCGATATCGAACTGCTCACGCCAGTCCGGCTGGCCACGCGTCAGCTCCGCCGCCGCCCGGTTGTAACCACGAAAGTGCGGCGAATGCACCATCTGCACCGCCAATTTGTCGGCTTCCGGCAGCGCGAAGAATTGCCGCGCGCCCTGCTGCAGCCGCGCATTCAGCGCACTGTCCACACCGTGCCCGCGCAGATAGAAAAAACCGACGTCGCGGGCCGCCGCGCGCAAATCGTCAAGAAAGGCGCGCCGCCGGCGCGCATCGCCGTCAAGCTGCGAAAGATCCAGCAGCGGCAGCGTCTTCAGCGTCGTCAGGTGCGTCATCATGCGGTTCCTCTTCTTCCCCGATCGCGATCGGGCTGCCGTACAGGCGAATAATCAACATTGTCTCTCTCCAGCGGGTGGCTGCATTTGCTCCATAGTTATCACCGCGCTCGCCGGAGCGGCCAATATTGTTGCGTTCTAAGTTATGCAAACGTTCAACAAACTGTCGCAAAACCGTCATCAATGTTTCTTATGCTCTGCGCAATTTCGCCGACGCCGCTGGCTGGCGATGGGCGCTATCCGCTATCCTGTAAACGACCTCATACCCTGCCTGCCGGAGAAATACTGATGGATTTAGCCTTATTCGACCTGGATGAAACCCTGATTGACGATGACAGCGCCAGCCTGTGGATCCGCTGGCTGGTCGGCCAGGGCTTCGCGCCGGCGGAGCTGGAACTGCAAGAGCAGCAGCTGATGCAGCTCTATTATCAGGGCAAGCTGTCGATGGAGGACTATATGCAGGCTACGCTGGCGCCGCTGACCGGCCTGAGCGTGCAAACCGTGGCCGGCTGGGTGCAACGCTACATTCGCCGCGATATCCTGCCGCGCGTCTACCCCGCCGCCCGTGAACGCCTGCAATGGCACCGCGAGCGCGGCGACTGCATCCTGGTGATCTCCGCCACCGGCGAGCACCTGGTGGCGCCGATCGCCGAACAGCTCGGCGCCGACGATGCGCTGGCGATCGGCGTGGAAATCAGCGACGGCCGCTTCACCGGCAACACCTACGGCACCATGACCTACCAACAGGGTAAGGTGATCCGCCTGCAACACTGGCTGGCGCAGCATCCGCACCTGAAATTCGAACACAGCCACGGCTACAGCGATTCCCTCAACGATAAGGCGATGCTGCAATTCGTCGACAGCGCTACGGTGATCAACCCCGACAGCGAGTTGAGCGCGCTGGCGGCGGAGCACAGCTGGGAAGTGTGCCGCTGGGAGCGCTGAGCGGCAGGCAAAAAGTGCCCTGCGGTGTGACAAAAAGCGCATTGTGGCGTAGGTATTAAGGGTCTTTAATCCGCTAACGGAGTTATCCCATGCTGACCATTTGGGGTCGTGAGAATTCGAACAACGTCAGGAAGGTGCTGTGGTGCGCCGCCGAACTGGGGCTGAGCTATACCCACATCAACGCCGGCGGCGCGTTCGGCAAGGTGAACGAAGAGAGTTACCGCGTGCTGAACCCGAACGGCCTGGTGCCGCTGCTGCAGGACGATGACTTCGTGCTGTGGGAATCCAACACCATCGTGCGCTACCTGGCGGCGAAATTCGGCGACGCGACGTTCTATCCGCAAGATCTGCAGGCACGCGCCGCCGCCGAGAAGTGGATGGATTGGACCACCTCGACCATCGTCCCGGCCTTCACCATCGTCTTTTGGGGCCTGATCCGCACCGCGCCGGAATTGCGCGACATGGCGAAAATCGAAGCGGCGATCGCCACGCTGGAAAAACACTTCGACGTCATTGAACAGGCGCTAGCACATCAGCCTTACCTCTCCGGCGAAGCGTTCGGCTTTGGCGATATTCCGCTCGGCAGCTTCGCCTACGCCTGGTTCGAGATGCCGATCGCCCGCCGTTCGCGGCCGAACATGGAGCGCTGGTATCAGCAGCTGCGCGCTCGCCCGGCCTACCAGCGCGGCGTGATGAGCGAACTTACCTGATCGCTGCGGGGCGTTACGACGCCCCGACTTTCAGCAGCTTGCCGTCCCGCTCGTCCGTCAGCAGATACAGGTAGCCATCCGGCCCGCTACGTACCTCGCGAATGCGCTCGCCGCGATCGCCCAGCAACCGCTCCTCCGCCACCACCTTGTCGCCTTCCAGCGTCAGGCGAATCAGTTCCTTTTGCGCCAGCGCGCCGATGAACAGCGAGTGCCGCCAGGCGGGGAAGCGCTGCCCGTCATAAAACGCCATGCCGCTGAGGCCGGGCGAAACCCGCCAATAGTGCAGCGGCTGTTCGGTGCCGGGCACCCGTTCCCCCCTGGCCTCCGGGATCGGCTGGCCGGAATAATTGATGCCGTAGGTGGCCAGCGGCCAGCCGTAGTTTTTACCCGGCTGCGGGATGTTGAGCTCATCGCCGCCGCGCGGGCCGTGCTCGTGTTCCCAGATCGCGCCGCTCCACGGGTTCAGCGCCAGCCCTTGCGGATTGCGGTGGCCGTAGGACCAAACTTCCGGCCGTTTGCCGGCCTGGCCGACCCAGGGGTTGTCTGGCGGCACTGCGCCTTCGGCGGTCAGCCGCACCAGCTTGCCCTGCAGCTTGTCGGTCTCCTGCGCCGTCGGCCGCTGGTTGTTTTCGCCCAGCGCGATAAACAGGTAGCCCTGCCGGTCGAACGCCAGCTTGCCGCCGAAGTGATTGCCGACCGACAGCTTGGGCAACTGGCGGAAGATCACCTTGAAGTTTTCCAGCCGCGCGCCGTCTTCGCTCAAACGGCCGTAGCCGACCGCCGTGCCGGCTTTGCCGCCCTCGCCCGGCTCGGCGAAGCTGAGGTACACCCGGCGGCTGGCGGCGAAGTCGGGGGCCGGCAACACCTCCAGCAGGCCGCCCTGCCCCTCGGCGTAAACCTGCGGCACGCCGACGATCGGCGGCGACAGGCCTTTGCCCTGCTGCCACAGCCGCAGCCGGCCGGGCCGCTCGGTGATAAGCAGGCCTTGTTCCGCCGGCAAGAAGGCCAGCGACCACGGGTGTTCCAGACCGTCCTGCAGTTGGCTGACCGTCGGCGCGGCGTGCAGCAGGCCGCTGCACAGCAGCAAACCGGCCAGCAAAGTCAATCGGGGCATGGCATCCTCCTGGGGGTGAAATGACCCGTTTAGTGTAGCCCACTCAGCGGGCTCGGTCGTTTGCATTACATTTCAACAGGTTGCCTTTTGGCCGCAGTGTGCTTAAGTTAACGCATCACCCAGGAGGAATCATGGACATTACCGTTACCGACGCGATTGACGAACACACCCTCGATGCGATCAGGCAAGGCCTGCGCGCTTACAACCTGCCGCATATCGACGCCCGTCACCGCAAGCCGCTCAGCGTCTATGCGCGCGACGAGGCCGGCACGGTGATCGGCGGGCTGACCGCCGAAACCTGGGGCAACTGGCTGAGCGTCGAGTGGCTGTGGGTGGCGGACTCCCAACGCGGCAGCGGCCTCGGCGGCCGGTTGATGCGCGCCGCCGAACGCGAGGCGCAGGCGCGCGGCTGCCGCTACGCTCGCCTGGATACCTTCAGCTTCCAGGCGCGGCCGTTCTACGAAAAACTCGGCTATCAGCTGCAAATGACGCTGAAAGATTATCCGGTGGAACATGAGTGTTATTTTCTCACCAAAACTCTGACTGATTAATGGATGGACGGATGGACAGCAAAAGCATGGTGGTGAACTGTGTGGCGTACAAAGCCGGCCAACGGCTGGGCGAAGTGACCATCGACGATATCAGCGAGGTGGTCAAACAGCCGGACACCTTCGTCTGGCTGGGGCTCCGGCAGCCGGAACCGGCGTTTATGCGCAAGGTGCAGGAGGAGTTCGGCCTGCACGATCTGGCGATCGAAGACGCGCTGTGCGCGCACCAGCGGCCGAAGCTGGAGACCTACGGCGATTCGCTGTTCATCGTGGTTAAAACCGCGCAGTGGGGCGAGCACGACGAAATCGAATACGGTGAAACCCACTTCTTCGTCGGCAAAAACTTTCTGGTGACGGTGCGCCACGGCGCCTCGCCCAGCTACGCGCCGATCCGCGCCAAGGCGGAAGAGAACCGCAAGCAGATGTGCCGCGGGCCGGGCTTCGCCCTCTATTCGGTGCTGGACTTCGTGGTGGACAACTACCGCAGCGTGGTGGCGCGCTTCGAGAGCACCATCGAGAATATCGAAGCCAACATGTTCCAGTCGGAGTTCGATCAGGCGGCGATCGAGAACGTCTATACCCTGCGCCGCCATCTGCTGGCGCTGCGCAACGCCGCACTGCCGATGGATGAAATCTGCAACCAGCTGATCCGCCTGCACGAAGAGGTGATCCCGAAAGAGCTGCGCGCCTACGTGCGCGACGTGCAGGATCACGCACATCAGGTGGTCAGCAATATCGACGACATGCGTGAAATGCTGACCAACGCCATGCACGTCAACCTGGCGCTGGTGACGGTCAAGCAGAACGAAGTGGTGAAACGGCTGGCGGGCTGGGGCGCGATTTTGGCCATTCCGACGGTGGTCTTCAGCCTGTACGGCATGAACTTCGCCGATATGCCGGAGCTGAAGTTCCCGTGGGCCTACCACGCCACGCTGGGGGTGACCGCCGTCGGCTGCATTTTCCTGTATCAGAAGCTGAAGAAATCGGGCTGGCTGTAAGCGCCAAAACGGCGGCTGTTGCCGCCGGCAAAAACCCTCTGCGGGGCAGCCCGCCCCGCCGCTTCAATACAGCAGCGGCCGCCGATCGCGATGCACGTGATTGTGGCGGCCGATGTGCTTGTCATCGGCCGCGCCGATATCCATCGATGCCAGCACCATGCCTTCGCCCGCCAGGCTCTGCGTCAACGGATAGCCGTCGGCGTCGACGATCGCCGAGCCGCCGATCCACGCGACGCCGCGCTCCGTTTCGCAACGATCGCACACCGCGATGAACAGCCGATTGACGGCGGCGTTGGCCTGCGCCTTCACCATCTCCGCCGGCCGTTCGCCCTGCGGGCGCGGCGCCAGCGGCCAGTTGACCGGCGCGCACAGCAACTGAGCGCCGGCCAGCGCCGGCAGCCGCACCCACTCAGGGAATTCGAGATCGTAGCAGATCATCACCGCCAACCGGCCGAAGCGGGTCTCGATGACCGGCGGCGGCCGATCGCCGGCGGTAAAAATGGTGCTCTCTTCGTGCCACAGGTGCGCTTTGCGATAAATTGCCCTCACCCCCTGCGCATCGATCAATGCCGCACTGTTGGCCACCTCGCCATCGGGCAGGCGCTCGCAGAAACCGGCGACGATCGCAACATCCAACTCGCGCGCCAGGGCTCCCCACAGGCTGAGGCTCGGCCCGTCTTCGGCCTCGGCCAACGCGCGCGCCTCCGCCTTATCGCGCAGCACGTAGCCGCTGTTCACCAGCTCCGGCAGCACGATGACGTTGGCGCCGCACTGCGCCGCCCGGCGGATCGCCTGGGCGGACAGCGCCCGATTGTGTTCCGCTTCCCCGACCCGCAACGCTAACTGGCAGCATGCGACGCTGATTTTTTCCTTCACTCCCGTTCTCCTTCCAATAAACCCTCGCAGCACAACGCCACCCGCCGTTCGGCTTCAAGATCGAGCTTCCGGCACATCACGACATAAACGCTCCCGGCCACCAGCAGGCCGACCAGAAAAGCGATATCCGCACCGCCCAGTAAAACAGCAAAGGGGCCGGTGTAAAAGCCCAACGTCATGAACGGCACCATCGCCAGCAGGCCGATCGCGTAGGCCGTCAGGCCGGAGCGCCCCCAGCGGCCGTAGATCCCCGCCGGGTTGAAGATTTCACCGATCGCGTAATGCCCGCCGCGCACCACGTAAAAGTCCATCAGATTCACCGCCGTCCAGGGCACCAGGAAATACAGCATCAGCAGCACGAAGGTATTGAAGCTGGCGAGATAGCTCGCCGGGATAGCCAACGCCACCGCAAACACCGTCAGGGCGACGACGCCAATGCCGATCATGCGTAATCTCAACGTCGGCGTCACTTTACGGAACGCGTCAATCGCGCTGAGGCTGGTCAGCATTGCGCCATAACAGTTGACCGCCATGATGCCGACCAGCGAGGGCACGGCGATCAGCACGGCCAGCGTGCCAAACCCCGGGTAAACGGCATTACCCACCGCCTGTACGCTGCCGATCGCATCGGGGGCCGGTAAGGCTGAAGCCAGAAACGCGCCCAGCGACATCAGCCAAAGCGCCGATCCTGCCGCCCCCAGATAAGTCCAAAAGATCACTTTGGCAGACGGCGTTTCCTGCGGCAGATAGCGCGAATAGTCGGAAACGTACACCGCGTAGCTGATCTGGTAGCCGGCGGCGGCCGACAGCTGAATCAAAAAGGCCGCCCACGAGAAATGCCCGGCGCCGACGGCGGCATCCATCCGCAGCGACAACGCGGCGCCGATCGTCAGCACGCCGAACACCGCCATCATCACATAGGTCAGCCAGCGCTGCACCGCATGCAGCATATCGTGGCCGACGATCGCCAACAGCACGGCCACCGCGATCAGCAACGCATACCAGGGCAGACGGTGGCCCGGCAGCACTGTGTTGATCGCATCGGTCGCGAGAATAACGTTGAACACGTTGAAACCGATGTAAACAAACACCACGGCGGCAAAGGGAACGATGGCGCCACGCAGGCCGAATTGGGCCCGCGACTGGATCATCTGCGGCAGCCCCATGCGCGGCCCCTGATTGGCATGACACGCCATGAAGAACGTGCCGAACCCTACGCCGGCGGCAATGGCCAGCATCGAATAAAGCGCACCCAGCCCCAACGCAGGGCCGGTGAAACCGACCACCATCGTCGTCAAAACGAAATTACCGGTAAACCAAAACGGCGCCTGATGCCAAACCTTGCCATGCCGCTCGTGACGGGGCACATAGTCTATCGAGCGCACTTCAATTTTTGAGCGTGACGCCACATTGCGATTGTTCATGTTCCACCTCGTCGCGATCATTAGCCTCGTCTCAACGCTCGGTTTGCGGCTGCAGCTGCGCTGCCGGGCGGCTCAACAGGCTGCCCAACACGAAGGCGACGCCGCCGCCCAGCAGGCCGCCGTAGATCGGGCTGTTGGCGTCGATGCCGTGCCAGATCATCAGCCCCACCACGCACAGGCTGCCGGTCAGCATGCTGGCGATGGCCCCGGCGCTGGTGGCGCGCGGCCAGAAGATCGCCCCCACCAGCGGGATCAGCATGCCGCCCACCAGCAGGTTGTAAGCCAGCGTCAGCGCCGCCAGCACGTCGCGTACCACAAACGCCAGCCCCAGCATGACCACGCCCATGAGAAGCGTGGTGAAGCGCCCGGCGGCCAACCCGCCGGAAGGTTTGCGCCGGATGGCCGGCAATACGTCCTCCAGCGCGATGGTGGAAGAGGCCAGCAGGCAGGCGCTGGCGGTGGACATCAGCGCTGCCAACGCCGCGGCGGCCACCAGCCCGCTGACGCCGACCGGCAACACCGCCTGCGCGATGGCGGCAAAGGCGCCGTCGGTGTTGCTGAGCGACGGCAGTACGATCTTGCCGGCCATGCCGATCAGCGCGCCGGTCACGCCGTACAGCACGCAATAGACGCCCGCCCCCAGCCCGGCGAAGCGCGCCACGTTGGCGCTGCGGGCGGTAAACACCCGCTGCCAAATGTCCTGGCCGATCAGAATGCCGAAGAAGTAGATCAGGAAGAACACCAGAATGGTGTCCAACCCGATCGACGACAGTTGGTAGTAACCGGCGGGCAGCAGGCTGGTGAAGGCTTCCCAGCCGCCGGCCTTGACGATGCTCATCGGCATCAGCACCAGCATCATGCCGACGGTCATGATGATGAACTGAATGATGTCGGTCAGCGTCAGCGACCACATGCCCCCCAGCGTCGAATACAGCACCACCAGCCCGCCGCCGAGCAGGATAGACGCGCTGAACGACAGGCCGAACATCACCTGCATCACGCTGCCGATGGCGATGATCGAGGTCACCGCCACCATCAGGTCATACGCCAGCATGATCGCGCCGCTGGTGACCCGCGCGGCCGGGTGATAGCGCCGCGACAGCACCTGACTGACGGTATACAGCTTCAGCTTGAGCAGCGGCTTGGCCAGCACCAGGCTCAGCACCACGATGCCCAGCCCGAGCGCACCGCACAGCCAGACGCCGGAGATGCCGTAGGTGTAGCCGAGTTTGACGCTGCCGATGGTCGACGCGCCGCCGAGCACCACCGCCGACAGCGTGCCCAAATACAACCCCGGCCCCAGATTGCGCCCGGCGACCAGATACGCCTCTTTGGAATTGGCGCGGCGAATGCCCATCCACCCCACCGCGCCTATCACCAGAAAGTAAAACACCACGACCAGCAGATCGAGATTCATGGGTACCTCCACTCCGTTGTTATTGTTATCAGGGGCCCCGACGCAACCGCTCCGCCGGTAGGGTCAGCGCACCGGCCTCAGCGGGCCGGCAGCACGCACAACATTTCAAACAGCAGGTTGGCGGCCAGCAGCGCCGTGTTGCCGGAGCGATCGTAAGGTGGCGACACCTCCACCACGTCGCCGCCCACCAGGTTCAGCCCGTGGCAGCCGCGCACGATCTCCAGCCCCTGCCAGACCGACAGCCCGCCGACTTCCGGCGTGCCGGTGCCCGGTGCGAAGGCCGGATCCAGTCCGTCGATATCGAAACTGAGGTAAACCGGCGCATCGCCCATCTGTTCGCGGATCTCCGCCATCAGCGGCGTCAGCGACCGGTGCCAGCAGGCCTCGGCCGGCACCACGCGGAAGCCCTGGCGCCGTGACCAGTCGAAGTCGTCCGCCGCATAGCCGCTGCCGCGCAGGCCAATCTGCACCACCTTTTCCGGCGCCAGCAGCCCCTCCTCGAACGCGCGGCGGAAGGTGGTGCCGTGCGCCAGCTGTTCGCCGAACATCTCCTCGTTGGTGTCGGAATGCGCATCGACGTGGATCAGCCCGACCGGGCCATGCCGACGGGCGACGGCGCGCAGCACCGGCAGCGTCAGCGTGTGGTCGCCGCCGAGCGTCAACGGCATGCAGCCGTGCGCCAGGATCTCGTGGTAAGCCGCCTCGATGCGCTGCACGCTGTCCGCCAGGCTGTAAGGGTTGATGGCGACATCCCCCAGATCGGCCACCTGCAGACGTTCGAACGGGGCGGAGCCGGTGCCCATGTTGTAAGGGCGGATCATCACCGACTCCTGGCGGATCTGGCGCGGGCCATAGCGGGTGCCGCTGCGGTTGGAGGTGCCGATATCCAGCGGAATGCCGACAAAGGCGGCATCCAGACCGTGCGCCTGGTCGGCCGCGGGCAGGCGCATCATGGTGGGAATACCGGCAAAGCGCGGCATGTCGTTACCGCTTTGGGGTTGGTTCAGCATGGCGTTTCCTTGTCTTGATCTGCGATGAATTGAAACATTTGAGCAACATTCGCAGACTACCCCGTTGGCCACCCCGGCTACCATTCCCGCTTTTGCATGTAAACATCGAAAAACGCGATGCAACTAACTTATTGAAGTATTGATTTTTATTTCCAATTCATGCCATAAGGAAGGCCATATCTTCAGCGCCGCCCCTATTTCTTCGATGTTAAAAATGGGTTAACCGGCCGACGTTCTTCGGAGGGGGAATGCTCACCAACCTAAGCGATATCGATCTGAAACTGCTGCGGGTGTTCGTCGCGGTGGCAGAAGCCCAGGGCGTCAGCGCCGCGCAGGAAACGCTGCTGATGAACCAATCCACCATCAGCACCCACCTGGCCTCGCTGGAAACCCGGCTGGGTTTTCGCCTGTGCCAACGCGGCCGCTCAGGCTTCCGGCTGACGCCCAAGGGCGAACGCATGCTGATCGCCTGCCGTTCGCTGTTCAACGCCGCCCGCGACTTCACCCGGGTCAGCCAGTCGCTGAACGGCCTGCTGACCGGCGATCTGCAGATCGGTCTGGTGGATAATCTGGTTTCGCTGCCGGGCAACCCGTTCAGCCAGGCCATCAAACACTTCCAGCGCCGACATCAGGACGTGCAATTGCAGTGCCGCATCTGTTCACCGAACGAGATTGAGCAGGGGCTGCTGCACCGGCAGCTCGATCTGGGCATCGGCTACTTCGGCCAACAGTTGGAGGCGTTGCGTTATCAGTCATGGCTGGAGGAGACGCAGGCGATCTACTGCAGCGCGGATCACCCGCTGTTCGCGGTGGAAGAACCGGAGCGCGAGCAGATTGAAAACGCGCGTTGGGTCAAGCGCGGCTACCTGCTGGCGCAGCAGCTGTGCCCGATCGCGCCGCCTCACCTGGCTGCGGTGGCCCACCATATGGAAAGCGTCGCCCATCTGGTACTGAGCGGTTCCTGTCTCGGCTACCTGCCCACCCACTACGCGGCGCGCTGGGTGGAACAGGGGCTGCTGCGGCAGCTGGGCGGCGCGGCGCTCTCTTACCGCGCCACGCTCAGCCTGGTCAGCCGCCCTGTCCAGCCCGACGAGGCGTTGAACGCGCTGCTGGAGGATTTGGCGCGCGCCGCACGCCAATCACCTCATCGCTGAGAGGCCAGCGCCCGATTCATGGCAAACAGCGTGCCGGTTAAAGACAGGATGAGGAGCCCGATGATGGCCCAGGCAAAAGAGGCCGTTCCGCCCTTGTCGAGCAGCATGCCGCCGATCGCGCCACCGGCGGCCACGGCGGTATTCCAGCCCGTCGTATACATGGACTGCGCCATATCGGCCGCGCGGCCGGAAAGGCGTGACAATGCCGTCTGCGTGAGGGTGGCGAAACCGCCGAAAGCCACGCCCCACAATGCGACCGCGAGATAAACCATCGGGGCTATCCGTCCCCCACTCCCCAGCAGCACGGCGGCGAGGGCAAAGGTGACGATGCTCATTACCGTAAGAGATTGGACTCGTCGATCGACCAGCATCCCGGCGACGCCCAATCCGGCAATCGCGCCCAGCCCGAAGATAAACAGCACGATATCGACCCGCTCGGATAACCCCGACGGTTTGAGGAAAGGCTCCAGGTAGATATACAGAATGTTGTGGGCAACGATGAAGGTGAACACCACGAACAGCACGGCGCGGATCCCGCATTGCAAGAATACGCCGCTCAGAGACGGGCGATGCGCCTTAGCCTGGCCGGGGAAATCCGGCACGATGGCGATGATCCACACCACGAGCATCACCGCCATCAACGTCATCAGGCCAAAGGCGCCTTGCCAGCCGATGGCTCGGCCAAGCAACGTGCCGAGCGGTACGCCAAGCACCAGCGCCAGGGTGGCGCCGGCGCCGGAGATCGCAATAGCGCGGCCGCCAAGATGGGCCGGTGACATGCGCACGGCGTAACCGGCCAGCAAGGACCAAACGATGCCGCCGAAAACGCCGGCGAAGAAACGCGTCGCCAATGAGACGTGGTAATCATGCGACAGCGCCGTGACGAGGTTGACGATGGCAAAGCCGCCGATCGCACTCAAGAGCAAGGGGCGGCGCCGCATGCCCTGCGTCAATGCGGTGAGCGGAATGGCGGCGACCAACGCCCCCACCGCATAGGCGGTGATGAATTGCCCCGCCAGGCTTTCAGACACGCTCAAATCGCCCGCAATCGAAGAAAGCACGCCCGCCGGCATGATCTCGGTCAGCAGCGTGATAAAAGCGGCCATCGCCAACGCCAGCAGGCCCCCCAGCGGCAACCGCTCGCTGCTCGCGGCAGGCGCAGATATCGTCGTTTGATTCATCAATCACTCCTCATTCAAAGATGTTTCCGCCCATTGCGGATGACGTTTGCATCATGCTGCCCACTCGCCGATAAAAGAAAAACAGGCTAAAGTGAATAACACTCATGACGTAAAGGTCATCAATAGAATGGAAGCCTATGGAAAGCTTGGGTTCTCTCGACGTTTTCGTGCGGGTCAGTGAAAGCCGCAGTTTCACGGCGGCCGGGCAACAGCTGGGGATCTCCGCGTCGGCGGTCAGCAAAACCATCGCCCGGCTGGAGGAACGGCTCAGCGTGCGGTTGTTTCACCGCTCCACCCGCACGGTCAACCTGACGCCGGAAGGCGCCTTGTTCCTAGAGAGGTGCCGACGCATTTTGAGCGAGGTGAAAGACGCGGAAGCCGAACTGTTGCAAACGCGAGGAACGCCCCAGGGTAAGCTGCGCATCAGTCTCCCGTCGCTGGGCACGCTTTTCATGCCAAAACTGGGGGACTTCAAGCGCCGCTATCCTGAGATCGAGCTGGATATTGATTATTCGGATCGGTTGGTTGACGTGATTGAGGAAGGTTTCGATGCCGTTATCCGCAGCGGCACCCCGAGCGATTCACGGCTGGTTGCCCGCCGGTTGGGGACCTGCCGCAAGGTTTTCGTTGGCGCGCCAAGCTATTTCAGCCAAGCGGGTATGCCGAGCAAGCCCGAGGATCTGACAAGCCATGCCCGTTTGCATTATCGCTTTCCCAGCACCGGCAAACTGGATGTCTGGCCGCTGGGGGACAAGACGGAGACGATCCCCGAACGGCCGGCCAGCATGGTGACAAATACCCTCGATCCGCAGGTGTGCTTCGCGGAGCAAGGGCTCGGCATCGCTTATTTGCCGGAGATCGCCGTGCGCAGACAGCTGGAACAGGGCAGCCTGGTGACGGTTCTGGATGAATACGACCGCGAGAACATGGTTTTTCATGTCCTCTGGCCGTCGGGCCGCCACCTGTCAGTCAAAATCAGGCTGTTCGTCGACTTTGTGACGAGCCACCTTTTCCCGCTTTAAACGACGTATGCTGCCTTAACTGACCGGCATGCGCGCCGGATCGGGATACTGGTACTCAAAACCCAGCTCGTTGCAGATGCGGTTGCCGTCCACCAGCCGCTCATCCTGCTCCGCTTCGTCGGCGAACTGCGGCGGCTCCAGGTGCAGCTGCTCGGCCAGCGCCGGATAAAATTCGCGTTTGGCCGGATGACGCGGCGCGCACAGGTTGTACACGTGACCGCCCTTCGGCAGCTTCAGCAACAGCTGGATGGCGGCGATGACGTCGTCCTGGTGCACCAGATTCACCCCCTGCGAACCGCCCTTCACATCGAGCTTGCCCGCCAGGAAGCGACCGGGGTGACGATCGGCGCCCACCAGCCCCGCCAGCCGCAGAATGTCCACCGAGGTGTTCGGCAATTCATGCAGCCAGCGCTCCAGCTCGGCCAGCACCCGGCCCGACGGCGAGACCGGCCGCAGCGGCGACTCTTCGCGCAGCGTGCCGGCGGTTTCGCCGTACACCGAGGTGGAACTGGTAAAGATCACCCGCGGCACGCCGAAGGCCATCGCGCTGTCCACCAGCATACGCACCGCATTGAAATAGTTCTCGCTGCCTTCGACGGTGCGGCGAGCGGGCAGCGTCACCACCAGCGCATCCACGCGCAGCAGCGATTCCAGATCGTCCGGATCGCACACCAGCTCCGGCGTCAGCTCCAGTTGATAGCATTCGATGCCGCTCATGCGCGCGGCCTCGACGCCGTCCGGCGTGGTTTTGCTGCCGACCACATCATACCCGCGCCCCATCAGCGACAGCGCCAACGGCATGCCCAGCCAACCCAAACCAATAATGGCTACCTTTTTCATCCTCTTCCTCTCCTGAAGATCGCAGCGCCCTACCCCTAAGGCTACGCCACTGTGCACGACGATACAATCTGCCCGGCTTAAGGTTAGGTAAAGCCGTCTGTGGCTAATAACCTAACCTGTTTCAATAAATTAAATTTATGACGTTAAAAAAGGGTTGCGCGGTGGACAGCGGATAGTTTAGCTTAATTGGCATACGGTTTTTACCGGCTTTTGATTAGAGAAAAACACCATGACACGCGTTCAGTTCAACCACCATCATCACCATCACCCTGACTAGTCTTTCAGGCGATGAGTGCTGGAAGACGGTTTGTTAATCTTCCAGTGGCGCGCAGAACGCAAGAGAGAGCCCTCGGAAGATTTCTTCCGAGGGTTTTTTTTTTGGCTCCGGACAGACAGAAAAGAATAGTTTTTACAATAAATTCATAAAATTACAGATTAAACAGAGGTTACCATGCTGGACAAGACACGTTTACGGATCGCAATGCAGAAGTCGGGCCGCCTGAGCGATGAATCCCAGGAGCTGCTGGCGCGCTGCGGCATCAAGATCAACCTGCAGCAACAGCGCCTGATCGCCTTCGCGGAAAACATGCCGATCGATATCCTGCGCGTGCGCGACGACGACATTCCGGGCCTGGTGATGGACGGCGTGGTCGATCTGGGCATCATCGGCGAAAACGTGCTGGAAGAAGAGCTGCTCAGCCGCCGCGCTCAGGGCGAAGACCCGCGCTACTTCACCCTGCGCCGCCTCGATTTCGGCGGCTGCCGCCTGTCGCTGGCCACCCCGCTCGACGCCGAATATACCGGTCCGCAAAACCTGCAGGACGCCCGCATCGCCACCTCTTACCCGCACCTGCTGAAGCAATACCTCGACAAGCAGGGCGTGCGCTTTAAATCTTGCCTGCTGAACGGCTCGGTGGAAGTGGCGCCGCGCGCCGGCCTGGCCGACGCCATCTGCGATCTGGTCTCTACCGGCGCCACGCTGGAGGCCAACGGCCTGCGCGAAGTGGAAGTGATCTACCGCTCCAAGGCCTGCCTGATTCAGCGCGACGGCGAAATGCCGGAAGCCAAGCAGCAGCTGATCGACCGCCTGATGACCCGCATTCAGGGCGTGATCCAGGCGCGCGAATCCAAATACATCATGCTGCACGCGCCGAGCGAGAAGCTGGACGAGATCGTCGCGCTGCTGCCGGGCGCCGAGCGCCCGACCATTCTGCCGCTGGCCGGCGCGCAGAACCGCGTGGCGATGCACATGGTGAGCAGCGAAACCCTGTTCTGGGAAACCATGGAAAAACTGAAAGCGCTCGGCGCCAGCTCGATTCTGGTGCTGCCGATTGAAAAGATGATGGAGTAACGCCATGTCGACCTTCAACACGCCGATCGATTGGGCAACGTGCAGCGCCGAACGCCAGGCCGAGCTGCTGATGCGCCCGGCAATCGCCGCTTCCGATAGCATCACCCGCACGGTGAGCGAGATCCTCGACAACGTGAAGGCCAACGGCGATCGGGCGCTGCGCGACTACAGCGCCCGTTTCGACAAGGCGGACGTCGCCGCGCTGCGCGTCAGCGCCGAGCAGATCGCCGCCGCCTGCGCCCGACTGGGCGATGACATCAAACAGGCGATGGCGGTGGCCGTCGCCAACGTGGACACCTTCCACAACGCGCAGCAACTGCCGCCGGTGGACGTCGAAACGCAGCCGGGCGTGCGCTGCCAGCAGGTGACCCGCCCAATCGACTCGGTGGGCCTGTATATTCCCGGTGGATCGGCGCCGCTGTTCTCCACCGTGCTGATGCTGGCGACGCCGGCGCGCATCGCCGGTTGCCGCCGGGTGGTGCTGTGCTCGCCGCCGCCGATCGCCGATGAGATCCTGTATGCGGCACAGCTGTGCGGCGTGCAGGAAGTGTTTCAGGTCGGAGGCGCACAGGCGATCGCCGCCCTGGCATTCGGCACCGAAAGCGTACCGCGCGTGGCGAAAATCTTCGGGCCGGGCAACGCCTTCGTGACCGAAGCCAAGCGGCAGGTCAGCCAGCGTCTCGACGGCGCCGCCATCGACATGCCGGCCGGGCCTTCGGAGGTGCTGGTGATCGCCGACGCCGGCGCCACCCCGGCGTTCGTCGCTTCCGATCTGCTGTCGCAGGCCGAACACGGCCCGGATTCGCAGGTGATTCTGCTGACGCCGGACGCGGCAATGGCGCAGGCAGTGGCCGAAGCGGTGGAAAGCCAGCTGGCCGAGCTGCCGCGCGCCGAGACCGCCCGCCAGGCGCTGGCGAGCAGCCGCCTGATCGTAGCGCGCGATCTGCCTGAGTGCGTGGCCATCAGCAACCGCTACGGCCCGGAGCACCTGATCATTCAGACCCGCAATGCGCGCGAGCTGGTAGACGGCATCACCAGCGCCGGCTCGGTGTTCCTCGGCGACTGGTCGCCGGAGTCCGCCGGCGATTACGCCTCCGGCACCAACCACGTGCTGCCGACCTACGGCTACACCGCCACCTGCTCCAGCCTGGGGCTGGCCGATTTTCAAAAACGCATGACGGTGCAGGAGCTGACGCCGCAGGGCTTCAGCAACCTGGCCGCCACCATCGAGACGCTGGCTGCCGCCGAGCAGCTGATCGCCCACAAGAACGCCGTGACCCTGCGCGTCGCCGCCCTGAAGGAGCAAGCATGAGCATCGAAAAACTGGCACGCGCCAACGTTCGCGAGCTGACCCCTTATCAATCGGCGCGTCGCCTCGGCGGTAAGGGCGACGTGTGGCTCAATGCCAACGAATACCCGATCGCGCCCGAGTTCCAGCTGACCGCGCAAACCTTCAACCGCTATCCGGAGTGCCAGCCGGCGTTGGTGATCGAACGCTACGCCGCCTACGCCGGGGTGAAGAAAGAGCAGGTGCTGGTCAGCCGCGGCGCCGATGAAGGCATCGAGCTGCTGATCCGCGCCTTCTGCGAGCCGGGTAAAGACGCCATCTTGTTCTGCCCGCCGACCTACGGCATGTACGCCGTCAGCGCCGAAACCTTCGGCGTGGAGCGCCGCACCGTAGCCGCCAAAGAAGACTGGCAGCTGGATCTGCCGGCCATCGCAGACAGCATGGACAACGTGAAGCTGATCTACGTCTGCAGCCCGAACAACCCGACCGGCAACCTGATCGATCCGGACTCTCTGCGCAACCTGCTGGAGCTGGCCAAAGGCAAGGCGATCGTCGCGGTGGACGAAGCCTATATCGAGTTTTGCCCGCAGGCCTCGGTGGCCGGGTGGCTGAGCGACTATCCGCACCTGGCTATCCTGCGCACGCTGTCGAAGGCCTTTGCGCTGGCCGGCCTGCGCTGCGGCTTTACGCTCGCGAACGAAGATCTGATCGCCCTGCTGCTGAAAGTGATCGCGCCTTACCCGCTTTCGACGCCGGTGGCGGATATCGCCGCGCAGGCGCTGAGCGAAGAAGGTATCCGCACCATGCGCCAGCGCGTCACCGACATTGCCGCCACCCGCAGCTGGCTGCAGCAACAGTTGGAAAAATGCGCCTGCGTCGAGCAGGTTTTCGCCAGCGACAGCAATTACCTGCTGGCCCGCTTCACCGCCTCAAGTAATGTGTTTAAAAGCTTGTGGGATCAGGGCATTATCTTACGAGACCAAAACAAACAGCCCGGGTTGTCCGGCTGCCTGCGCATCACCATAGGCACCCGCGACGAATGTCAACGCGTGGTGGACGCCTTGTCCGCCCTGCCCGGTGCCAACCAGACTCGCCAGGAGCCAATGTGAGCCAAAAAATCCTCTTTATCGATCGTGACGGCACGCTGATCGCCGAGCCACCGGAAGATTTCCAGGTTGACCGCCTGGACAAGCTGGCGCTCGAGCCGGACGTGATCCCTTCCCTGCTGGCGCTGCAACAGGCGGGGTATCAGCTGGTGATGATCACCAATCAGGATGGGCTCGGCACCGCCAGTTTCCCGCAGGAAACCTTCGATCCGCCGCACAACCTGATGATGCAGATCCTCAGCTCGCAGGGCATTCAGTTCGCCGATGTGCTGATCTGCCCGCACCTGCCGGCGGACAACTGCGACTGCCGCAAGCCGAAAACCGCGCTGGTGAAGGGTTACCTCGAACCCGGCGTGCTGAATGCCGCCCACAGCTACGTGATCGGCGATCGGCCGACCGACGTGCAGCTGGCGGAAAACATGGGCATCCATGGGCTGCGCTACCAGCGCGGCGTGCTGGGCTGGAAAGAGATCGTGCGCCAGCTGACGCTGCGCGATCGCCACGCGCGGGTTAATCGCGTGACCAAAGAGACGCAGATCGACGTCAACGTGTGGCTGGATCGCGAAGGCGGCAGCAAGATCAAAACCGGCGTCGGCTTCTTCGATCACATGCTGGATCAGATCGCCACCCACGGCGGCTTCCGCATGGAGATCGACGTCAAAGGCGATCTGTATATCGACGATCACCACACGGTGGAAGACACCGGCCTGGCGCTGGGTGAAGCGCTGAACAAGGCGCTCGGCGACAAGCGCGGCATCGCCCGCTTCGGCTTCGTGTTGCCGATGGACGAATGCCTGGCGCGCTGCGCGCTGGATATCTCCGGCCGCCCGCACCTGGAGTACAAGGCCGAGTTCAACTATCAGCGCGTCGGCGATCTCAGCACCGAAATGGTCGAGCACTTCTTCCGTTCGCTCTCTTACACCATGGGCTGCACGCTGCACCTGAAGACCAAGGGCAAAAACGACCACCACCGGGTCGAGAGCCTGTTCAAAGTGTTTGGCCGCACGCTGCGCCAGGCGATCCGCGTCGAGGGCAATACCCTGCCGAGCTCGAAAGGAGTGCTGTGATGAACGTGGTGATTTTGGATACCGGCTGCGCCAACCTGGCCTCCGTCACCTACGCGGTGCGGCGCCTGGGCTATCAGCCGGAGGTGAGCCGCGATCCGGAGATCGTGCTGCGCGCCGACAAGCTGTTCCTGCCGGGCGTCGGCACCGCACAGGCGGCGATGGATCAACTGCGCGAGCGCGATCTGATCGAACTGATCAAGGCCTGCACGCAGCCGGTGCTGGGCATCTGCCTCGGCATGCAGCTGCTGGCGGCCAGCAGCGAAGAGAACGGCGGCGTGACCACGCTCGGCCTCATCGATACGCCGGTCAAGCAGATGACCGACTTCGGCCTGCCGCTGCCGCACATGGGCTGGAACCAAGTGTCCGCGCAGGCGGGCCACCATCTGTTCCGCGGCATCGATGACGGCGCCTACTTCTATTTCGTTCACAGCTATGCGATGCCGATATGCCCCAGCACCATCGCCCAGGCGAACTACGGCGAGCCCTTCACCGCCGCCGTGCAAAAAGACAACTTCTTCGGCGTGCAGTTTCATCCAGAACGATCTGGAGCGGCCGGCGCGCAACTGTTGAAAAACTTTCTGGAGATGTAGGCAGCATGATTATTCCGGCTTTGGATTTGATCGACGGCAACGTGGTGCGTTTGCATCAGGGCGATTACGGCCAACAGCGCGACTACGGCAACGATCCGCTGCTGCGCCTGCAGGACTATCAACAACAGGGCGCCCAGGTGCTGCACCTGGTCGATTTGACCGGCGCCAAGGATCCGGCGGCGCGCCAGATCCCGCTGCTGCGCAAGCTGTTGGCGGGGGTTGACGTACCGGTGCAGGTCGGCGGCGGCATCCGCAATGAGCAGGACGTCAGCGCCCTGCTGGAGGCCGGCGCCACGCGCGTGGTGATCGGCTCCACCGCGGTGAAACAGCCGCAGTTGGTGCAGAGCTGGTTCGAGCGCTACGGCGCCGACGCGCTGGTGCTGGCGCTGGACGTGCGCATCGACGCGCAGGGCGTGAAACGCGTAGCCATTAGCGGCTGGCAGGAGGATTCCGACGCCACGCTGGAACAGGTGGTGGAGCAGTTCCTGCCCTACGGGCTCAAGCACGTGCTATGCACCGACATTTCGCGCGACGGTACGCTGGCTGGGTCCAACGTGGCGCTGTATCAGGAGATCGGCCGCCGTTATCCGCAGGTGGCCTTCCAGGCCTCGGGCGGCATCGGCAATCTGGACGACATCGCCCAGCTGCGCGGCAGCGGCGTTGCCGGCGTGATCGTGGGGCGCGCCCTGCTGGAAGGTAAATTTAGCGTTGAGGAGGCGATCGCATGCTGGCAAAACGGATAATCCCGTGCCTGGATGTTAAAGACGGGCAAGTGGTGAAAGGCGTGCAGTTCCGCAACCACGAAATCATCGGCGACATTGTGCCGCTGGCGCAGCGCTATGCGCAAGAAGGTGCGGACGAGCTGGTGTTTTACGATATCAACGCCTCGAGCGACGGCCGGGTGGTGGACAAAAGCTGGGTATCGCGCGTGGCGGAGGTGATTGATATCCCGTTCTGCGTCGCCGGCGGCATTAAAAGCGCCGAGGACGCCAGCCAGATCCTGTCTTTCGGCGCCGACAAGATTTCAATCAACTCGCCGGCGCTGGCCGATCCTGAGCTGATTAGTCGCCTGGCGGAACGCTTCGGCGTGCAGTGCATCGTGGTAGGCATCGACACCTGGTTCGACAGTGAAACCGGCAAATATCACGTCAACCAATATACCGGCGATGAGAGCCGCACCCGCATCACCCAGTGGGAAACCCTCGACTGGATACAGGAAGTGCAGCGCCGCGGCGCCGGTGAGATCGTGCTGAACATGATGAACCAGGACGGCGTGCGCAACGGTTACGATCTGCAGCAGCTGCGCCTGGTGCGCGAGGCCTGCAAGGTGCCGCTGATCGCCTCCGGCGGCGCGGGCACCATGGAGCACTTCCTGGAAGCGTTCCGCGATGCGGACGTCGACGGCGCGCTGGCGGCGTCGGTGTTCCACAAACAAATCATCAATATCGGCGAACTGAAAAGGTTCCTGGTTGAACAAGGCGTGGAGATTCGCGTGTGCTGACAGAACAACAGAGAAACCAGCTGGACTGGGAAAAAACCGACGGCCTGATGCCGGCCATCGTGCAGCACGCCGTTTCCGGCGACGTGCTGATGCTGGGTTACATGACGCAGGAAGCGTTGGCGGCTACCGAGCAGAGCGGCAACGTCACCTTCTTCTCACGCACCAAGCAGCGTCTGTGGACCAAGGGGGAAAGCTCCAGCCATTTCCTCAAGGTGGTCAGCATCACGCCGGACTGCGATAACGACACGCTGCTGGTATTGGCCAACCCGATCGGCCCGACCTGCCACCTCGGCAACAGCAGCTGCTTCCACCCGGCCGCCAGCGACTGGGCGTTCCTCTATCAGCTGGAGCAGCTGTTGGCGGAGCGCAAGCACGCCAGCCCGGATAGCTCGTACACCGCCAGCCTGTATGCCAGCGGCACCAAGCGCATCGCGCAGAAGGTCGGGGAGGAAGGCGTGGAAACCGCGCTGGCCGCCACGGTCAACGATCGCGAAGAGCTGACCAACGAAGCTTCGGACCTGATCTATCACCTGCTGGTGCTGCTGCAGGACCAGGATCTGGATCTGAGCGCGGTGATCGGCCGGCTGCGCGAGCGGCATCAGAAAAAAGCGTAACGTTAAATCGCGCGCAATAAAAAAGCCGCCGGGCGTTAACCTCGGCGGCTTTTTTTATCGCTCAACGGGCGGGGTTATTCCATCCATTCGGTATGGAACACGCCTTCCTTGTCGATGCGTTTGTAGGTGTGCGCGCCGAAGTAGTCGCGCTGCGCCTGGATCAGGTTCGCCGGCAGCACCGCGGAGCGGTAGCTGTCGTAGTAGGCGATCGCGGCGGAGAAGGTTGGCGTAGGGATACCGTTCTGCACGGCATAAGCCACCACGTCACGCAGCGCCTGCTGGTATTCGTCGGCGATTTGCTTGAAGTATGGCGCCAGCAACAGGTTGGCGATATCGGCGTCCGCCGCATACGCGTCAGTGATCTTCTGCAGGAACTGGGCGCGGATGATGCAGCCGGCGCGGAAGATCTTAGCGATTTCGCCGTAGTGCAGATCCCAGTTGTTTTCTTTAGACGCGGCTTTCAGCTGAGAGAAGCCCTGCGCGTAGGACACGATCTTGCCCAGATACAGCGCGCGACGCACTTTCTCGATGAATTCGGCTTTGTCGCCGGTGAACGGCGCCACTTTCGGGCCTGTCAGCACTTTAGAGGCAGCAACGCGCTGGTCTTTCAGCGAGGACAGGTAGCGTGCGAACACCGATTCGGTGATCAGAGACAGCGGTTCGCCCAGATCCAGCGAGCTCTGGCTGGTCCACTTGCCGGTGCCTTTATTGGCGGCTTCGTCCAGGATCACATCGACCAGGTATTTACCCTCTTCGTCTTTCTTGGTGAAGATGTCTTTGGTGATGTCGATCAGGTAGCTGTTCAGCTCACCCTTGTTCCACTCGGCGAAGGTTTCGGCCAACTGCTCGTTGCTCAGGTTCAGCGCCTGCTTCAGCAGAGAATAGGCTTCGGCAATCAGCTGCATGTCGCCGTATTCGATACCGTTGTGCACCATTTTCACATAGTGGCCGGCACCGTCTGCGCCGATGTAGGTCACGCAAGGCTCGCCTTCCGCAACCGCAGCGATTTTCTCCAGGATTGGCGCCACCAGCTCGTAAGCTTCTTTCTGGCCGCCAGGCATGATGGAAGGCCCTTTCAGCGCGCCCTCTTCACCGCCGGAAACGCCGGTGCCGATGAAGTTGAAGCCCTGGTCGGACAGTTCGCGGTTACGACGGATGGTGTCCTGATAGTAGGTGTTGCCGCCGTCGATCAGGATATCGCCCTTGTCCAGGTGCGGAGTCAGCGAGGCAATGGTTTTATCCGTCGCTTCGCCCGCTTTCACCATCAGCAGGATGCGGCGCGGTTTTTCCAGCGATTCAACAAACTCTTCAACGGTGTAATACGGCGCCAGGTTTTTGCCCGGGTTCTCAGCGATCACTTCGTCAGTCTTGTCGCCAGAACGGTTGAAAATGGAAACGGTGTAACCCCGGCTCTCGATGTTCAGCGCGAGGTTGCGGCCCATTACCGCCATGCCGACAACGCCGATTTGTTGCTTGGACATTTAGGAACTCCTGTCTGAGGATGACCCTGCCGGCAACGTCAGCCAGCAGGTTTTGTGATGTGGCACACATGTTAACTCAGGATTGAACCGGGTGGGTAGTGATTGGTGCGATAGGTCACATAATTGTCTTCTCGTAAGATGGTTATATGCGCTATCGCCAGTGAAAACGGGGCAATGACGGAAAAACTTACTTCTTGATAAAATGTTTTTCAAAGAAGTGCCACGATAATGATGCCATTACCAACGTTAGCGCCAATACCAGTGCGAGTGATTGACCATGAGTTAACCAATCTAATTTCTTGATAGAAAGCAAGATCGGTAAATGCCATAGATAGATGCCGTAAGAAATCGTTCCGCAATAGTAAAGTGGGTACAATACTCTTTTCAGGAATGGTGTAATTTTAAGCGAACAGAGGGTCAACACGATCATGCCAAATGCCGCCGCCAGCAGGGTCCGGAAGAAGATAACCATCGCAGGATAATTCCAGAAAGATGAATACTTCAGGTATATACACATTACGCCTGTGGTAAGTGCAACGGCCAAAATCATTAAGGAAATTGTAGAATATTTTCTGTTGGAAACCAACTTCTGACCAAGTTCAGAAGTGAGCAAACGGGCAAGTAAAATCCCCACGGCGAACTCATCTAACATGCCCGGAAGCTGAGTGGCGCTGACAAATAATTTGAAAACGCCAAGTGGTTGTTGTAAATCGACGAGATACACTGCAGCCAAGCGCCAGGCATAGGAAATACCCAACGAGCAGAGTAGCAGCACCCACCATTTAACATGTTTTAGCCAATGTGCGGTGAGTGCAATAAGTATATAAAATTGCATCTCTACACCAAGCGACCAGTTACTTCCATTAATCGAGCCGTGCAAATCATAACTAAGGTTATGTATAAATAGTAAATGAGAGACCAGGTTTATTGAAAAATGATTAAAGAGAAGATAGGGAGAAACAAAAATGACAAAAACAGCCAACGTCAAATAATGAAGCGGTACAATTCTATTGAGACGACGCTTCATAAAAGGGACAAAAAATTTATCTTTTCCACTTCTATCCAGTTGGTTGAAGGCTGACATAGCAATAACAAAACCGGAAATAACGAAAAACATATCGACCCCCATCCAACCAAAGCGGAACCACAGCCACGGCCAATTGGTAGGGAAAGAGCTCCAGTTAAAATGCTCTATGACATGGTAAACAACGACAGATATCGCGGCAAAGCCTCTAAGGATATCAATTGAATCAAAGTGATACTTCACGTTCTGAGTTCTTTCTTTTTGCTGTATTGGGTGCATCGCTATCTTGTCCTTAATAAGACAATTCATTTAAATACAAGCTCAAAAATCGTTAACGACTTGAGCTTGGAAAGTCATGGTTAAATTTTGACTTATTTTATTCCCATTCCCTGATTAAGCTATTTTTGTTTTGGCAATTGGCTCAGGCAACTCTGGTTAAGGAATTCTTTATCCCGGTCGAAAAACCATCCCCATTTATTAAAATACTTTATTGCTGAAATTATATGGTATACAAGAAAACGCTTGTCTTGATAAGAACGACGCTGAGACTCGTGAATTACCAGGGATTCAGGGAAATAACGTGTCTTATGTTTCAAGCAAATTCTACGAGAAAGATCGACATCTTCAAGATACAAAAAGAAGCGAGTATCAAAATACCCGACATCCTGAATAGCCTGATTACTCACTAACATAAAACAACCGGAAAGAGACGGCGCAAAGAAAGACTTAGTGTAGTCTGCACAATGCAATTCATACCGCTGATTCAAAGATCGCGAGAAACGAGACACAAATCGACGAGCAAAAAGTTGATAAGGCGAGGGTAACAATTTACAACCATGCTGTAACCGTCCATCTGGATAGACGATTTTAGGGATAGCCAACCCCAAGGCTTCCACTTGACTGAATCGGTAGAGCTTATCTACCTCCCCCTTCTCAAAGGCAATATCTGGATTGCAAATTAAAAAATAATCGGCAAGATTTTTAAACCTTTCAAAAACAGCATTATGGCCAGCACCAAACCCCGCATTATCTTTCGTTCGAATAATCTCGAGCTTTGGCTCATTTAAATTTAGAAGCCAATCGCAATAACTGCCATTGTCAACAATGACCAGTTTAGAAATACTTTCCTCTGCAAGAAGAGAAGCCAATGTCTTCTGAACAGATTGATATTCATGTCGGTACAATACAAGAGATGCAATTATTTTCACTTAACATACCAAGGTTTAAAGTACAGTCAGGGGAAACATAAACTTCCTGAAGAGTTTTAAGATGAATCCATGTCACAGTTGAATCTGCCAACAAATTCTTCATCATAAAGCAGTACGCTTCAACACCAGGCTAAACATTGAAAATATTATTTTCATCGTTCACCGCTAACCTACGTGCTAAAAAGTTCATATTTAAAACCTCAACGGTGATTTTAGATATGAACTACGTTAAAAAGCCCCGCACATAACTATGTACAGGGCTTACAGCGAGAAACAGGACGAATTTAGTTCAGAAAGCGACGCTTAATACCTTTGATGCCTTCATTCTTTAATACTTCCCAACCTTTCTTACCCATTGTGACGCCAGTGCGGGGATTGGAAAGCGAACGCTTAATAATGCCAACAAAACGATCTTTATCAAACTCAGCATTGCCACCGCGGAATCCAGGGGTGAGCACCGTGCTGAACTGACGCAATGCATCATCTTTACTGCTATTATCGAACAACTCAGGGTATTCTTTTGGACCTTGTTGCAGCCACCACTGATTATAGGTATTCGCATCAAACGGCGTAGGAAAAGCTTTTTGCAAATCAATACGCTCACGGTAAACCAGGCGCTGCGCCTTTGAAATGGCAGAGCCATCGGAATGCAGGCCGTAAGCCCACACCACTTTGGCTAAAGGATCCTGCGCAAGATTCTTCGTCTGATCGTCATACCAATCAATCAGTTTGTGCACATCAGAATTATCCCCGGCATTTTTAGAAGCCATGATTCGATGAGCGCCGCTGTCGAAGCCTGTGAAGTGGTAGAAGCCTAACGGTTCACCATCAACAAAGTAATTTCCTTTCTCGTCAACGGTAAAATCGCGAGTTGTTAAATTCCAGGTGGCCACGTTGTGGCGGCTGGAACGCATGATCGCCACGTCGTTGAAGAAGGCAGGGACCAGATCGATCCAACGTTGGTCGGTAAACAGGCCGTTTGGAATGTCTGCACGGCAGAAATGATAAATGCGCTCTCCCCACCATTTTGCAAAAGAGAGGCCGACATCGGTTGCCGCTACGGCGCAGAAACCCAGATTATACACGCCATGCTTCAGACTGCAGATCTCGTTATCCATCACAGCGGATAGAGACGTTTCAGGTTTTGTCTGGTGTGGTGTCAGCACGACATTTGCAGAGTCCAATGCCTCCAGAATGTCATCGAGGCGAGAAAAGACCACCGTATCGGGATCAAGATAGATAACCTTTTTACAACCAGGCAGTTGCAGCAACCGTGCCAGCATAAAAGGTTTAATCGCCGTCGCCAATTCCACGATGGTGTGGCAGTATGCCCAACCTTTCCAATCCGGGATGTCTAATTCAGAAACTGAGACGACTTCGTCAAACGGTTCATTGCTAAGATCAATTTCAGGCCGTTTCTCATCGGCCAAGGCGAGGTGAATTGTCCATTCAGGGTGATATTTACGAATAGACTGAAACAGCATTCTCACTTTCGGAATATAGTTAAACGCTGCGCTAGTAAAAACATGAATCTCAGACATACCTGCCTCATTGGATTGTATAAATTTTTCGGTGGAATTTTATCAACTCTTGCAAGACGTTGCCAGCAGACATTGAGGACAAAATCAAACCGTTTGGATAATTCTTAAGTCGTTCAGCAGGCGCTCCCAGATTAAAGCAAGCGACGGGATAACCAAGCTCAACCATTTCCTGTACGACGTAGGAAAACGTCTCAGGCCAGATCGAAGGGAATAAAATAACATTCACCCCTTTATCTTCAAGCAAATCTGGCAACTCACTCTGCTTATAAGGACCTGTCTGAGTGACGATATCTGATGGACACGAGGCTTCAATAGCGCCGATAATGACAATATCCACCGGACTACCCGTTTTCTTGATTTCGAGGGCTAACTCTTTAACAAACTCAGCCCCTTTGTGATACCCAATTTGCCCTACGACACCAATGCGTAATCTCTCTTTTTGCTGAACTTCAGCCTTTCTAGGCATATAGCTCACAACGTGTGGAGCGACCACCGTTTTTTCTGGTTGTATTTGATGGTAAACACGCCGATAAATATCCAACGTATTTTGAGAAAAAGTAATAAATTTATCTGAAGCGATAATCAATCCGCCCCACTGATCGCGCCACTCATTAATATCTCCAGATTCAAATAATGTTGTAAATCCGTACGTGTTATTTTTTAAGCATGAATGGCAAACTTGAGGATCAGGAACATCACAATACTTTCCTTTGTCATCGATCAGAAAATGCGAAGGACAAATAGGGAAAAGATCGTGAGCCAATGTCGTCAGTGTAGCATTGGTTTTAAGCTTCAGATCGAGCAAAAAACTCGGGATGGTTTCAGGGTTTACAAATGAAACCCCGGTATTATAGACGATCTCCTGAATTTTCACATAATTCAAAAGTTCAAAAACAAACCCTTCATCCGGAATTTTATAATGCCCCTCGGCGCGCTCACTTTTGACAATCAATTTATAAGACAGTGTTCTTATATTGAATGCAAGAACCAGTGCAGAGAACCCATCTCCGAGCTTATCTTGTATCAGCCTGTTTCTATAATGATTAGCGCCCCCGCCCAGATCATGATCCAGGAAAAAGATAACCTTCTCTCGTTCTTTCGGATTTAAAATTTTAGAAATATCGCTCGCGACATTTAACCCTGTAGTGGGGTCATGGCGCTTATATCGTTTTATTTTATTATAAAGCAGGGAGATATTCCCACCTTTAAGTAACATCAAAGCACGTTTGACGAGCACATACATTTGCTTTAAAACAATTTTTTTATTTATAGCCGCTTCGTTATTATCATTGCCGGCGTGGATATAATGGCTTTCTGGCACATCAATGCTATCCGTCGTACCGTCCTCGTAGGTGCAAAGCAGTTTTAAGCGATGCTGTGCCACGGATGTACTGAATGAGCCATAAACAATATACCCCGAATGAGCAGCTTGCTCGAATTCAGAAAAATAGGAACCTACATCCTCTCGGCTTTTACCATAGTCAATGTTAATGCTAGATAATATACCACTTTCATCAACCTGGAGTAATGCGAGCCGCTTAATACTTTTGGTTTTGCTAAATATCCAGCCATAACTGAAGACCGTTGTCCCTCTTTTGACCATCGAGTCAATTGACCAATGAAGCGTCTCACTGCTCATATCAATTCCTCTTGCCTCTGAATAGTCTTGAGATCCGCCAAAAGATGCCGGACTTAATATTATTTAATTCTAGTTTTAACGTTTCTATCTCGTCCATACGTTCAAATGCCAATTTCTCGGCATAATCTTTGGATTTCAACAATTCGCCGTAGGCTCGGCGCTGTTCTTCCAATGCAGATTCGGTTTCAACGCGCTCAGCCTCCTGGCTTTCAGCTTGCTCCAATGCATGTAAGCCAGGCAACACATGCTCAGGATACCAGGTATCAAGCTTATGTTTATCCGATCCCGATGAGAAAACCTGCAACTCTGATTCAAGAACCAGATATTGCTCAAAGAGTGAACTATCGGCAGAGAATGACAAAGCCTCGAAGAGTTGCTTAATAAACTCTCCACGAGTTAATGAACGTCCATTGGCCGGCGGCGAGAAAGAGGATATTTTTCCGAGCAATGATAACGCCGCTCTGAATGTCAGATTACCCAGCGTAATCCCTTTTTTCGCCAACCACTCTCGTTCAAAGTAGCGTGGCTGCCTCTCGGCATCTATCAATATATTTGAAGGAATCGCATCCAAATAAGTCGACGGTAGAACAGTGTGCTGGCTAAACTCTTCAAAATGTATTCCTTCGCCTTTTAAACACACTTCCAGACATTCGATGTAATAGCGAAAATAGCCGGCAACTTGCTCAATATCCCACCCAGGCGTCGTCACAATCTTGATGAACTCTATGGGTAGAGGAACGCCTTTAATATATTTTTCAAACCCATCTAATTTAAAATCAACAAAATCATTTTCAATCGCCACTCCGGGGCTCAGCAAATGGCGTTTAACCTTAATTTCCTCATTCTCATCTTTGCTGAATACTGTTTCTTTATAAAACGGCGAGTAGCGTTCGCTGCCATAATGAATAGCAAGCAAGTCCTTATCGATAAGTTCACTCGACTCATCACTTGCCACCAGCAAGAAAGAGTTGCTGAGTTCGCAAGCTAAATTGTTTTTGAAAACAATTGGCCAAGCCAGCTCGAGCACAAAGTTTAACTTCTCCGGCAATTGCATATCAGCACGTACAGATTGCGCAGCAAAAACGGATGCATCGAAATTGGGATCACTAGCACCGTTAGACGTCACAACGGAAACAGGCAGTTTATAATCAGGGAACGGCAGCAACGTTTCTATCGCCTGCAAACCAATGCTTACGAGCTTCTGCTTCAGGATGTGGTGCCCAAAAGTTTCTGCCTGTTCTTTCGTATAGCGCCCTTCGATACCATACATCGCCTGACCCAGGTGATCTTCTCGCGCGCCGGAGAAATATTTCAAGCCAAGCTGATTCTCAATTGCAATGATCAACTTTCCGCCTGGTTTAAGGCGCTTTTTAATTTTTTCAAGCATGCTCACTGCACTATCTTCACCTTGACTGAATAGGTTAGAATATTCGAGCACGCCAATCAAAGTGATCACATCAAAGAGCACATCACTCTCGAAATCATCAAATCTTTCGCTGACTACGGTAACATTGTCCAGGCCTTCAGTCCTGGTTCTGGCGATCGCGGCGCGTCGCAAGCTTCCCTCTAATGCGACTACCTCGCATCCCATTTCGCCTAAAAACCGCGTGATGGCTCCGCACCCTGCACCGACTTCCAAAATCTTAGTACCAGGCTGCAGGATAGATTTTAGTGGCCGTAACAAATTTGAACGCAAGCTAGAAAAATGGTAGGTCGTTACCCAATCTGTGCATTGAGCTTTGAGCTCAGCGGAAGATACACTTCGATCTTGAGTATTTTGAATAATGCTCAATAACAAATTTTCCTGCGTATCCCCATCACTATAGGGGATACCCGCATAATCTGGCTTTGCCCAAATGCCCGTGTTTTCACGAAAAGCATAAATATTTTTATCTAAAAGCATAGTTATCTACCGGAAGGTGGGTTAATGTCAAAATTCAACTCTAAATCTGCGATACCCGAAAAAGAATCAACGGTGGGCACCAAAAAGTGAATGACATCATATCTTCGATCATGCGGAATGACCTCGTTACTCATCATTGAAGCAATGCCGAGAGAAATAAAATAATCCCCTGCACCTAACTTATTTGAAAATTCGAATTCAACGACGGAAGAGCTCCCCGCAGCCCCATGTTTTAAGGTGTTCTCATTATTCAAAAGATGGGAGTTAGTATTATAAACAGTTTGACCTTCTTTCGTCTTAATGGCAAAACCAATAATAGGATTATGAACATCCCGTTCAAAACACATCGAGCATCTAATCTTTACTTTTTCAGCGGAGTAAATTGTCGTTGGATTCAATCGTTCTCCAACACAAACCTGGTAATCAAGCCAAGTCGCTGCGCCGTCTCCCCAACGATACTCATTCTTATTATAATTGCTTTTATCGCTGAACTTGTCGCATTCTAAATTAAGCGTTTCACTCGTAACCGCGTGAGTTTCAACCGAGCTTCCAGCAGAGGAAGTTATTACTCCATTCTGAGCAGTTGGCTGACTCTTGCCAAAAAGAATATCCATGTATTTATTGACTGCAATCTTCGGCGTTCCCTGATACAGTTTTTCACCGGAGTTCAATAACACAGCGCGATCGCAGTGAGTGACGATTTGTTCACCAGAATGCGTCACCAAAAGAATGCTGGTTCCGTTATCTTTTAACTGGCGTAGACGATCAAAACATTTTGCCTGAAACTTGGCATCCCCCACAGCCAATGCCTCATCGACAATCAAGATATCTGGATCCACCTGAGCCTGAACAGCGAAGGCTAATCGCACTACCATTCCGCTGGAATAGGTTTTTACTGGCTGATGGATAAACTCACCGATATCCGCAAAGGCAGCGATTGCATCTAACTTACGCTCGGTTTCTTCTTTGCTAAGGCCCAAGATCGCCGCATTGAGGAAAATATTCTCTAGCCCGGTAAACTCCGGGTTAAAGCCAGAACCGAGTTCCAATAGAGCGGCAATACGCCCTTTCGTACTTATTGCACCGCTAGTCGGCGTCAAGGTACCGCAAATGATTTGTAGTAATGTCGACTTTCCGCTGCCATTTTTACCAATCAAACCAACGGTTTCCCCTTTGTTAACCTCAAAGGTGACACCTTTCAATGCCCAAAATTCTTTGTAGTAGCTACTCTGTTCACGCCCGAACATATGATTTATTCTTGGCAAAATGAACTGTTTCAGTCTGTCATGAGGGTTATTGTAGACATAAAAACATTTTTTTATGTCCTGAATGCTTATGGCAACGTTATCAGAGGACATCAGCAAATCCCTTTCTTGTTTTTTGGAAAACAACGAACCCAAACCATGCGAATACTGTACAACCAACAAGATAGCTAACGTACACGCTCAGTGAAGGAACTGTACCCCAATAAAAAATTTCTCTAAACTGAGAAATCGCTGGGGCCAGTGGGTTAATATTCAAGAGCGGTCTATATTTCTCTGGGATTGCAGTTATTGGATAGAATATAGGAGATAAAAACATCAAAGCAGTCACGAAAATAGAGATCATTTGCCCGACATCCCGCAAAAAAACACCTAACGCAGACAGTAACCAACCGACACCGAGCACAAAAATGAATAAGGGGAGAATAAATATTGGGAATAACAATACCGTGGCGTGTGGTAAACCAACCTCTATCAGATAAAAAATCAGCCATACGATAATGCTGATGCAAGCATGAAATAATGCGGAGGTTGCATTGACGATCGGTAATATCTCTAGCGGAAATATTACCTTCTTAACATAGTTGACATTAGATAATATTGTTCCTGGTGCTTTAATCGCACATTCACTGAAAAAGTTAAACACAATAAGTCCAGCGAACAAAACTAACGCAAACTCAGCTTTTGATGTACTTTCTACACTCCAGCGTGCATTAAATATAAAGCTAAAAACGAATGTATAGACGACGAGCATGAAGATAGGGTTGAAAAAAGACCATAAGATGCCAAACAGAGACCCCTTATAGCGCCCAGTAACTTCTCGTTTCGTCAAGTTAAAAATTAGTTTATGGTGCCGGAAGAAAGTCGCTGCAATCTCCCGCGGTGATGAGCTAAACGAATTTTGCATCAAAAAACCTATTTAATTTTTCTATCTGTAACGCTTCGCCACTCAGGCATTATCTCATCCCTTCGCAGCATAACTGACTATGTCATTTAATGCTGTCTGCCAATCGCTTGGTGCGATGCCAAAGACTTCGTGGATTTTTTTGCAGTTGAGCATGGAGTTGGCTGGCCTTTTGGCAGGTGTTGGATAATCACTGCTTGGGATCGGGTTGATTTTAGTCAGATGAGGAGTGAGGCCGCGCGCATGCGCCCGTTGCATGATTTGGTCAGCAAATCCCGCCCAATTGATATAAGGGGTTCCAGTAAAGTGGTAGACCCCCCAATCAGCGAAGCTTTTATCGCAAACTTTCCCGGCGATGAGCAATAAAGCTTCCGCAATATCGCCCGCATAGGTTGGCCCACCAAATTGATCGCCAACTACGTTGAGTTCCGTTCTATCCTGTGCAAGACGAATCATCGTCTTCACGAAATTGCCACCATGTGTACCAAATACCCAGGCAGTTCGCAAAATGATATGTTGCGGGCAGGCCGCTGCGGCCGCAATTTCGCCGGCAAGCTTACTGGCACCATAAACACCTGTAGGCCCCGTTTCATCCCGTTCGCAATAGGCAGCTTGCTGCTCCCCCTGGAAAACGTAATCCGTTGATATATGTAACAACTTTGAATTACATGCTTGAGAAGCACGGGCCAGATTCGCAACACCGTCACGATTTATCATGTAGGCCTGATCGCTATCCATCTCTGCACGATCAACGGCAGTATAGGCAGCGGCATTGATAATCACGTGGGGGGAAAATGAATTAACGACTTTTTCTACCTGCTCCATGCAAGTGATGTCAAGCGCTTGACGATCAAGTGCTAAAACCTCCCACGTTTTTGGCGCTCGCAGAACCAGTTCTTTACCCACCTGCCCCGCACTACCCACTATCAAAATTTTCATCATCATGACCTGATAAATTTGCTCACTGTGACATTGATATTGCCGCGAATCACGACGCAATAAAGTATTATTTGCTCTGCTGAAGATCCATTAGGAATTTTCCCACTTTATCTTTATCTGACAGCAGGGGCGCCTCAAGAGGCCATTCGATACCCACAGTCGGATCATTCCAAAGCAGACAACCTTCTGAAGAAGGATCGTAATAGTCCGTACATTTGTATTCAAAATCGGCGATATCTGACAGAACGACAAAACCGTGCGCCAAGCCAGGCGGTACCCAAAACTGAGTTTTGTTTTCTTCAGACAGGATGACACCTTCCCACTGACCAAATGTCGGCGAGTCGGGACGAATGTCGACAGCGACGTCAAAAACCTCGCCGCGCACGACACGGACCAGTTTTCCCTGTGGGTTCCGCGTCTGGAAATGTAGGCCTCGTAACACCCCTTTCGAAGAGCGTGAATGATTATCCTGAACAAAATCCAGGTCAATATCGAGCATCTCTTGGTAACGTTTTTTCTCGAATGTTTCTAAAAAGAATCCCCGTGCATCGCCGAATACTTTTGGGAGGATTGTTTTGACACCTGCAATTTTACTCGAAATAACATTCATTTTTACTAATCCAATAGCTCACTAGACATAAATCTATCATTAAAATATCTTAACATTAACCACAGCTTGAATGGACCACCGAAGTGCCCCGCTTGTCGATCAGGTTATTGCGATGCTAAACCTGTAACACGTTGACAACGCGTATGCTGCCGTCAGAGACAGCGGACTGCTTGTTAGAGCCCTGAAAGGGTCACAAACCACATTGATGAAGAGAATAAATATTAAGTAATATCAAGTAGTTACAAAGACCACTTTCATTATGAAATGCTACCGCCCTTGGCTTACAGCAACCAATAGCTGACCGTACCGTCTCGCGATTTATCTTTGCAGCTTAAACAAGGCTAGCTTAACAGATGCTAAACCACACTTTTTGACCCGACATAAAGCGCGATAACCAAAGCACATTCTGCAAAAAAACTCGGCCCATATGATATCACCATCTATCCGAAAAGACCCTCAGATTATCTGCCTTCTCGCCATTACCTTAAAGTGATTGTTTAAGAAATATTCATATAATCTAGGAATTTGCTGATTGTTCGACCGTTGAAAATCTCGTGAACGTTTCAGCACGTCGAACTCAGAAAGTGGCTTACATCTTGCAGAAATACTGAATGGGTTAACCAGGTATGCCAACAGGGGGTTCGTCGAGCATGACAACGGTCTTTGCTCAACACATCGGACATCACTGTGGCATCTCACTTAGATCTTTACTTCACAAGCCCCGACACTCACGCCCTAAAACTTAGTGGCTGCCAACGTTTCATCTTATTCGAACCGGAAGGCAAGCCGCTGACCTGCCCGGCGTTCTGATATCGCTTATTTTATCGCTCTGTAAAACTTACCCAGGGTGTCTTTTTAGATAACAACGGGTTATCGAGTAGTCATTCACTCCCGCGTCGGATTGCATAATCAACCTACCGAATGCCCGAGCCTAAAATTAGGCTCATAAAGCAAAGAGCTCATGGGAATAAATAGTAAATAGAAATTGGCTTAAAAAATAACGCCAGCCTCACTTTATAACTTGCTGGTTATATAGAGAGAAATCCAATTTTAGTGCCCCACCTTAACATGAGGGCATATTTAGGTTAGGCCAAATTTGACATGAGGGCAAAAAAATCTTTATGCCCTCATTGCTTCTCGTCCCGTCCCTAATTACCCCCCCATAACTAGTTGTCACTATCAAGATATCTCAGTAAAGATTAGCGATAGCCATGCGGATTTTTACTTTGCCAGTTCCAGGTATCGCGCATCATGTCATCGAGACCCCGGGTCACTTTCCATCCCAGCTCTCGATAAGCCAGCTCTGCATCCGCCCAGAACGCGGGTAGATCACCGTCGCGGCGCGGCAAGATTTGATAGGGAATTGTTACGCCTGATGCTTTCTCAAATGCATGAACCATTGCTAACACTGAGTGCCCTATGCCAGCGCCCAGGTTATAGGCCTTAAATCCGTTGAGCTTCGGCAGATGATCCATTGCCTTCAGATGACCTTCAGCCAGATCCATTACATGGATGTAATCACGCTCTCCCGTCCCATCTTTAGTCGGATAATCCCCACCGAAAATGCCCAGTTTTTCCAGTTTGCCGATCGCCACCTGCGAGATGTACGGCAACAAATTATTGGGAATACCATTAGGATCTTCGCCAATCAGGCCGGATTCGTGAGCCCCTACCGGATTGAAGTAACGCAAAGCAATGATCGAGAATTGCGGTTCTGCTTTGGCAAAATCCTGCAGGATCAGTTCCACCATCAACTTGGATGTGCCATAAGGGCTGGTTGTCCCGCCGATCGGTGTCGTCTCGACATAGGGCACCGGCGAATTGGCCCCATATACGGTAGCAGAGGAGCTGAAAATGAAATCATGTACGCCGGCCTGACGCATAGCATCCAACAGTACCAACGTGCCGGTGACATTGTTCTGATAATACTCCAGCGGTTTGCGCGTCGACTCCCCGACGGCCTTAAGGCCAGCGAAGTGGATGACAGCAGTGATCTCATGCGCGCCAAAGATGCGATGCAGGCATTCGGCATCCTGCACGTCTCCCTGATAGAACAGCGCGGCCTTTCCCGCCAGTTTCTCCACGCGGTGCAAAGACTCTGCAGATGAGTTCGACAGATTGTCCAACACCACCACGTCTTCGCCACGTTCCAGCAGAGATAAAACGGTGTGAGAACCAATGTAACCGGCGCCACCGGTAACTAAAATTGTCATACTTTCTCTCTATTATGTATGCCAGTTCCGTAGAATAACTTACGGTGGTTATTAAAAATATGATCAACCCTGTAAGACCCACTTCTCAACGTCAATCTTCTCGATTAATTTACTTCAACGCTTTGAAAAAATTGCCCTGTTTATCTTTTTCAGATAACAGTGGATTGTCGAGAGGCCACTCAATACCGACATCAGGATCGTTCCACAGCAGGCATCCTTCATGCGCGGCATTGTAATAATCCGTACATTTATATTCAAAATCAGCGATATCCGAGAGCACGACGAAGCCATGTGCCAAACCTGGCGGGATCCAGAATTGAGTCTTGTTCTCTTCGGAAAGCACGACGCCCTCCCAGGCACCGTAGCTAGGCGAGTCTTTACGAATATCAACGACGACATCAAACACTTCACCGCGAACGACGCGCACCAGCTTTCCCTGAGGGTTTACCGTTTGAAAATGCAAGCCACGCAGCACTCCTCTTGAAGAGCGCGAATGGTTGTCCTGGACAAACTCGAACTCTATATCCAGCGCCTCTTGGTAACGTTTCTTTTCGAACGTTTCCAAAAAGAAACCGCGTGCATCGCCAAACACTTTAGGCTGGACGATTTTGACGCCATGAATTCGGGTATCGCTCACTTGCATTTTACTTCTCCACCAACAGTTGCGCTAAGTATTGACCGTATTGGGTCTTACTCAATAATTTTGCCTCTTGCGCCACCTGTTCTGTACTGAGCCACCCCTTTCTGTAGGCGATCTCTTCCAGACAGGCGACTTTAAAGCCTTGACGATGCTCGATAGTATGGATGAACTGGGCGGCTTCAATCAGGCTATCGTGCGTGCCGGTATCCAGCCAAGCAAAACCGCGCCCCAGGATTTCAACGTTCAATGCCCCGCGTTCCAGATACATTTGATTCAGCGTGGTGATTTCCAATTCGCCGCGGGCCGAAGGTTTTACCTGCTTAGCCAATTCAACAACATGGCGGTCGTAGAAATAGAGCCCGGTAACGGCCCAGTTCGATTTTGGCACCGGTGGTTTTTCTTCCAGCGATAACGCCCTAAAGTTCTGATCAAACTCCACCACCCCGAAACGCTCAGGATCCATCACTTGGTAGCCGAATACCGTCGCGCCTTCCTCCTGTGCAGCAACGCTTTCCAACTTTTTGCCGAAACTCTGACCAAAGTAAATATTATCGCCCAGGACCAACGCACAGCGCTCGCCGTTAATGAACTCTTCGCCAATCAAAAAGGCCTGCGCCAATCCATCCGGACTCGGCTGTACCGCATAGCTGAGTTTGATACCAAAACGCTGCCCATCGCCCAACAGGCGCCGGAACGAAGGCAGATCCTCCGGGGTGGAGATGATCAGAATATCGCGAATCCCGGCGAGCATCAGCACCGAGATCGGATAATAAATCATTGGTTTATCATAAATAGGTAATAGCTGTTTCGACACGCCGCGGGTGATGGGGTAAAGGCGAGTGCCTGAACCGCCTGCAAGAATAATACCTTTCATAGCCGTTCCTTAAATTATTGAGTCAGCCCAAGGCGTTCACCGGCGTATGAGCCGTCTTTGACACGGCTCCACCAGATTTCATTCGCCAGATACCATTCAACCGTTTTGCGAATCCCGCTATCGAAGGTCTCTTGGGGTTTCCAACCCAACTCGCGGTCTATTTTCGTCGCATCAATGGCATAGCGCATGTCATGGCCGGGTCGGTCGGTCACGAAGGTTATCAACTCTGAGTAGTTATTCAGTCCTGCCGGCTTGATCGGCGCCAGCTCATCCAACAACCGACAAATCGTCTGCACAACCTCGATATTCTTGCGCTCATTATGGCCACCGATATTATAGGTTTCGCCTACTTCGCCCTCCGTCACAACCTTGTATAGGGCGCGAGCATGATCCTCGACATGCAGCCAATCGCGAATTTGTGCGCCGTCGCCATATACCGGCAATGGCTTACCTTCTAACGCATTCAGGATCGTCAAAGGGATGAGTTTTTCGGGAAAATGGTACGGTCCATAATTGTTGGAACAATTGGTGACGAGGGTCGGTAAACCATAGGTTCGTAACCAGGCACGCACCAGGTGATCGCTGGCGGCTTTCGATGCAGAGTAAGGGCTGCTTGGCCCGTAAGGCGTAGTTTCAGTGAACAAATCCTCGGTGCCGTACAGATCGCCATACACTTCGTCAGTAGAGATATGATGGAACCGAAATGCCTTTTTCGCTGTTTCCGGTAAGGTATGCCAGTATTGCCGGGCAGCTTCAAGCAATGTGTAGGTGCCTACGATGTTGGTCTCGATGAAAGCCGTCGGGCCATCGATAGAGCGATCCACATGGCTCTCTGCGGCCAAATGCATCACCGCATCCGGTTTAAAATCAGCAAACACGCGGTCCAATTCGCTGCGGTTACAAATATCCACCGGTTCAAAGCTGAAACGGTCAGAGCCCGCTACCGGTTTTAGGGACTCAAGATTACCTGCATAAGTCAGGCTATCCAGCACCAGTACCTGATCCATCGTTTTATTGATAATATGTCGGGTAACTGCGGAACCAATAAAGCCGGCGCCACCGGTAACAATAATTTTCATAAACCCCTCAAAAATTGATTCAATCGCCTACGCTCCCTTGCCGCACACCGAAGACGCGTATATGAGAATGCGCCGAATTCATTTCAGATAGCTCAGAGAGTGGGAATGGATGGAAGTAACATAACGCATAGCCGCTTGAAAAAGCAGTCTTCTGGCGCGCTTTCAGAAAAGCCCTACTCTCCTGCCCGGCGGGTTAGGCCGCCGGGAGGTCTCACTAACGAGCATACTCAAAGTATTGCGCGACACGATTAATATCGCTCTTATCCAAGGTACCGGAATCGCTCAACAATGTGATCCAAGATTTAATATAGGTGTATTTTGCCGATGCCAGATCGCGGCGAGCCGAGTACAGTTGCTGCTCCGCATTCAGCACATCGACGTTGACCCGCTGCCCCAAAACGACGCTTTTTTTAGTCGCTTCAACCTGTTTCGTCGCGGATTGCACCGCCAGCTCATAGGCGGCCAACTTTGCGCGGCTGCTCAGACAAAGATTGAATTGCTTACGCAGATCGTTCAGCTTGTCCCCGACCTGGGCATCCATTTCATACATCGCCTGGCCGTAACGCGCTGCAGCCTGGCGAGTAGAAGCTGCTACGCCCCCGCCGGAATAAAGCGACATGCTGACCTGTACCCCTATACTGTCAGTACGGTATTTTTGGTTAACGGTGTTATCGCTGCTGGAGTCATTTTCAGAATGAGAAGCGTAAAGCTGCACCTGAGGCATAAAACCGGCCCGATTTCTCTCGACCTCATATTTTGCCGCATCTACGCTGTGGCGGGATGCAGCTAACTCCGGGTTATTCTCCAGGGCAATCTTTTGCCACTCTTCAAACTTCGAAGGGATCAATGGGGCAACCTGGAATTTGCCCGGCTTAAGCAACTGAAGCGAACCGTACTGCTCAAGCGGAGCCCCGATGATGACTTCCAAATCGCGTTTGGCAGAGTCCAGGGCATCCTGAGCCTCTATTTCTTGTGCCTCTGCCAGGCTATACCTCGCCTGTGTTTCGGAGACATCGGTAATCGTCCCCTCACCCGCCCGCAACAGCTCGCTGTTTTGGCTTAACTGCGTGGCATAAGCGGCCTTCTGCGCTTGCGCGAGAGAGATCTGATCTTTTGCGTAAGCGACTTCTACATAGGCGGTCACGACCCGCACCGCCAAATCCATAAACTTGGCACGGTAACGCTCGTCTGACATCAGCGTTTGCGCCACCCCCGCCTTGTAACGAGCATAGGCCTCGTAGTCAAATAGCGGCTGCGTCACAGAGACCGAACTTGAGTAGCTGCGGTATTTCTGGCTGTTCGTCGCCTCGATAGTCTCGCCGGTAAATATGTTGCTCTGCGGATACTTTACCGTTTGCCAGTTTTTCGGTGAATTTTGATAGTTTAATGCCACCTTCGGCAATAAACCTGCCATACCGATATTTTTGCTCTCGTCTCCCGCCTCTTTCTCTTTAAATGCCGCCCTAAAGGTCGGATCCTTGTCAAGTGCCAGCGAATATGCGTCTAAAATCCCTATGGAATAAACTGGCGCAGATATCGCAAACAATAGGGTACTGATAGTAAGGCCAGCAACCTGTCGTTTAAATCGAATCAAAATTATTCCTCTGTTAATGAAGTATGGGCGCGATCCAAAATAGGTTTAAACAGATAACTTAACAGCGAGCGAGACCCCGTTTTCACGAAAACCTCAACGGGCATGCCGGCTTTGATATCATCGCCATTTAACATTTTCATGCCTTCAGGGGTAACGGTCACTTGCATCTGGTAGTAGGGTTCGCCATTCGTTTTATCCACTAGGCGGTCTGCCGATATTAACGTCACCGTTCCCGGGATCTTCGGTGTCCTATTCTGATTGAAGGCGGTAAACATTAAATCAACCGGTAAGCCGTCATACACCTTGTCGACCAAATCGACCTTGAGACGTGAATCCACCACCAGAGTCGCCTGGCTCGGCACGATATCCATCAAATGATCGCCGGCCCCCACCACGCCCCCCAGAGTGAAAACATTCAGCCCAACCACGGTGCCGTCAACCGGAGAAACGATCGCCGTGTTACCCAGATCGAAATTGGCCATTTCCAACTTGTTCCTGAACTCGTTGGCGTCCATTTGCGTCTGCGCCAGCTGCGTGCGAACCTCACGCTGATAATCGGCAAACCGCTGATCGATACGCTGCCGCGATTCAAGCAATTGCTTTTGCAATTGGCCGATGCGCCCTTGCGTTTCATCGATGCTACCATTCACTTCAGCAAACTGCCTTTGCACCTCCAAATAACGATTGCGCGGAATATACCCGTCTGCGGCCAACTGTTTCATTCCGTTCATCTGCTCGCGCAGGGTGGACAATTGAATACTTTTGTTCGCCTGGGAGTCCTGCAGCCCTTTCAATTGAAAGCGCACGCCGTCCATCGATTGCTTATACCCATCGATTTCACTGTTTAAACCGAGGCGGCGGGATGAAAACAGCTGTGTTTGCAACGCGATGATTTCCGCTACTCGCGGCTGTTCTTTCGCCTTCAGCAGTTCCGGGGAAAAGGTGATCTGGCTTGCGCCATCGCGTTCAGCCAGAAGCCGACCTTCGGTGGCCAATGTGGTGTAATACTGGACGCGAAAAGAATCGACCTGCGCCTGGGCCTGAACCTGACTGAGTTGCACCAGCATTTCACCGGCTTTAACCCGATCCCCTTCCTTCACCAGTATGCTTTTGATGATCCCACCAGCCGGAGCCTGAACCGTTTTACGGTTGCCGGAAACGATCACTGAACCGGGCGATGCCACCCCTTTATCCAGCGGTGCGAATGCAGCCCAGATAAAGAAACCAAACAGCCCTATGCCAACCACCAACCATCCCAAACGCGTAAATCGCCGCTCATCTTGCGGGATCTCTTCAACATACGGGTCCTGAGACTCGCCAACATGCGTAGACATACCTACTCCTTTCAGTGCGGGCGACGCATTTGCGCCACCGGCCAAGTTCAGAACTAATTGGTTTGAGTTTTAGGGAAAGGGCCTTCATCCGCCGGCGCATTCACCGCACGAGCCGCTTGCTGGCTAGCCTGCGTCTTTTGTGCGTTAGTCAATGCCTGCAATACCTGTTGAGTCGGCCCGAAAGCATTGACTACGCCGTTTGTCAGCAGCAACAGCTTACTGGTCATCGACAGCAGGTTTGTACGATGCGTAATCAAGATGACGGTTTTATTACGTTGCTTGAGGAACAGGATCGCCTGGTTCAGCGCCCTTTCGCCGGCATCATCCAAATTCGAGTTCGGTTCATCCAGGACGATCAGCGACGGATCGCCATACAGGGCGCGCGCCAGGCCTATCCGTTGTTTTTGCCCACCGGACAATCCGGCCCCGCCGTTGCCGATAAGCGAGTCATAGCCGTTCGGGAAACGCAAGATCAGCTCATGCACCCCCGCCAATTTGGCGGCTTCAATGACTTTTTCGGAGTCGACATCGTTAAACCGCGAGATGTTCTCGGCGATCGTGCCGGCGAACAGTTCGATATCCTGCGGTAGATACCCGATATATGGCCCAAGCTCATCCTTGTTCCACTGATAAATGTCCGCGTTATCCAGGCGCACGATGCCTTCGCTCACCGGCCAGATCCCGACTAACAGGCGTGCCAACGTCGACTTGCCTGAGGCGCTGGGACCAATGATGCCGAGCACGTCGCCAGGCTGAATCGCAAAACTGACATTGTGCAGCACCGAGTCTCCCTTCGAGCCAGGAGGTGTAGCGGTAACGCCTTCTACGGACACGATCCCTTCAGGCCGCGGCAGCGACATCCCGGTCCCCCGCTGCGGATGCATCTCCAGCAGCTTGACCAGGCGTTGATAAGACAGTTTGGCCGAGCTCCAACTTTTCCAGATATTGATCACCTGTTCAATCGGCGCCAGCGTTCTGCCCATCAAGATAGAACCGGCGATCATCATACCCGGCGTGATGTGCCCATCAATGGCCAGCCATCCCCCCAATCCGAGAACCAGCGACTGCAAGGAAAGACGGACAAATTTGGTGATGGACGTGACGGTAGTCGCACGTTCGCTGGCTACGCGTTGGCTGTTAAGGAAGCGTTGGTGCAGCCCAAACCAGCGGCGTTTCAAATTAGGCAACATGCCCAGCGCTTCGATCACCTCCGCATTGCGCAGATTGGTACTCGCCAGATTGCCCGACATGATGGACAGCTTGCTGGCCTCGCCCAATGGTTTTTTGGAGACGATTTCATTGACGACGGCCAGCGCGATCAACAGCAACGAACCAATGAGCGCAAAGAGGCCCAACCAAGGGTTAAAGAGGAAGATGACCAACAAATAGATGGGGAACCACGGAGCGTCGAAAAAGGCGAACAGCGCGCTACCGGTAAGAAATTGCCTTACGGTGGTCAAATCGCCCAGCATCTGACCGGCGTCTGATGAACCATTTTGCAAGTTAGCCTCATAGGCAGCAGTATAAACGCGCGTATTGAGACGCATATCTAATTGGCTGCCGATGCGGATAACCACCATGCTGCGAACATACTCCAATAACGCCATCACGCCAAACAGGCCCAGCATAATCAGCGTTAACATCAGCAAGGTTATTTCGTTACGAGAGGGAAGAACCCGATCGTAAACCTGTAACATATAGACAGAAGGAACAAGCATTAATAGATTTATAAATGCGGTGAATATACCAACGGTCCAAAAGACTTTGCTGCGCGTCCGTATAACATCCGCAATTTCATTGCGCGGTATGAATTGATTCACTTTCTATCCCTTAACCTCACCTGCACCAACTACCCACCCGCATTGATTTGCATAAGAAATATCTTATATCCAAACCACCCCAAAAATGCCCGAGAATGCAGATACTTTTTTTACTAACTATAGTTAGACAAGTTGAAATCCCGCAAGGCGAAACGGAAAAAAAACCGGCGCCGGGGAAAAGAATTAACAGCATATAAAATCAATGGGATAAGCTATGCCAATCCCACGATTCTTGCGGTTTTGGCCTAAAATAAACACCGTGATTGATGCCCAATGGAAATCATTAGGCAGCTAACAAACAAAATGCAATAATTTCAAATGAAACAATCCAGATGGAAACAGATAAACTTTTTATTAATTAAAAGAAAAAAAACTATATTTTTTATATAGTAATAATAATCCTATAACCATTACAAATAGTTACCACCCCTCAACCCAAAAAGTTGACCACAGCCTTGACAAAATAGGCTTCCGCACCTTTCCTTAGGTAGAGAGTAAAGGATCGCGTTATTGCACGCGTCATTGCCTCTCGATTTTATTTTCTGTTTTCTTGCAAAGAATAACTTTCAGCTTGACGCTAAACATTCCTTATAAAGGAAATAGTTAGCCCAATGCTGGCCGGACATTTGTTCCTTAAATTGATTTATCCAAGGGGTAATTTATTATGGCTTCTCTAGCGTCACAGCAAGCGGCAGCGGCACTCTACTACGCTGTCTTGGGTAAGAATGCGTCTCAATCCACCTATGATTACTTCGGCCAGTATTTGCAGACCGGGCAGGCCACCGCTGCGCAGCTGGTCAACGTATTCCTGACCGGTAGCGATGGACAGGCACGCTTTGCTACCAAAACGCAAGCGGAGATCCTGACGCAGATTTACACCAACATTTTTGGTACAGCGCCGACCAGCGCACAGCTGACAGATCTGTTGAATGTGGGGTCAACCACAACGGCTGTGTCCCAACTGGTGACTAATCTACTTAATTACCAAGGGTTTGATGCAACGACTCTTGCTCAGCAAGCCACTTTCGAGAACACGATTAACACCGTGCTTTACCCAGTCGCCCAATCCTCCGCAGCGGCTGGCGCCTCTGCGGTTGAAGCCATTTACTATGTTATTGGTGTCGATGCAGCCCAGTCAGGTATTAACTACTGGGGCACTCAAATGGCCAACGGGGCAAACCTTGCCAACGTAGCCCAGGTATTTGTTAACGATCGCGCTTATCTGACCTCATTGAACAATACAGACTTTGTCGCACGTCTGTTTGAAAGCGCCTTCCTGCGTGCGCCAACTTCCAGTGAATCTTCAACCTATGTGGCGCTGTTGGATGGTGGTGCAACCCGAGGCACCGTCATCGTTGATATTATCAACCTGATTAAGGGCACCGTCGCCAGTGGCGATCTGGCCGCGCAACAGCAATTCAACCTCGCGACCCAGGTATACAGTCCAGGCCAATTGCCGGGTTTGAGCTTCCAGGAACAAGTGGCGTCGATTTACCTTGCCGTGCCGAATCGCGGCATCGACTCGCAGGCGCTGGACACCTTCAGTAAACAGCTGGCCTCAGGCACGACGTTCAGTAAATTGTTGACCACCCTGCTAGCTACTAATGAGTTCCAGGCCAAAGGCGCGGCGCTAAGCGGTTCTGCCTTCGTGACCAAGGTATTCACGGATGTGTGGGGGTCAGCACCGACACCAACTCAGCTGGCGACCTACACCGCATTGGGCAACAATACCGCCATTGCGCAAGCGATCATCAATGATCTGCGTAGTTCTACCGCTACGGATAACGCGACCGTCAGCGCACAACACGCATTTGAAGACGCTATCGGCACCAGCCTGCTGTATAAAACTAACGCCACGTTGTCCAGCACCGCCGCCGGCGGTAACGCCACTGGCACCATCAACACCGGCAGCAGCCATGTGCTGAGCAATGCCGAAACCGCTGTTTTGCTCAACGTTATCCTGAATGCTAGCACCGCCAGCACGGTTAACCTGCAGTTCGCCGATCATCTGTCCAACCTGACGATCAACGGCACGGCGGCGTCTACCGTTAATCTTTCCGCCAACGGCGTCAACCCAGGCGTTGCGGTATCTGTCAATAACGGTAATGTAATCCTGAACGCCAGCTCCGGTAACGACGTGGTTAACGTCACATCAACAGCCAACATCGCAACCGGAACGGCCAATTTCAACCTGGGCGCCGGCAACGATGCGCTGAAATGGGCAGGTAATGCCGCAGCCAACAGTCCGAATACCGTATCCGCCGCGATCAAAGCGGATGGCGGTGCCGGCACGGACAGCATTTCCGCTAACTTCTTTACTAAGTCGGTAGTGACCAACCAAAACGCCTTGGGTATTCGCACCAGTACGATCAGCAGCAACGCCAACAACTTCAGCAACTTTGAAAAAATCGATCTGACCGGCTATATCGGCCAGTCCACCGGTACGCTGATCACCACGCCACTGATCGGCAGCCCGACCACTACACCGGTTACCACGCCGTCCCACGTTTTTGACTTCGGTCTGCTAAACGGCACTGCAACAGTAGAAGGTACAGCCGGGGGCACCGTCACCCAGGCAACCACGCCGACCAATATGGGTTCGCAGGGATTTGTCCTGAATGGCCTGACGAACGCCAGCGTCATCAACGCCGCAGGCGGTGCCGCAGCCGCATTGGAAGTGAATGGTGATGCGACTGCGTCGACAACGCTGAACTTCAGCTTCGTTAACGCCGCAACGCAGTTTGGTATCAACTTTGACGCCGTCAGCTCATCTAACGTCAATGCTGGTGCCATCGGCCTGACCGGCAGCGCGCTGACGGCACTCAATATCGCTTCCGGCGGTACCGGTAGCTTTGCGAACGTGCTGTCATTGGCCGGTAGCAACAGTGTGTTAACCAACATCAACGTGACCGGCGACCACCAGTTAGACTTAACCGTAGGTTCAGGCTTCACCTTTATCCATGACATCAACGCCTCCGGCAACAGTGGCGGTTTGAATCTGACGACCAGCAACGGCGGTACGGGTGACGGCCTCATCGTTCAATTGCTGAATATCCTGCCGTTGAGCGCCTTGACGACATCGCTGTTGACACCGGTGCTCAACACGTTGGGATTGAACGGTTATCAGATGACCGTTGAAGGATCCAGCGCCGGCGATACGCTGAACGTTGCCGCAAACACCACGTTGACCGGCGGCGCCGGCGCCAACACTTACATGCTGCAATCCAGTACCTCGCAAGCAGGTAACACCATTACCGACTTCAATACCGCCAAAGACAAGATCATCGACCATCTGTCAGGCCTGACCCTGTCGAACACAGGGACAGCGGTTGCGGACTACGGTACCCGTTCGGCGGATATCCTCGACGGCGTATTGGGTAGCTTGCTGGGCTCGTTGACCGGCGGGGTCGTCGGCTTGCTGGGCGGTATTCTCGGCTTGAGTACAGGCTCATTGACTGCGAAAGTAGGTGTTGCTTCCGTTGCCTTTGATAACGGCACCAACAGCAACTACGTTATTATCGATAACAACAATAACCACTCTCTGGATGCTGGCGACACCGTGATTTATCTGACGGGTCAAAGTCATGCAAGTCTGGTTAGCGATCTGCACTATGCCTAATGGCGCGCACCAGTAACAAAAAAGGCCCGGATTTCACTCCGGGCCTTTTCTTGCTTCATATGCTGTCTATCTTCACAGTCCTGCAAGCTGACGACGATCGCTCAGGCACAAAAAAAGCCCTTTTTACAGGGCTTTTCATCTATTACGACGAGACAAAGAATAACTTATTGCGGCGCCGCAATAGGCTTATCGGATTGCACCAATACAGGCACATTGCCGTAATTTTTCGTCAAGGCAGACTTTTCTTCATACAATGACTGCCCTTGGAAATGCGGATCAATCATGCGTATCGCCCCTTCGCTTTTATCGCCTTCCATCTTCACAAAACTCTTTACTGACTTGAGCAGATCCTGCTGAGGAGCCTGAGCCTGAACGGGTGTTTGCTGCCAGGCGAGCAGAGCATATTTCCCGCCATGGCTCAATGATATGCTGACATTGCCATCCGTGTTCGTCTGGTAGCGTTCAACCTTGTAGTCGCGAGCAACTTCGGCGATTTTTTGGAATTGCAACGCCATGGACTTCGGTTGATTGCTCTGCGTGACAAAACCAAAGCGGTGCTCGCGATTTTTGACGTCGGGGCCATCGTCCACCAGGTCATACCACCACAATCCTTTGATATAAGGTCGCGCTTTTGCCAGGAATGTATATTTGACAACAAACTGCGCGGTGGCGTCATCCGAGACATACCCCGGTGCTGTCGAACTGGATTGCCCCATCTCGGTAATATAAACAGGGACTTCTTTTCCGGCATAACGCTTGGCAAGCTCTTCGAATTTATCGATAGTCGCTAAATTATCTTCGGGCAACTTAAGTGAATATGGATGAATTGAAACGCCATCAATATAGTTCAGAATCCCTAGCTTCATCAGCTCTTCAAACCAAGCGACGTCCCTGGGCTTATTCGTGTTAAAGGAACCTGCCAGTATCACCGCGTTCGGATCAACTTTACGCACAGCGGCCGATGTCGCTTTCACCACGTCGAAATAGACCTGGGCGGGAGGCACATTACGGGGTTTAGACGTCAGCCCTGTTCCATACAACCACTCATTCCAGATATCGAAATACTTGACCTTTCCTTTGTAGCGCGCAGCGACCCAAGCCGCGTAGTTTGCGAATGCTGCGATCTGCTCTGGCGTTCTTGGGAAATCAATCGCATTATTGCTGTAGAGCTTGTTACCATAACCGAGCACCATTAAGGCACTGAGCCCATATTGAGAGAAACCTGTCTGAAAAGCCAGATCCTCTTTCTGGTTACCCGCATCATTAATCGAGAACACCCCTTTCTGGGATTCAATGGAGTTCCATGCCAGATCCGAGCGGAATGAATTAAACCCAAACTGCTTAATCATGGCTAGATAGGTATCACTCGAATCTGGGTAGTGATTAAAATGGCTGTGAATGCCTATGGCATCCAACGCCATTACCTGACTGGAACTCATCAACATCAATGCAGCCATGGTCATTCGCCTGCGAGCAAAAAAGAGGCGGTTCTTGCTGGGGTTGGTCGCCATCATATAAACCCTCAAAGGAATAAACTTGGAATATGATCCATAAGCTCACAACGATAACTAACAGATTCACCGGTTATGTGTGTCATAGAATAAAGAAGCATACCCCATAAAATAACATCTCAACTGCCTGAAATCTGTAAATCCACCGAGACTAAACTGTTACTTTAATCACATTCTGAAACCGTCGCGAATAGCGCGTACAACCAGACCGACTCGTTTTAACTTGCCATGGCATACGGCCTTCACGGCCAAGTCTGATAAGTATATTATGATATTCATCAAGTAGATTAATTTATTAGTAACTAAGTAATTCCTTTCAAAATAAACGCGATTCCGGAAGCTATAGCGCACTCGAAAATCATCTTTCGTCTCAAGCACCGGAGAGTTAAAACGTTTCTTTCGCGCGCCGGAATCCCATGACTGATCCAGATCGACAATTTTCGCGTCAGGGATGATGATAATTTCCCCCCCGGCCTTAGTAATTCTATAGGAGAACTCTGTATCATCGCAGTACAAATACATCTCTTTTTTAGGGAGACCATGTTTTTTCAGCAGGCTCTTATGAAAAAACATGCCACCATAAGGTGCTATCGGCGAAACAATTTTCTCCGCAATGTTTTTTTTCTTATTTGATACGCCGATGATTTTTCTTACATAATTAGCAACATGAAAACCCATGAAACTATTTTTTGCACCGAGTAATACGTCATCATTTCTCGTCTCAATAAACTTCATATAATGCAGCCTATCTTCACGTAAAGCGAGTAACGCCGTATTATCTTCAACGTGTTTATTAACATGATCTTGCCAGTAGCAAGCCAATTTATTGATATCTTCGGATGCAATCTTGTTATCGTCATCTAAAGCCAGAATAAAGTTCACGCCGTTAATGCTCGCAGCACATTCCATTGCGGCATAGAACCCCCCGGCGGAACCCGTATTGCTATCCATAGTCAGTATTATAACGGTTTGTGGATATGCTTCAGCAATAGCAGATAAACTACGCTTATTCTCCTCACCAGAACCGTTATCTACAATAACGATTTTTTTGACCATTTCACCCGCACAAGAATCGACGACCTGCTTGACAAAATGGGCTCGTTCACCATAAGTAACAATAATGACACATAGATCCATATAACACCTTAGAATAAATGACAGATAGATTGCGACTCATACCATCCGCAATTATTCCTGCCTGCCACAGCAAAAAATGACAAGACGAGTCATCACGCCAAGTTAACTCGGCGTGAGTACCTTTATTAATATGCCCCATCTCTTCTTAGAACAACATTCACCGTTTTGAAAAGGATGACAATATCGTTCCACAACGACCAATTCTTCACATACCATGAGTCAAAATACACTCGGGTATCATAATCGACATCGTTACGCCCACTAACCTGCCACAACCCCGTCATGCCAGGTTTTGCCATCAGATAATAGTCGACATCGCCGGCATATCTTTCCAGCTCTTCTTCGATGATTGGTCGAGGGCCGACCAGACTCATATCGCCTCGTAAAACATTCCACAATTGCGGTAATTCATCAAGACTGGTTTTACGAATGAAACCACCAATTTTTGTGATCCGCGGATCATTCTTAAGCTTAAAATCCTTATTCCACTCGGCAAGCGCTTCACTGTCTGTCGCCAGCAAATTAGCCAACACTTCCTTAGAGTTCGTCACCATTGATCTGAACTTCAAGCATTTAAATTTTCGTCCTTTCAGACCAACTCGCTCGTGCCCGTAGATAGGTTTTCCGCCATCTTTGGACACCATCAGTAAAATCCCCAATAACACAGGCGATAATATTGTCATAATGGCCAGGGAGCCAAAAATGTCAAAAATTCGCTTCACAAATCTGGATGTCAGTTTTGCGAGATTGTTATTGACCCGCAGAATCATCACTTCATGACTGAAAATGAATGACATGTCTGTTCCATACAGCGGGACCCCTCGCAAAGTCGGAATGACCGATACCGAACGGCACGCGTGCTTAGCAAAACTTTTTAGCCAGTAATCCCGCAGGGCGTGTTGCTCGAACTCAACGGCGACAATAATCTGTGTATTCTCGGGATCGACCAAGTCCCAAAGTTCTTCTTCAGACTTTATCAGTTTCTTTCCGAACAGGCTTTCTCTTTCATCTTCAGGTGACAAGCAATAGAATGCCACAACATCAAAACCAAGAATTTCTTCACTTTGCAGCGCAACATAGGCTTCCTCAGCATTTCTTCCACTGCCTATAATGATGGTTTGCTTTTTCCATAAACCCAGCACATTAAAAACATGTTTGGTAATAATTCTGAACGCAGGAATAAGAATCAAAGCAAACAGCCAGGTCAATAACCACACATAGCGCGACAGCTCCCATTTTGAGAAACCGACAAATGCCAGACTGATAATAGCAAATATTATTATTGTTCTTAGCATCTCCTTAAGTTCAAACCAGAAGGGCTTCCTGTATGAATAATGACGCAATCTGACCAAAAACCAGAATACGCAGGCTAATGACAAAACAAAATGAGAAAAGAAAAAAGTCCCCATCACTGACTTAGGAATGTACTCATAAATATCATTTGAGATAACTGAAATAACAGCCACAGACAAAAATAAGGAGAAATTAAAGAAAAACAAATCTGAAAATGCCAGTGTGAACTTAACAAGCACTGGTTTTGACTTTATATTTTCACTGTTCATAGATAGCTCTTTTAATTAGCTTTAAGGATATATATTTAACGTTGTTCCGTGCATGCTGTGCTTTAGCTGCCTATCATGTTGCTCAGGCATACACCCGCATGCAACCACCACCCTAAAATGCAACGTTAAGTATCCAATGCAATTACCGATTCCCTATTTTCTCTTTCGTTATCTATAATTCCGCAAGAGCCGAGAAGCCACAAAGACGCCGACTTACCTATCGTTAAATCATGCTTGCCTGGCCAAATTTTAGCCGGCTAATCTTGCAATAACTTCAGTAACTCGCTGGTTTTTTCCTTCATCAACGAGATGTCCCCACGTGATTCAACGTTCAACCTAACCACCGGCTCCGTATTTGAGGTCCTGACATTAAATCGCCAGTCGGCGAACTCAATGCTGATACCATCCGTCCGATCGATGGCGAGACAGCCTGGTTGATAAATCTGACAAATATTTTCAATCACCGTATTTGCATCGTTTAAACGCACATTAATTTCCCCTGAAGCCGGGTACGCAGTGATACGTTCGGCCACCAGAGAAGACAAAGATTGTCCTGTCTTACAGAGCAACTCGGTCACCAGCAACCATGGGATCATCCCACTGTCGCAATAAGAGAAATCGCGGAAATAGTGATGCGCACTCATTTCGCCGCCATACACGGCATCTTCCTGACGCATTCTCTCTTTGATGAAGGCATGGCCGGTTTTGGACATCACTGGCGTTCCCCGATGTTCTGTTACAACGTCGATGGTATTCCAGCACAGCCGTGGATCGTGAATGATCTTGGCACCCGGCTCTTTTGTCAGGAAGGCGGCGGCCAGCAAACCGACGATATAATAGCCTTCAATAAAATTGCCGGTGCTGTCGAACAAAAAGCAGCGGTCAAAGTCGCCATCGAAAGCAATACCTAAGTCCGCATCGTGTTCGATCACGGCTTTGGCGGTATCGGCACGACACTCGGGCAGTAACGGATTGGGGATCCCATGAGGAAAATGACCGTTCGGCTCATGGTGAATCTTAACAAATTTAATCGGCACGCTATGGTCGGCGAAACGACGCTCAATCGCATCAATCACATGACCCGCAGCACCATTTCCGGAGTTCACCACCAGCGTTAAGGGCTTTAAATTCGCGAAGTTGACGTAACTCAATAGATGGTCAACATAGGCGTCAATAACCGATATCTTCTCATAACTCCCCCGCAGCTTAACGTCCGGGAAATGATTTTCCTCGGCCAGCCGCCGGATCTCTCTCAACCCCGAGTCACCGCTAATAGGTTTTGCATTTTCTTTTACGAGCTTCATCCCATTATAGTTAATCGGATTATGACTCGCCGTTACCTCGATACCGCCATCAAGCTCTAGATGGAAGGTTGCGAAATAGATTTCTTCCGTACCACTCAAGCCTATATCTACAACGTCGGTACCGGCATCCCGCAATCCATTAGCCAGAGACATTTTCAATTCTTCACTCGTTAGGCGTACATCGCCTCCCACAACGACTTTCCCGGGTTTAAGAAAGGTTCCGTAAGCGCGACCTATTCGGTAAGCAATTTCCGGGTTTAACTCCTTGCCTAACTCTCCACGAATATCATATGCTTTAAAACAAGTCAGTGAGCTGGTCATTATTACTCCAATACCGTTACGCAATCATTGGTTTCATTTCGTTTTATCAAAAAAATGACATACCCTAAACACGGCCATAACGATCTTCGAGACGAACAATGTCATCTTCCTCTAAATAGGCACCGGATCTCACTTCAATAATATCTAATGCAATCTTCCCAGGGTTTTCTAAAGAATGTGCAGCGCCGAGGGGAATGTAAATAGACTCATTTTCAGCAACGATGCTCGTTTGGCCATCAAGCGTAACTTTTGCCGTTCCGGCAACAACAATCCAATGTTCAGCACGATGATGATGCATCTGTAACGACAATCCTTCTCCTGGCTTTACCGTCACTCTCTTCACCTTATAGCGTTCTCCTTCATCAATGGAGTCATATTTCCCCCACGGACGATAGATTTCTCGGTGCTGCAAATACTCACTGCGCTGCTGAAGCTTCAGATCTGCCACGACCGATTTCACGTCCTGAACCCGATCTTTGTTTGCGATCAGAATAGCGTCCTTGGTTTCAACGACGATGAGGTTTTCAACACCTACGGTCGCCACCAGCTTATGCTCGGAACGAATATAGCTATTAGCGGTATCCCTGCAAATGACGTCGCCACTTATACTATTACCTAGGCCGTCTTTCTCGCTGATGTCCCATAATGCCGACCATGAGCCAACATCGCTCCACCCAGCATCCAAGGGTGCCACAACGGCATCTTGCGTATGCTCCATCACCGCATAGTCAATCGACATGTCCAGGCAGGTGGCGAAAATCTCACGATCGACCCGAACAAAGTCCATATCCTCCGCCAAATTTTGCAAAGACGCTTCGCAACAGGTGACGATTTCCGGACAAAAACGGGTTAGCTCCCGAAGATAGGTGCTGGCTTTAAACAGGAACATGCCGCTATTCCACAAGTATTCGCCCGAGGCAACATACTGCTCAGCCGTTGGCAAATCGGGCTTCTCGACAAACTCAGCTACCTGCGCCAGTACCCCATCATCCATCAGTTTACCGGTGCGAATATAACCATAACCAGTCTCGGGTACATGAGGAACAATGCCAAACGTCACCAACTTGCCCTGCTCAGCGAAAGGCATCGCCCTGATAACCTGCCGTTGAAATTCTTCAGCATCCGTGATGACATGGTCCGCAGCCAATACCAGCAGCAAAGGATCGCTGCCGTCACTCACGGCTCTGAGCGCAGCAAGGGCAACGGCTGGCGCCGTATTTCGGCCAATAGGTTCCAATATGATATTGTGGGATAGTTGTCCAATCTGACGAAGCTGTTCCGCTACGATAAAGCGATGATTCTCATTACAAATAACAATAGGATTCCCGGCCTCTAATCCCCCCAGCCGCTCTATGGTCATTTGCAACATGGACTGGTGATCATGCAGTGCTAGAAATTGCTTCGGGAAATGTTCTCTGGACAGAGGCCAAAGACGACTACCGCTTCCGCCCGCCATGATAATTGGCAACATTTTCACACTTCGCCCTCGAGTTAAAATAGTAAATTTATTCAGCCAAAAATTTAAGTTAAGCGCCTAAAACCTTCTTATAAAGAGCCGCCGTAGTGCCAATCATCGTCTCAGCGGTAAATTTGAGCAGAAACAGCTGTTTTGCCTCCTGCCCCATGCGCTTCCAATCCTCTTTAGGCGTATCGATTAAGTAGCGGACGAGCATTTCCGGCTGTTGCAGATCAAAGAGCAGCCCCGTACGGCGATCTTCAATCATTTCAGGAAAAGAGGTGCAGTTGCTGGCAATTACCGGTAATCCATAGCTCATGGCTTCCAACGGCACCATAGCAAATCCTTCCCATCTACTAGGCACGATCAGCACGTCGGCATGACGAAAATAAGGTTCCAGCGCTTCTGCATTTAACCACCCGGTATAGGTCGTTTGCGGCGCGGTGTCGGCCGGCGCATACTTGTTATGCACTCCACCGCCAACTGCAGTGAGATGAATGGGGTGCCCACGTAAACTCTCCATCGCCGTGATAAGGATGTCGAACCCTTTTTGATAATCAAATCTACCGACAAAAAGAAGGTTAAGAACATTTTCGGGGTACGGATTAGCCATTGTGTTTTCATTGGCAACAGCGGGCACGCCGTTATAAATCACATGCAATTTATGCGCGGGAAAACCGTATTCAATCGCCTTATCCCTCTCATGTTCACTGACACAGATAATAGCATCTGTGATGCCTGTCAGAGCCTTCTCGACCAGTGAAAAAGCTTTTTGCTGTTTCTCGCTGCCCTGCATCAAAAATGAGAACGCATGCGGGCAGTAAATCACTTTCGGCCTTCTGATCGGCCAAAGCATAATCAAAGCTATTCTGCCGAGCACGCCGGCAAAAGTGCTATGAAGATGCACGATGTGGGGATTCTTTCTAAGCAATAATGACGAAAAACCGATAAAGAAGCGGATGAACGAAGCAATATTTCTTCCTGTGCGGTGGAATGTCGTCACATTTTCTGCACGCACCGCGCTAACCTCATCGCGCTGTTCATCGGGAACCAGACAATCCAGTGACTCTATTTCAGTATTATCCTGCTGGCTAATCATCAACTGCCGCAGTACGGTCGCAACGCCGCCCTTGATCGTTTCAGCTGCGTGCAATACCCTCATGCATTTCTCCCCTGGGAGACAGCCTGAATCTCTCCTACGATCTGATCCACTTTCTCCGCGGAATGATGCCACGAGAAACGAGCGACGTTCTGTTCGCCTTTGGCGATCAGATCCTCGCGCAACCGCTCATCGGTGATGATTCTTTCCATTGCCGCCGCAATATCACTGACATTATTCGGATCAAAATAAACCACGCTATCCGCCAACACTTCTGGCATAGATGCAGCTTTAGCGGCAATCACCGGGCAACCGCAAGCTTGTGCCTCTAGCGGTGGGATGCCAAACCCCTCATAGAATGACGGGAAAACGAAAGCCAAAGCATTCTGGTAAAGCTCAATTAATTCTTTATCGTCGACACGCCCCATGAATTGAATGTCATCCGAGCCATTAATCAATTTGCTGAAGTCTTGTGCTGCGAAAGTTGTTGCCGACTTGCCAATGATTTTCAAGGAGACGCCGCTTTCCTTCGGTAAACTAGCAAATGCTTCCAGCATTCCGTGGAAATTTTTGTGATAATTAGGCGACGACACGGCAAGCAAATACTTCTCTTGTTGCACAGCTGGCTTTCTGAAAAAATCACCGCTAACCGCATTATACACCACCGCAATTTTCTCTTTTGGACAATGATAAACTTCATTTATCTCATTGCGAGAAAACTCACTAACGGTAATCAATTTTTTGCTATTTTTCAGCATGGTAGGAATTAAAATTCGATAAAGCGCTCTAAATTTTCTTGAGAAGCTTTCTGGATAGCGTCTATAGGTCACGTCATGGTGAGTGACAATTTGATTCCGGTAAAATATCGGTGCTGTGCTGCACAGATTCAATAATAGTGGAGAGCCTTTTTTCTTCAAATATGCCGGTAGGTCCAACTGTTCCCACAAGTGACCTTGACGCTCGCCAACCTCTTCAAATTTAACCTTCTTCAACAAGCCGTTTCGCTTAGTATCTTTAGGAACAAGGAAAATAATATCATCACGAATCTCATTAAGCGCTATAGATATCTGTTCAGCGAAACGCTGGACGCCCGTAAGATCTTGCGCCAAAAAACGTGCATTAATATAAAGCATAATCTGTCCTTGCGAAAATCGAAACCATAATTAACAACAAATAAAAAAATAATCACATATAATAAACTTATAAAATCAAGATTTTAATCTATTATATGAAATCATGAGAAAGCAGCCCCGCAGGCCATAGTATGAACTGCGGGGCGTGGGTTATTTCTCTAGCTTATTCTGACTTGCTTTCGTAACCATAATTATAATAACCATAGCCGTAGTAACTGCTGGCTTTCTTCACGATGGCGTTGAAGATAACCCCTTTAATCTCTACGCCGCTGTTTTCAAAGCGAGACATGCTCACCTCAACTTCTTTCTGCGTCGTCACACCAAAGCGAGTTACCATCATGTTGGTACCAGCATGACGCCCCACAATAGAAGCATCGGTTACCGCCAGAATCGGTGGTGTATCCACCAGCACCAGATCGTAGTGCTGTTGCGCCCAGGATAGTAGCTGGCTGAAACGCTGATGCATCAGGAGTTCCGAAGGGTTTGGCGGCACCTTGCCACGCGGAATGAAGTCAAGGTTAGCGACTTCCGTTTTGCACAGCGCTTCCTCCATAGGAACTTGCCCGGACAACACGGCCGACAGCCCTTTATCGTTAGACACATGCATGACCTCATGCACACGGCCACGGCGCATATCGCCATCTACCAGCAATACTTTCAGCCCGGATTGGGCAATCACGGCAGCAAGGTTACTACATACGAATGTCTTACCAATTTCTGGCGATGCCCCTGAAATCATCAGCACATTATTCTTCGCTTCCAACATGGCGAAGTGCAAGCTGGTGCGCAAGCTACGAATCGACTCCACCGCCAAATCAGCCGGGTTTGCCAATGCCAACAGCATGTCACTATGTTTGGAGCGTCCTTTGCTGCGGCTGAACAGCATATCCTTTTTCTGCTGAGTCTCAGAAATAGGGATGCTGGCATAAACGCTAATTCCCAACTCCTCAAGCTCGTCCGGCGTTTCGATCCCTTTGTGCAACAATGCACGCAGGAATACCACCCCGGAGGAGATCAAAGCGCCCAGGAAGGTGAATAACAGGATCATCAACGTTTTCTTCGGCGATACCGGATTTGGCGACGTGATCGCACTGTCGACAATGCGAACGTTACCGATAGTGCTGGCTTTGCTGATGCTCAACTCTTGCTGCTTATTCAGCAGCTCCATGTAAATTTCTTGCCCAGCCTGAACGTCACGAGTCAAACGCAGAATTTCCTGCTGCGTCGCCGGCATAGTGCTAATGCGCTTATTAAAGCGATCCCGTTCATTGGTAAGCGTCTGTCGCTTATCCATCAACGCTTTATATGCCGGGTGGTCCTTGGTATATAGCTGCGAAATTTCGGCTTCTTTCAAGGTGAGCTGATTCAGCTCCGATTCGACACCAACAACCGAATCCAGCAACGATTTGGCTTCAAGCGACATGTCGACCGAATCCTTTCGCTGGCGATAGCTATTAAGCTTGTCTTCCGCAATCTCCAGTTGCTCGCGAACTTTAGGCAGTTGCAGCTCTAGGAATTTCAGACTCTTACCGGCTTCTTCCGATTTACGCTCAACGTTCTGCTGCAAATAGTTTTGCGCGATGCTGTTCAGAATTTTTTGAATCAGTACCGGATCGTCCCCCGTATAGGTCAGCCCAAGTACGCCGGTATCCTTACCTTTATCCGCAACCGTCAGGTTTTTGGACATTTCCTGCATGACATTGAGCGGGGTGCGTTTGATGACATAAAAAGTAGTGCCGACATCCGCATCAATATCGCTGACCAGTAAAGTGAAACCATTGCCTGACGCCAACTGGCCAATTTTGCCATTCAGCACAGTTGAACCATCCGCAGTAAGCTGATACTGCCCCTCTTTGCCAACGGTGAGTTCCAACGGAATATTCAACCACTTCTCCGGCACTACCAAGCGCGATAAGGCGATCTTGGCCGGCTCTTCATCCATCAATCGAGCCCAACCGCGGCCGAAAATGGGGAAATACTTCACCACGGAGCTCGTTTCGAGGCCAAGATCCTGAATCGTTTTTCCCATTACCATTCGTGACTGAATCAGTTCAATCTCAGCCTGACTTTGCGGTTGACTGTCTGGAAGAATGGAAGAAATATCCGTCAATAGCGTATTGCCAACGTTACGCTCTACTTGTACCAATGCATCCGTTTCATATACCGGTGTCGCAAATAAAACGTACAGCAAGCTCAACACGCTAAACAGGCTGGTGATGCCGACAATCAGCCACTTGTTGTCTACCAGTTCCCCCAGCAGGCGGCGTAAGTCGATTTCTTCAGGCCTCTCTGCAGAACCACTAGGCAATTTATTCTTTTCTGACATAACAATTCTCGTATTAGGAAGCTAGCACTTTGGCCCATTTACTCGCAGAGTTGGACAACATTTGATAAACATATTCAAAGGCCTCCAAACTTTTCCGATAGGGGTCATCGATTTCCTGCTGCCCCATCCAATGGCCGAACAACATGGTTTTTCCTCTGACTTCCGGAGCGATATTGCCGACCATATCGATATGACGTTTTTCCATCACCAATATCAAATCATACTCACGGCATAGTGCTGATGTGAGTTGACGCGCGACATGTCCGTCCAGCGATACCCCATGCTTTTCGGCTGTGATTTTCGCATTAGCGTCGGCGCCTTCTCCCACAACCGCCTGCAATCCTGCCGAGGCCACTTTCTTGCCGGGAAGCATTTGACGCAACAGCGCCTCTCCCGTTGGCGAGCGGCAAATATTGCCAACGCAAATGACCAGAATGGAATCAAACTTCATTGCGGCCAGCTCCTGATATAACGCACGGTTTCAACCATATCGTGAACACCTGCAATGGTCGGCACCAGTTGAGTAATAACGCGGTTCCAGCGAACTATTGGTGCGGTGGTAACATAAACAATGTCGTATGGCTGTAGCTGGAACTCGGTTCCCAATACCATCGCCGTCGCATCGCTGGCGTTCAACTGATAAATATCGGCAATCTTGCCTTCTGGCTGTCTGCCACGCAGCGGTCTGATGACGAAAATACCGGTCGCATCCGACATGGCCTGATCAACGCCGGAGGCATTACCCAACGCTTCTGTCAATGTCATGCCACTACGATCCATTTTCAGCGTGGATTGCTGCTTAACTTCGCCCATCACAAAGACTTTCAGATCGTCGTTGCGCGGAACATAGAGAATATCACCAGGATAAAGCAGGTGGTTTTCCTGCAAGTTGCCGTTCTGCATCAAAGCCTGCAGCGAAATAGGGATTTCCTTGCCGTTATGGGTCAACACCGCATTACGCCAATCGGCATTTTCCGTCAAACCACCGGCGGCATTGATGGCATCCAGAATGGTCAGAGGAATATTGGTGATAGGCTGTTGACCCGAGGTTTTCACCTCACCTGTCACGTAGACTTTCTGTGAACGGAAAGCCGCGATGCTGACATCAACCTGTGGGCTTTCAATATATTTGGCCAGGCGATTGGCGATATCCTGCCGGATCTCCACCACGGTTTTGTCCACCACCTTTACCTTGCCGATGTACGGATAGAAAATGGTGCCGTCCGCATGGACCCAGTTGCCGCTATCGCTGGCGCTGCGGTAAGTACCGGCCGGCGTCGTCAACTCAGGGTGATCCCATACGGTAATCATCAATACGTCGCCGATGCCGATCCGGTACTGATGCGCTTTCAGCTCACGATCAAGCTGCGGGTTCGCTTGGGCGATCACCGGCTTGCCGCGCAAACTCTCGAGCAGCTTTGGCGTCATCGGATAAACGTTGACCCGCTTGTTGAGATCGAAATCTTCATCCTGCTGTCGGACAACATCCTTGTTGCTGGTACTAAGATGCTGTCCAGGAGCGATAGTACAACCAGCGAGCAGCGCACTAGCGATCAGAACGGCGACTCGCTTAGTTTTCATTTTTCTCATGTCTACTTACTACCATCAGTTATTTCAGATAAAGGAAAATGGCGCGTCAGGGAGTGGCCGGAACATCTGTCCAGATGTTTCTTATGTAGCACCCCGCTTGCGAGTAGCTGCCACGCCAAAAGGTAAAGGGTATTGATGAAGAAAGATACCTGTTTATTCTCACAAAAAGGCCTTCCCTCATCAACAACACCGCCCGCATGCAGGCGGTTTACATTACGCCCCCAACATGTTCCCAGGAGCACTTTTTATCGCCGGCATTTTTTTCTCCCTGACGACCTGCGGCCGGCAATAAATCATCGAAAGATACACCAGCGTATACATGAGCAAGTTACAGGGGAAATTGGCGAAAATATTGTTGGTAAAGAACTCAACCGACAATGAGTAGAATAAAAGAACAATCGCGATATTATCGTTCTCACGCCCCTGGAGGCACAGGTAGAGCAAGATGAGGAACGCCGTGGAGACATAGATAAACACGCCAATAAAGCCATAATTGCTCATGATGTAAATGTAAGTGCTATCCAGCGCCTTACTGTTCACCTTTAGATCTTCACTCGGCCCTGAAGTCCCGTTTACGCCAACGCCCAACCCGGTGTAGAACTGGCCACGACCCTCCATATCCCTGATAATATCAGCATGTTGTAAAACACGAATGTAGATAGAGTTATAAGCCACATCCTTGTACCGCGTGAAGGCGAGTTTATTATAGACGTCCATGCTGTTAAAGACGTAGGTCATCGCCGTGAACACCACAACGGTGGCAAAGAAATAGATCATTTTTGCGCCGCGCACGCGGCTAAACATCATATATACCGCTTTTACGCCAAAATACAGCGCAATCGCCAGCAATGTCGTTTTATAGGTCGTCAGCACCATTGCCGCTACGAGCATGGCAAACATGACCAATTTCTTCCAACCGCGGTACAACTTGGTTTCCAGGAGACAAACAATGGCGAAAAATATCAACGTGCCAGAGTTGATGAACGATGTCATGGTTCCCATCGCCCGAAGTCCCCATAGCGTATTATCAAGACGTACGCCAGATGCGCCGCCGGCATTGTTCATATCATCTATGGCGAGGACCGACATGAAGAGCGAAGAGAATGCGCTTTCAAAGTACACGAACACTGAGTTGATCATGCCGGTGATAATGACGACCTTAACCATCTTCAGATAGATATGCTCTTTTGACTCTCGGCTATTGACGATAAATGCAACTGCAGCGACAAACAGAAATGGCACTACGTCATTCTTAATCTGATAAGCAACCAGAAGACGATTGGAATCTATCGTAAGTATAAGATAAATAACCAAAAATGGCATAAGAAAGATCAAGAGCAGCAAAACCTTTCTGATATTTATGCTCCGTTTCATAAATACGAATAACGTGCAAGCCGTGAAAAGCACGATGATCAGAATCTCTTTCCATATTTTTATCAACGGGTTATCGAATTTAACCGCGATAATGGAAAAGACACCCGAAAACGTGAATAAAAAGAGAAAAACAACCGCCGCCAAGTGTAATTTATAGTCTGATATTTTCATATTCCATAACCGTTAGATGGTTTTCTCTGATCGTATCATCTATCCGGCTAATGCCGCCACGATGCTTCACGCTCAAAAATGGCCCTCAGCCACAGCGCCCCGCTTCGACGGGGCCATTATCACTTTTTGCCTTTGGCAGGGCCCTGTACATTGAGCAGACAAAAACGTTTACGCTACGAATTCCGCCAGCCATTTGCGAAACGCTTCCCCCTGCACAGGGTGGCGTAGCCCGTAGCTGACAAACGCCCTCAGGTAACCCATTTTTTCGCCGCAGTTAAACGACTCCCCCACCAGGCGCACCGCATCGATGGCTTTATCCCGGAGCAGTCCGGAAATGGCATCGGTGAGCTGTATGCGCCCCCAAGCACCAGGTGCCGTCCTTTCCAATACTGGCCAGATGTCCGCGGATAAAACATATCGGCCTACTGCGGAAAAATTTGAGCTGAGTTTAACTTCAGGCTCCGGTTTTTCGATGATGGAGAGCATGCGACTGCTGTCTCCCGGCTGCAGATCCGGATTTTCACACGCCACCGCAGAGTAATTCCGCAAAAGAGCGGCATCCATTTCCTGCACCAGCACCTGGCTAACGCCCGTCGTTTCAAAACGCGCGATCATGTGGGCAAGGTTATCTTTTTTGGCATCCGAGGTGGCATCGTCCAACAAGATATCCGGATGAACGACGACAAAAGGGTGATCGCCCACCAGCGGTTTGGCGCACAGTACCGCATGCCCCAACCCCCTTGCTTGCCCTTGACGGATATGCATAAGCGTAACGCCTTTCGGGCAAATGGACTGCACTTCGTCCAGCAGTTGCCTTTTCACCCTGGCTTCGAGCATGGCTTCAAGTTCGAAAGAGGTATCGAAATGGTTTTCGATCGCATTCTTGGAAGAGTGCGTGACCAGGATAATTTCCTTGATCCCCGCCGCCACACACTCTCCAACGATATACTGAATGAGTGGCTTGTCGACTATTGGCAACATTTCTTTAGGAATAGCTTTCGTCGCTGGCAGCATCCGCATGCCAAGCCCTGCTACGGGGATAACCGCTTTCAATGTCGTCATCGAATTTACCTTTAACCTATTGAGCCGTCGTACGGCAGGCACTAAATTAGCCTTTAATTTTCTGCTTCAACCACTGATTGAAGGCTTGCCCTTCCGACGCATGGCGCACGCCGTACTGCACAAATGCTTTCATATAACCCAGTTTGTCGCCGCAATCATGTGATTTACCGCTCATATGGAAAGCTTCTACCTTTTGCCGTTGCATCAACATAGCAATCGCATCGGTCAACTGGATCTCATTGCCGGCCCCGGGCGGGGTCTTTTCCAACAACGGCCAAATGTCGGCAGACAACACGTAACGCCCCACGACGGCCAGATTGGAGGGGGCAACGTCGCGCTCCGGTTTTTCCACAATGGCTGACATGGCCGCACTCTCTCCGGCGTTCAATTCAACGCCGCCGCAGTCAACCACGCCATATTTTGATACATCCTGTTCCGGCACGGGTTCAACCATAATCTGGCTTACTGCGGTTTGCTCAAAACGCGAGATCATTTTGGCCAAATTATCACGCAGCGGATTACACGTCGTATCATCAAGCAAAACATCGGGTAAGACCACCACGAAAGCGTCGTCGCCCACCATAGGTTTAGCGCAAAGCACCGCATGCCCCAGCCCCTTTGCCTGCCCTTGGCGCACTTGCATAACGGTGACATCTGGCTGACAGATCGACTGAACCTCTTTCAACAGCTGGCGTTTGACGCGGGATTCGAGCATCGCCTCCAGCTCAAAAGAAGTGTCAAAATGGTTTTCAATCGCGTTTTTCGACGAGTGGGTGACCAAAATGATATCTCGGATCCCTGCCGCAACGCACTCGTCCACAATATATTGAATCAAGGGCCTATCGACGACAGGCAACATCTCTTTCGGAATCGCCTTTGTGGCGGGAAGCATTCGGGTTCCCAATCCTGCAACAGGGATTACGGCTTTGATTCTTTTTTGCATAGTTTCTATCCAAATGAGACATGTAGGGTGCAATTTCCGGCGGCCTGCAAAGGTGAAGGCTCACCGCCTGCGCAGCGGATTGGCGTCAACCGAACCCGTTGGCTATGCACAAATGATTCCGCACACCGCGCCCGCCATAGGTGCACGCGGCTAAAATCGCCTTTTAATCAACCAGCTCATTATATTTATTGAAAATTTCATCAACCTTTTTCACGTCGAAACTCACATCCCGCAAACCGCTGACATGCTTGAGAGCCGACGAAAAATCTCGGGTCAGATCGCAAACCTGGCCGTTTTCACTGTCGATGATTTCGTTGATTCCACCCGGATAGTTGTTAGCCAAAACAGGCGTACCGCACAGCAGCGACTCAATGACGACGTTTGGATATCCTTCCCAACGAGAACTCGAAATAAACACGTCAGCCTGCCGCATGAAGCGATACGGATTATCCGTGCTATCGATAAAAGTAACCCGCTCCTCCAACGTCAACTGCCGACGTAAGGCAAGTAAAGCGGCCTTGTCCTCCCCCTCACCGATAATAGTCAGGTGATAGCGCGGATCGTCGACCTTGGCGAATTCGTTCAGCAGTAAATCGAAACCTTTTTGGTATGTCAGTCGCCCAATGCTCAACAGGTTAATCTTGTTCTCGTTGAAACATGGTTCACCGTCCCGCTGCGATAATGCGTTGATATAGCGATAATCGAGGGGGTTGTTGATTTTAACTATCTTATCGGCAGGAATTTGGAAGTTTTTAATCAAATCTTCACGCATATCATCACTTTGCGCGACGATTTTGTCATAATTCTTGTAACTGTACTGATAGAGAAACTTAACGATCGCGCTCTTTTCAAACAAACTCGGCAAGTTCGACTCTCGCGCAATTGTTTTCACTCGCTTGCCGAACAGGAACAAGAAAGGTGAAATAACCGCATTGGATGTTCCTGAACTGATGAACAGCGTGCTGACATTTTTTTCCCGGCAGACTCGCCGGATCCCGGTCAAAATTTTTGGGAAAGAGAATCTGGCCCGCCCGGAGATGTTCAGATACGTCACTTCGACGTCCGGGCGTAGCTCTTTGACCAGCACGTTCAGGCTTGGATCATTTTTGTACAGCAGCAACATTGGGCGAAAGCGCGTTCTGTCCAGGTTGTTCAATAAGGTGAAAATAACCCGATCCGCACCAGTCAGTCCTAAAATCGGCATAACAAAAAGAATGTTCTTCACTACCCATAACCCCGTTCTAGATACATGTTCAACACCTGCCAAAGGTCCACCACAGCGTCGGAAACCCGGTTAGGCAACTCACTCCCTCATTGCGCGCAAAAAACCGAAAGCGCTTGCTCCGACGTTCCAGGCACGCTACCGCCCTCGGCTTTCATGGCCAATATGCTATGGCAACATGCTCTCAGCCAGGTAACTGACGTAATTACATAAACATCGTCAGCGCCGCTTTCTTGCAGTTCAGCAAACGGCTATTTTGTATTATCGCCTCGATAAGTGATGTCATCTCTAAATATGCACCAAATTCTTATACGATTAACTTACTGATACAAGGCTTACATCGCCATGAAGAGATTTTTAGGAATAAGACTACTTAGCATCCGAACGAATTGAATTAAAGAAGATACTCAATCTGTCGCCCTTTTGCTGCAAAGCCGTTACAAAATCATTCATAAAAATCATTCATGTATTCCCCTCCCCCGATAACATCCAACGAACGTTAATTCTGGAGAACAAAATCAATTCAGCCTCCAAATTATATACAGCATGAAATTCAACTAACCGTTATTTCTGCAAAAGGTCATTTTGAAAAATAGTTTTCAACTTCTGCCAAAAATACCTTAACGTTTTCTATCGTTTCAATTTCTTTGTTTTTCAAGTTTTTCTTCGCTGATTCCATCTCCGCTCTGGCCTGTTCTATTTGGTCAAAGCCATAAGCAAATCCCAATCTAGACTGTGAGTTGGGATACCACTCGTCAATACTAAGCCCTGGTTGAGGAATAATAACCGGTACACAACCACACATAATGGCAAACCAGCTATATGCCGTATAAAGATCGTAGCTGACAAAAATATCAGAACGCCGCAGAATAGAGGCCACTTCTCGGTGAGAGAGGCCGTCAATCAACGTTGAACGGTCCACATCATGAACCATCTCACGGTCTTTACCTTTACGTAAACAGTAGGCGACAGCCGTTCGCTCTTTCTCTGTACCAATATCATTATAATATTCGTCAAAGAAGTGCGTGACGCGCAGAGGATGCTCAGAGGTTTTCGAACCATGGATGGCGAAGTCGCTGCCAAAGGAATCGTATGAAAAATACAACTCACCTGAAAAATAGTTTACCTGGCCTGAATGATAGCCAGGGTGATGCAGAAACCAACGGACAACCTGTTTGCCCCCGATAGGGTTACCGCTAATGTTCTCAGGATAAACTACGCAAAAATCTTCCAGCTCTTTTTTAGTGATTCGTCTTTTAACTGGCGTATTAAAAGAAGGATTAGTATTATATTTACCGAAGCTCACTCGCAAGAAGGACTTGGCGGCTCTTAACATGCTTTTAAAATCCGCGCGAGATTCGGTTACGCGCGGATGCAAATAAGCTTCACCACCGAGAGAATTAATCACATGACATAATTTGTGTAAAGCAATGACGCCACCGCTATTTTCATCATATGACGTGGCAACAATTAAATACTTCATTCCTTACCCTTTATAAATTTTTTGCCATATAATTATCATCTACGTTCAATTCATGGGCACATTTAATCTTATAATATAGAGTTATAATTGTGCCCTTCGGATCTAGCACTCCCTGATCAAAGTAATGATCAGATTCAGATCGTCATCTTCCAGCGCATCGAAAATAGGCAGGCACAGCACCTTATCAGAGATGGTGTTCGCATGCTTCAGATTCTCAGGAGCAGCGGAGGCATAGCCGCGGTACATTGGCATATTACTGATTAATGGATAAAAATATTTCCTAGAGAGAATATTGTTGTTCTTCAACTTATCATAGAGCTCATCACGAGTGAGTGGAAATTCTTTCTCGATCAGAACGGGAAAATAAGAATGATTACTATTGGAGTCAGGTGACAATTTGGACAGCGTAATGCCCTTCACTGTCGACAGCACTTGACGGTATTTTTCATCAATCTCTTTGCGCTTTTTGATTGCTTGATCGATATACTTCAGCTGTACCAAACCAAAGGCTGCATTGATCTCACTCATTTTCCCATTAATTCCAGGAGCCGTTACCGTCAATTCATCAGCAATACCAAAGTTTTTCAGGCGATCAATACGTTGCTTGGTTTTTGCATCAGGGCTGATGATAGCTCCACCTTCAAAAGTATTAAATACTTTTGTGGCATGGAAACTCAAGATAGAAAGATCACCATATCTCAGCAGACTCTCACCTTTGTAGTTTATACCAAAGGCATGCGCAGCATCATAAATAACCTTCAAACCGTAGTTATCTGCAATCTTTTGAATCTCTTCAACGGCGCAAGGATTAGAATAGCAATGCACAGGCATGATTGCAGAGGTTCGAGGCGTAATTGCCGCCTCAATCTTTTTAGGATCGATATTGTAACTATCGCTGTCGATATCAACAAAAACAGGCGTCAAACCATTCCAAAGAATAGAGTGAGCAGTCGCAACAAAGGAGTAAGGGGTGGTGATCACTTCGCCAGAAATACGCAATGCCTGAAGCGCCGTAATCAAAGCGATAGTCGCATTATTGAATAGAGAAATATGCTCAACGCCTAAATAATCGCAAAGCTCACTTTCCAGTCGTTGATGAAATGGACCATTATTGGTTAGCCAGCGATTTGACCAGATCTCCTCCAGATAAGGGACAAATTCGCCAAGCTCAGGAAGAAATGGCTGTGTTACAGGAATATTCTTTTTCATGCTAATCCTTATCGTGAGTTTATTTTTTTACTGCAGTGAAGATAATCTTCAGCAAATCTCTTTGGAATAGTACCGAATACATTATATAGAGAATAGCCGGAATACATATCGCGATAAAGATCTCAACAGGCAACGAAAAAACAAATGCCTGGTTAAGATAAAACGCGCTTGCAGCGCTCATAACAGAACCTAACCACAATGACCATAAAGCTTTAAATTGAGTCAATTGGCCAATCTGCGTAAGCTGGCTTGTATAGTAAGTATTGATAATCAAAGAAAGATATGAGTGAAGCACAATGCCTATACACATAGCCGTGATACTGATTTGCATAGTGACCAACAAAATCGCCACACCCAACACTTTCTTGATAACCTCAAGCTTTAGAAACAGGTCCGAACGCCCCTTGACTTGCAGTATATTCAAGTTTATCGCATGAATAGGATATAGCAGGTAGCCAATGCATAAAATCGATAAAAGATGAGAGGCATAAATCCACTTTACACCCAATATCAAGGTCAGCAACGGCGTCGAAGCAACACACAATATCGACAATAGCGGGAAAATGACGAAAGCCGCCAGTTTTAACGTCAGTAAATAGGCCTGATCCATTTTTTCCGGGCTGCTCTGCATGTGGCTAAACATGGGAAAGGTAACCCGCTGGATCACGGTTGTCGCCGTCATTGCAGGTACGCTGGCGAGTTGATTAGCCTGCGTAAATTGCCCGACATAATTCGGCGAAAAATGCTTACCGATAATGAGCTGATAAATATTATTGTAGATCGTTTCCAATAACGATGAACAAAGCAACTTGCTACCAAAACCAAAAAGATAACGAAACGACTCAAAAGAGAACCGATCTTTAGGTTTCCATGGGGAAATAATATTGTACATCACTACGCTGGTTAGCGACGCGAGCAAGGTCTGCGCGACTAAGGCCCATACGCCGTAGCCTTTCCAAGCCAAGAACAACGCAATCGTACCACTCACCAACACACTTAAAATTGAAATTTTCGCCTGCGATTTGAAATCCATCGCGATCGTCAGATTGGTTCTGGGAATAACCAGGAATGAGTTAAAGATAACGGCCAGCCCCAGCACTTTCAGTAATAAAGATAACTCACTTTGATTATAGAATCTGGCCACGCTATCCGCACTGAAATACAGCACGGCATAACAAACCAACGACACCGTGATATTAAAATAGAAGGTAGTGGCAACATCGGCCTCGCTACGTTCCGGTTTGCGTATCAATGCCGCACTGAAGCCGCTATCGACAAAGACCTGGGCTACGGCAATAAACACCGCTAGCATGCCAACCAGACCAAATGAAGTCGGCCCCAGCATTCGCGCTAAAATCAGCATTACGCAAAGCTGCACTCCTTGCGCCATCACTCGTTCCAGCGCACTCCATTTCAGGCCTCTGGTTGTTTTTTCTTTCAGTTTTTCCATTACATTTTTATCACTATGGTAAATTCATCGAAATTGTATATGCGGGAAATATCTGCTCCGCTCAAAAATGTAAATAATGGCGAGAGGATAACGGTACGAGAGCCAAATGCCGCCTGTTTTTCTGACATTATTATTTTGAACTCAGCGACTCCGATTATCCTGTCGGACTTGTCGAGAAGAAAAGTGTAAATCCCCCTCGCACAACGATGAAATTTCCCAGGGCAGGCTATCTCGCATGAACGCCAGATGATGAGGTGCGAAAATTGACATTTTAATATAAAAAATCAATGGATTACTTAAAAAACATGCCTAATGAACCCTCGCACCGCATCGCTCCCACGCTACCGCCCTTGGCTTGCAGCTACCAAAGCACTGAATCACGCTCGCCTAGTCTATCGACTGAATCTTAATCACACTTTTCTATGAACAGGATTCAGCACCATGATACTTCTGCAATTTGGTTCACATAATCACAAAAAATTGGGTCTTTTTATAACCAGATGTTATTGTTCCCCCCCATTTCATGGTTAAGATTCTTATACTATTGTTCTAACGACACAAGTCTAAGATCCCCCCTGTGAGTCCTTTTCAGAATAAGACTACTATGGGTTTACCGAGCAATTAAGTGTAGCTGTGAAAAACGTGCATAACACCTTGATTTTAAAAAATATAGTTATGACTACTTTATCGACAAACTCCGTACACGGCGCCAAAATCGTTATTGTCATCGATCGGCTTGACTTTGCCACGCTGAGGCGCCTACCTGAACCTACCCATTGTTTCCCCCTCAATCGCGGGCGGGGAAACCGTGTAAACATGTGGATTTCACTGTTTTAAAGTTGAATTTTGCCGCCTCAGCGCCCATCATTCCCCTGCGGCATAAGCCGTAGAACTTACAGGTGAAATTGGGCGTATGGAATGGATCGCTGATCCAACAATTTGGGCCGGCCTGGCCACCTTGGTCGTGCTGGAAATCGTTCTGGGTATAGACAACCTTGTCTTCATCGCCATTCTGGCGGATAAACTACCAAAACAACAAAGAGATAAGGCTCGAGTCGTCGGCCTGCTGCTGGCGTTGGTGATGCGTCTGGCGCTGCTCGCCTCCATCTCGTGGCTGGCGACGCTGACCAAACCGATGTTCATCGTTGCGGAGCACCCCTTCAGCGGCCGCGATCTGATCATGCTGGTCGGCGGGATATTCCTGCTGTTCAAAGCCACCATGGAGCTGAACGAGCGGCTGGAAGGCAAGGATGAAGAGCAGCACGGCACACGCAAAGGCGCGCGTTTCTGGCCGGTAGTGGCGCAGATCGTGGTGCTGGATGCCGTTTTCTCGCTCGACTCGGTGATCACCGCAGTCGGCATGGTCGACCACCTGGCGGTGATGATGATCGCGGTGTGTATCGCCATCGGCCTGATGCTGCTGGCCAGCAAGCCGCTGACGCGCTTCGTCAACGCTCACCCGACTATCGTTATCCTGTGCCTGAGCTTCCTGCTGATGATCGGCTTCAGCCTGGTGGCGGAAGGCTTCGGCTACCACATTCCGAAAGGTTACCTCTACGCGGCGATCGGCTTCTCGGTGATGATCGAAGCATTGAACCAACTGGCACAGTTCAACCGCCGGCGCTTCCTGTCGAAGGTGCGGCCACTGCGCGAGCGCACCGCCGAGGCGGTACTGCGCATGCTGAGTGGTAAACACGAAGAAGCGGAGGTCGACAGCCACTCCGCCAACCTGCTGGCGGACAGCGACAGCGAAAACGGCGAGATCTTCAATCAACAAGAGCGGCGCATGATCGAACGCGTGCTGGGCATGGCGCAGCGCACAGTCAGCAGCATCATGACTTCGCGTCACGACGTCGAATACCTCGAGCTGAACGATCCGCAGGAAAAACTGACGCAATTGCTGGAGCGTAATCAGCACACGCGCATCGTGGTGGTGGAAAGCAGCGCCAGCGACGAACCGCTGGGCGTTATCCATACTATCGACGTCCTCAAACAGCAGTTGGCGCAGGCGCCGTTGGATCTGCGCGCGCTGATACGCCAACCGCTGATCTTCCCGGAACAGCTCACGCTGTTAAGCGCCCTGGAACAGTTCCGCCAGGCGCAGACGCACTTTGCCTTTGTGGTCGACGAGTTCGGTTCCGTCGAAGGTATCGTCACCCTGACGGACGTGATGGAAACCATCGCCGGCAATCTGCCGGAGGCCGGCGAAGAGGTGGACGCACGCCATGACATTCAGCAAAACGAAGACGGCAGCTGGATTGCCAACGGCTATATGCCGCTGGAAGATCTGGTGCTGTACCTGCCGATGCCGCTGGAAGAAAAACGCGAATACCACACGCTGGCGGGGCTGCTGATGGAACACAGCCAGCGTGTGCCGCAAGAAGGCGAGCAAATCAAGATCGGTGACTATCTGTTCGAACCGCTGGAGGTTAACAGCCACCGCATTCTGAAAGTGAAGATCACCCCGCCTCCCCCACCGGAGGACTACGAGGTTTAGCATTGAGGCCGGGCATCGCCCGGCCTTTCTTTTACTGGGGAACCAACAGCTCGGTCGCCACGATCACCACCACCAACCCGACAATCACCGGCACCGAAGTGCGTTTCACCACCTCGAACGGCGAGATTTTCGCCATGCCGGAAACCGCCACCACCACGCCGGAGACCGGCGACAGCGTGCGGCCAAGGTTAGACGCCTGCAGCATCGGGATCACCAGATAGGCCGGATTCACGCCCATCTGCGCCGCCAGTTTCGGGATCAGTTCGACAAACGCATAGAACGGCGCATTGCCGGAACCGGTAGTCATGGCCGCCAGCATGGTGATCACCACCAGCACCAACATCATGATCAAACCGCCGGTGCCGAACGACTGTGCCAGCCCGATCAAGCCGCTGATAAAGCCAACGGTGCTCAGCCCCTGCGCGAATACACCCGCGGCCACCAGCAGCATCACCACGCTGGCGAAAGCGTCCGCCATGCCGCGATAGGCCACTTCCAGGCCGCTGAATACCTGTTTGGCGCTGAAACTGCGCACAAACTCGATCACGGCCGCCAACAGTATGCACCCGACCAGTACAGTAATGATATGCAGCTCCGGCCCCCATTTTCCGTCGAAAATCAGCACGCCGAGGATCGGCGTAAACGGCAAAATCGCATAGAACCCCGGCGCGTGGGTGTTGATTTCGCTGACGTCCATGATGTGATGCTGTTCATTGTTCTTTTTGTCGAGATAGCGCTGCCAGAAAAAGTGCGCCACGGCCATGCAGACGATGGCGGCAATCGAGATCGGCAGCGTGGTTTTGAACGCGAAGTCCACCAGCGGCATCTCCGCCGCCTTGGCCGCCAACACCACGTCGCCAGAGGTCGGCGCCAGAATAATCGCCGCCGGCGAAGCGCAAATAGCCGCCGCCGCGCCACGGCTGATGCCGACGTTCACCATCAACGGGAACAGCGTCGCCATCAACAGCACGCCGAGGCCGGTAGCGGAAGAGACCGCCAATGACATCAGGCAAGCGACAAAGTATGCCGCCACCATCAGCAGATAAGGCGAATTGATCATCTGCAACGGGCGCGAGGCCAGCTTGACGACCACGTCGTTAGCGCCGATATGCGTCATGTAGGCGGCGAAACCGCACAGCATCATGATCATCATGCCGAGATCGCCGCCGCGGCTCATCAGCAGGATCTTGACGTATTCGATGATATCGGTCGCGCGCCAGCCGGTAGAGGCCGCGCCGGACGGCAACAGCGTTTTCCCCATCAGGGCGCTGATACCGAGCAGCAGTAACCCGCCCACCATCAAGACGCCGGTGGCGGAATACCCTTTGATGATGTAACGGCCCACGCCCGCCGCCACTACGGCGCCAATAAGAAGCTCTATCATGTTTCCTCAACTCGTCATGTTTTCGCGCTCAGGCGCATAGTCATAGCAGAACAGTCCCTTACTCTGCACAAACTGCGCGCGAGTCTTCATGACCTTCATCAAGGTAACGGAGAGAAATTATCGCGGGAAACATCGAGATTGACGCGGGCCACAATGCGACCCGCGTCAGAGGAGATTACAGCTTGTCGAGCAGCTTCTTCAGATCCTGGCCTTCGCGCGAATCCTTGTTCTTTTCAGCCCATTTGTTCAACGCATCCTTGGCCCGATCCTGCAGCGTTTTGCGCAGCACTTGATCGACCTGCAGTTGATAATTCAGCTGTTGCCAAGGCCCATAGACCCGCAGCGGGATCGGCGTTTTTTGCAGTTGCTCAATCAGCTCGCCGCGCCCTTGCCAACCGCCGGTGACGCGCACGTTGAGCGCCATGTCGCACTGTTTGCCCGGCATATCGATGCTGCCGGCGCCGGTCAGCGCCAGCAAAGGCGAATCCGCCGTCAGGCCGCTGAGTTTGACCGTGCCCTGACTCAGGCTGGCCTGCGCCGAGACGCTTTTGACTTCGGTATAGCGCTGATAGCTGTCTTGCCCACGTACGCTGTTATCATTACGCGCCACCGCCTGCTGAATCAGCTGCTGAATATTCAGGCCGTGCAGCTGCGCATCCTGCATCGCAAGCTGCGCCGTACCGCGCCAGCGGCGCTCAAATGCCTGTGAAGAGAGGCGATCGCCGGTCAGATCCCCTTTCATGCTGAACTTGCCGGTGAGCATCTGCGGCATATCGAATGCCTTGAGCACCGTGCCGAGCTCAACCTGATTCAGCACCGGTTGTACGCTTATCACCGGTTTATTGCCGCGCGCGTCGAGCGTTCCCGGCAAGGAGAAATCTCCGCCGGCCAATTGCCCGGCAAGCTTGTGCAACGTCAGCAGGCCGCGTTGGTTGTCCGCCGTAACGGCCAACTGGGTAACGTTCATACCGCGATAGGTTACCTGTGCCGCCTGCAGGTTCAACTGTGCAGTGAAATCGCGCAGCGCCTCCAGGTTTTGCTGCCGATCGTCAACCTGGCTGGCGATCACCGGCGCGGAAGTCACGGCGGGCTGCTCGGCGGTCGTGGTGCTGGATTGCCAGCCGGAAAGCGCGTCAAGATCGAGGTTTGCCGAATTGAGGTTCACCACATAGCCGGGCACTGCCCCCAGCGTGGCGCTGATATCGCCGGTCAACTGACTGTTATTGGCGCTGACGTTCAGCTGGCTGACGGCAATCTGCGCCGGCGTCTGCTGATAGACCACCTGCGCATTCCCCTCTCCCTGAATACCGCCGTTCAGAATATCCGCGCCCGCCAGTTGGTAATTGAACTGGGTCACTTTGGCGCCAATCTGGCGTGGGAACTGCTGCAGATCGACATCGGCCGCCATGCTGAAGGTCAGGTCACGCTGATCGCGGTTGACCCGGCTGGAAAGTTCCAGCTGCGCCTGGCGTTTTTGCGTTTGTTGCAGGGTGAGGTTGATATCCCGAACATTGATTTGTTCGTTATCGGCACGCTGCCAAATCAGCAGGCTGTCCACCACCCGAAGGTTATCGATATCGAACTTCCAGGCCGCGTCTGCCGCGTCAGTACCGCTACCGGCGGGTGCGATCGGGGCATCCACCTGCGAGTGCTCTTCGCTGTCGGGCGTGAGGCGGATAACCGCGTTTTTCAGCATCACCTGCTTCACAAACAGCTGATGCGACAGCAGCGGCAACAGTTTGACATCGAGGCGCATGTTTTCCGCACTCACCACCGGCGCTTTGGCACCCGGTGCGGTTAGCGTCATGCGGCCGGCCAAAATGCTGAGCTGCGGCCAGATGTGCCACCGCAGGTCGCCTTCGAGCGTCAGCTGGTAGCCGCTCTTCTGCTCGACTTTTTTGACCATGTAGCCGCGAAAATCATTCGGATTGACCAGCAGTACCAGCGCGGACATCCCCGCCACCACGACCACCAGTAAAATCGCCAATGTCGTCAGTAATCTTCTCATGCCACCCTCTTGTCAGCGCCACACCGACGGTGCATCCCGCGCCGTTAGTCCTTGTCGATTCGACTGGCTACTGCGCCCTGCTGATCGCGATATTTTGCGTCCTGGCGGCTGTTGTATGGCCGGGCCGCCGGGCCGGACAACGGCTCAAAGCTCAAGGCGCCAATCAGCATCCCCGGCCGCAGCGCCAGCGGCAGCTTGCCGGAGTTGTAGAACTCCAGCACGATGCGCCCATGCCAGCCCGGATCGATACGGTGCGCGGTCACGTGCACCATCAGCCCCAGGCGCGCCAAAGAAGAACGGCCGTCGAGCCAACCGACCAGATCGTCCGGCAACGTCACGGATTCGAACGTCACCGCCAGGGCCAGCTCGCCGGGATGGAGGAAGAACGCCTCGCCTTCCGGCAGGACAATCTCGTCGCTCATCACGCGATCCAGCGCGGCGCTGACTTCGTCTTTCGGCCCGCTAAGATCGATAAAAGGCGCGGTATGGCCACTGAACACGCGGAACTGATTGCCCAAACGGACATCTACTGTGGCCCCGTTGATGCGTTCGAGCGGCGGGCGCGGGGAAATCACCAGTTTCTCGCTATCCAGCCAGGCTTCTATATCGCGGTCGCACAGTCTCATGTCTTTCTTCTCCATCAAAACGCGTCACTAAACAAAAATTGCCACACAACGGGCGAAAGGTCTACGCCGGGGTGCAAATAGTTGGCCACCGGCCGGAAATGCACATTTCCGGCCATTAAGCGGCATTATTCAAAGAATTGGCTGATTTTGGCTTTCAGAATATCGATCGCGATGCGGTTCTTGCCGCCGCGCGGGACGATGATATCGGCGTATTGTTTGGAAGGTTCGATAAACTGCAGGAACATCGGGCGCACGGTCTTCTGGTATTGCGCCATCACCGAATCCATCGAGCGGCCGCGCTCGTTGACGTCGCGCTTCATGCGGCGCATCAGGCAGATATCCAGCGGCGTGTCGACGAAGATCGAGAAGTTCATCTCCTGGCGCAGGCGGATATCCGTCAGCAGCAAAATCCCTTCCAGAATAATCACTTTTTTAGGTTCGAGATGGACGGTTTCTTTCTTGCGCGTGTGTTCGGTGTAGCTGTACAGCGGCAGTTCAATCGCCTTGCCGGCCTTCAGCATCTGCAGATGCTGGAACAGCAGGTTGTGATCCATGGCGCTCGGGTGGTCATAGTTGGTTTTGACCCGTTCTTCCATGGTCAGGTGAGTCTGGTCTTTATAGTAACTGTCTTCTGGAATAACGCCGATGTGCTCATCGCCGACCTGCTCGCGGAGTTCGCGGTACAACGTGCTGGCAATAAGGCTTTTTCCGGAGGCAGATGCGCCAGCTATACCAATAATGACGCACTGATGCGGATTGTCAGTCATAAAATTAAAGACCTGATTTCGTAATGTGAAGGGGGGAACTAAAACGCGACAATTATAGGGAGTCGTCGGGGTTTGCGCCACTGTATATTGCGCGACGGCGGGCGAATTCGGGCTGTCTCGTCTTATCGGCACTGCAGCATTTTAAGAATCTCACGGCTAGGGCAACGCGCGGTAACAAGATACACTCCTGCGCTGACTTATGCTCCCCGTGGCCCTTCATCGGAGATTGATGTGCTGGATTGGTATTTTTTGACTTTTTTCGGCGACAGCATGCTGCTGCTGCCCTGCGCGCTGATTCTGTTTTTATTGCTGCTCACGTCTTCCGCCACCCGCGCGGCAGGCTGGCAGTGGGCGCTGACCTTCGGCTTCACCGGCGGGCTGGTCTGCCTGTCCAAACTGGCCTTTATGGGCTGGGGCATCGGCAGCGAGCGCTATGATTTCACCGGATTCAGCGGCCATTCGGCCCTCGCGGCCAGCATCTGGCCGCCGCTGCTCTGGGCGTTGACCGGCCGATTTTCCCATCCGGTGCGCAGCCTCGCGCTGTTGACCGGGTGGATATTGCCTTTCACCATCGGCGTGTCGCGGCTGGAAATTCGCGTTCACTCGGTATCCGAGGTGATCAGCGGGCTAATTTTAGGCTACCTGGCCAGCGCACTGTTCCTGTGGCTGCAGCAGAGCAAAACGCGCCCGCACCTCTCCTGGCCGCAATTCGTCATCGCGCTGGCCTTGCCGTTGGCACTGATGGGACAGCGTCAGCCGGCCCCCACCCAGGGGTTGCTGGAACATATCGCCAAAACGCTGGCGCAAATCGAACGTCCTTATACCCGCGCGGATTTGCACAACCCTGCTCGCATCCCATAAAAAAACCCGGCGTTTAAGCCGGGCTCGTGCATTGCCATAGGCAGATTACAGCGCGCGGAAAGCAATCTCCGTCGGGATTGCCTCGCCCTGCCAATACATCTGCGCGGCCACGCGGCCGGCGAGCTGGCGATACATCTCGGCGAATTCGCTGTCCGGGCGGCTGATCACCGTCGGCGTACCGCGATCCAGGTCTTCGCGCAGCGAGATATGCAGCGGCATCTGCCCCAGCAGACGGCTGTGGTATTTCTGCACCAGCTTCTCAGCGCCACCGGTGCCGAAGATCGGCTCATGGTGACCGCAGTTGCTGCAGATGTGCACGCTCATGTTCTCCACGATGCCCAGCACCGGCACATGCACTTTCTCGAACATCACGATACCCTTGGCGGCATCCAGCAAAGCGATATCCTGCGGGGTGGTAACCACCAGCGCGCCGGTCACCGGAATGTTCTGCGACAGCGTCAGCTGGATGTCGCCGGTGCCCGGCGGCATGTCCAGCACCAGGTAATCCAGATCCGGCCACAGCGTATCCTGCAGCAGCTGCATCAGCGCCTTGCTGGCCATCGGGCCGCGCCACACCATGGCGTTATCGTCGGTCACCAGGTAACCGATGGAGTTGGTCGCCAGGCCGTGCGCCACGATCGGCGCCATGTGCTGACCGTCCGGCGAGGTCGGCCGCTCATGTTCGGTACCCAGCATGTTGGGGATCGACGGGCCGTAAATGTCGGCGTCCAGAATACCGACCTTGGCCCCTTCGGCGGCCAGCGCCAGCGCCAGGTTGACGGCGGTGCTGGATTTCCCCACCCCGCCTTTGCCGGAGCTGACGGCGACGATGTTGCGCACGCCTTTGATGCCGGCCTGGCCGTTGGCGCGTTTCAGCGTCGTGATGTCGTGTTTCAGCTTCCAGTCGATGGCGGAAGCGCCGGTCACACGCAGCAATTCGGGGCCGACGCTCGCCTGCAGCGCTTCAAAACCGCTCTGCCAGGCAAACGGCATCGTCAGTTCGATATGCAGCACATCGTCCAGCAACGCGCAGTGATGAATGGCCTTCAATGCGGTCAGGTTGTTTTTCAACGTCGGGTGTTCAAAGGCGGCCAGTACACCGGTCACCAGGGCGCGCAGAACTTCGGGGTTGGTCTGCTCAGGGGATTTTGCGTTCATCCCGGCTCCTTGATTTTGAATGAGTAGCTTCCGGCTAAGCATATCAGAACTGCGCTGCCGCTGGCGCATATAACCTGCAAGAAACCGCCCTAGCAGCGAAGGGCGCGATCGGTTAACATCGAAGGCCCTTTTATTCATTACAGAAAGCAAGTTCTCACTATGGCTCAAGTCGCGAAAAAATTATTGGTGACGTGCGCGCTACCGTACGCAAATGGTTCCATCCATCTCGGCCACATGCTCGAGCACATCCAGGCGGATATCTGGGTGCGTTACCAACGAATGCGCGGCCACGAAGTGCATTTCATCTGCGCGGACGACGCGCACGGCACGCCGATCATGCTGAAAGCGCAGCAGCTGGGCGTGAAACCGGAAGAAATGATCGCGGAGATGAGCCAGGAGCACCAACAGGATTTCGCCGGCTTTGGCATCAGCTATGACAACTACCATTCGACCCATAGCGATGAAAACCGTGAGCTGTCCACCCTGATTTACAGCCGCCTGAAAGAAAACGGTTTTATCAAGAACCGCACCATTTCTCAGCTGTACGATCCGGAGAAAGGCATGTTCCTGCCGGACCGTTTCGTGAAGGGCACCTGCCCGAAATGCAAATCGCCGGATCAATACGGCGATAACTGCGAAGTGTGCGGCGCCACCTACAGCCCGACGGAACTGATCGATCCGAAGTCCGTGGTTTCCGGCGCGACGCCGGTGATGCGCGACTCCGAGCACTTCTTCTTCGACCTGCCGGCCTTCAGCGAAATGCTGCAGGCGTGGACGCGCTCCGGCGCGCTGCAAGAGCAGGTGGCGAACAAGATGCAGGAGTGGTTCGAATCGGGCCTGCAGCAGTGGGACATCTCCCGCGATGCGCCTTACTTCGGCTTCGAGATCCCGGGTGCGCCGGGTAAATACTTCTACGTCTGGCTGGACGCGCCGATCGGCTACATGGGCTCCTTCAAGAACCTGTGCGACAAGCGCGGCGATCTGGACTTCGACGAGTTCTGGCGCAAAGATTCCACCACCGAGCTGTATCACTTTATCGGCAAGGACATCGTCTACTTCCACAGCCTGTTCTGGCCGGCGATGCTGGAAGGCAGCAACTTCCGCAAACCGACCAACCTGTTCGTGCACGGCTACGTGACGGTGAACGGCGCCAAAATGTCCAAATCGCGCGGCACCTTCATCAAGGCCGGCACCTACCTGCAGCATCTGGACGCCGACTGCCTGCGCTATTACTACGCCGCCAAGCTCTCTTCACGCATTGATGATATCGATCTCAATCTGGAAGACTTCGTGCAGCGCGTAAACGCCGACATCGTCAACAAGGTGGTGAACCTGGCGTCACGTAACGCCGGCTTTATCAACAAACGCTTCGGCGGCAAGCTGGCCGACAGCCTGGCCGATCCGGCGCTGTACCAGACCTTCGTCGACGCGGCGCAGAGCATCGCCGAAGCTTACGCCGGCCGCGAGTTCAGCCGCGCGATCCGCGAAATCATGGCGCTGGCCGATCTGGCCAACCGCTACGTGGATGAGCAGGCACCTTGGGTGGTGGCGAAGGAAGAAGGCCGCGACGCCGATCTGCAGGCCATCTGCTCGATGGGCATCAACCTGTTCCGCGTGCTGATGACTTACCTGAAGCCGGTGCTGCCTTCGCTGACCGAACGCGCCGAAGCGTTCCTCAACGCCGAGCTGAGCTGGGACGCAATCCCGCAGCCGCTGCTGGGCCACCAGGTGAACGCATTCAAAGCGCTGTTCAACCGCATCGATCTGGACAAGGTCAGCGAAATGGTCAACGCCTCGAAAGAAGACATGGCCGCCGCCAAGCCGGTGACCGGTCCATTGGCCGATGATCCTATTCAGGAAACCATCACCTTTGACGACTTCGCCAAGGTGGACATGCGCATCGCCCTGATCAAAAGCGCCGACTTTGTCGAAGGCTCCGACAAACTGCTGAAGCTGCAGTTGGATCTGGGCGGCGAATCACGCCAGATCTTCTCCGGCATTCGCTCCGCTTATCCGGATCCGAAAACGCTGGAAGGCCGCCTGACCATCATGGTCGCTAACCTGGCGCCGCGCAAAATGCGCTTCGGCGTTTCGGAAGGCATGGTGATGGCAGCGGGCCCCGGCGGGAAAGAGATCTTCCTGCTGAGCCCGGACAGCGGCGCGCAGCCTGGTATGCAGGTCAAGTAACCGCGCCGGCGCGTTACATCAAGGGTCGAGCTTGCTCGGCCCTTTTTTAATGCCTCAAACCCGACGTTATAAACAGTAAGAAAAAGTCATAACCGCTCTGATTCCCTCGCCTGCCGCATCTCGCTATGATGCTCCGCAACAACAAATAGACGTCCAGACAGAAAGACTGCTATAACAGACCTTCACCGGGACCGTTTACCCGCTTTTTTGGAGCCTATAATAATGAGAAATCTCAAGACTTCGCTGCTCGCCCTCAGCCTGCTGGCCGCCCTGCCGCTGCAGGCGGCAGAAAACGCCGCCGTGCCGGCCGCCATCGCTCAGCATCAGGGGCCGGTGCGCATCGCGGTGATCCGCAACCTCGGATCCGACGACAACACCACGCAATTTTTGGCGGGCGCCATTCAGGAAGGACGCAAGCTGGGCTTCAAGGTGGACACCTTCCTCAGCAACGGCGACGACGCGCGCTTCCAGGACTTCGTCAACCAGGCTATCAGCCAGAAATATGACGGCATCATTCTCTCGCAGGGGCGAGCCCCCTATTCCACCGAGTTGGTCAAACGCATCGCGGCGGCCGGCATCGCCGTCGCGGCTTTCGATACCGACGTCAGCGGCAGCGTTCCCGGCGTCACCGTCTCGCAGCAGGACGACGCTTCGCTGGCCAACGCCTCCTTCGGCCAGCTGGTGAAGGATTTCAACGGCCAGGCCAACATCATCAAACTCTGGGTAGCCGGCTTCCCGCCGATGGAACGCCGCCAGGCCGCCTATCAGCAGCTGCTGAAACAGCATCCGGGCATTCACGAGCTGGAATCGATCGGCGCGGTCTCCTCCGACGTACAGGGCGATACCGCCAATAAAGTGGGCGCGGTGCTGGCGAAATACCCGAAAGGCAAGATCGACGCCATCTGGGGCACCTGGGACGCCTTCACCCAGGGCGCTTACAAGGCATTGAAAGAGAACGGCCGCACCGAGATCAAGCTGTACAGCATCGATATCTCCAACCAGGACTTACAACTGATGCGCGAAGCCGGCAGCCCGTGGCAGGTCAGCGTGGCGGTGGATCCGAAACTTATCGGTGCAGTCAACCTGCGCCTGGTGGCCAACAAGATTGCCGGTGAAAGCACGCCGGACAGCTATCAGTTCAAAGCGACGGTCATTCCGCAGGCGCTGTTGCTGGCGCAGCCGGGGCCGGTCAACGTCGCCGGGCTGGCGAAGATCATCCCCGGCTGGGGCAGCAGCAGCGACTTCGTGCAGCCGTGGTTCGCCACGCTGCAGGCCGAACACGGTAAATAATGCTGTTTTTGACGAGGCTGCCGACGCAGCCTCTGTTTTTAAACTAATTTTCGGCTTTCCCCTTCCGTCCTCGCCAAAATACGCTATGTTATCTGCATTGCCCAATAACTGTATGCATACACAGGCTTCGAATGAAGGGATTCCCCTCGCTGATTAACATGCTGCTGGCCAGTTCGCTGGTGTTGACCATCGGCCGCGGCGTGACGCTGCCGTTCATTACCATCTATCTCACCGAGCATTTCCATCTGCTGCCGAAGAGCGTGGGCGTGATCCTGGGCGTAAGCCTGACCCTCGGCATCCTTGCCAGCCTGTACGGCGGCTATCTGGTGGACAAATTCAGCAAGAACCGCCTGATCCTGCTGTCGATTTTATTGTTTGCGCTGAGCTTCTTCGCCCTTCCCTGGATCCCGCGCCCCGGCGGCGTGATCGTGGTGCTGGCGATCCTGCATACCTGTTATTCGGTGCTGAGCATCACCATTAAGGCCTGCTTCGCCGACTGGCTGCCGGTCGAGCAGCGCATCAAGGCTTTTTCAATCAACTACACGCTGGTCAACGTCGGCTGGGCGATCGGTTCTGCGCTCGGCGTTCTGGTGGCCGGGCTTAGCCCACTGCTGCCGTTTTACCTGTCGGGTGGGTTGGCGCTGGCGACGGTGGCGACGCTAAGCCTGCGCTTGCGCGGTCGGGAACAGCGCGCAACGCTAGCCGCCGCCCCCGCGGCGCTCCCCAACTTCCGCCAGACGGTGACTATCCTGCGTAGCGATCGGCGGCTGATCTACTTCACTCTCGGCAGTACCCTGGGCGCCGTCGTGTTCGGTCAGTTCACCGGCTATCTGTCGCAGTACCTGATCACCGTCTCCAGCGCCGAGTTCGCCTACAAAATCATCGGGCTGGTGATGATCGTCAACGCCAGCATCGTCATCGCCCTGCAATACCTGCTCAGCCGCGGCATGCGTCAGGAAAACATGCTGCGCTGGCTGGCGCTGGGCACGCTGTTTTTCATCGTCGGGCTGCTCGGTTTTATGGTGGCCGGCCAGACGGTCTGGCTGTGGCTGGCGGCGATGGCGGTGTTTACCCTCGGCGAAATCATCGTTATCCCGGTGGAATACATGTTCATCGACTTTATCGCGCCGCCGCACCTGAAAGGCAGCTACTATGGGGTACAGAACCTCAGCGCGCTGGGCGGCGCCATCAACCCGGTGCTGTGCGGGGTGCTGCTCAGCTATGCTGCGCCGCCGTTGATGTTCGTGATGCTGATCGTCGCCGCGCTGCTCAGCCTGCTGTTTTTCTTCCTCGGCCACCGGCTGGCGGAACACGCGGCGGCAACCGCCGAAGACACGCGCTGAAACCACGCGTACCGGCGATTGCGGGCTGTCAACCCGCCGAACGGGCATGGCATCCATAGCGAGAATTCATGGTGCGATCTGTGGCATGGCTCACAGTTTAATTGTATGATGAATGCATCGGTTAAACGGGAAAAGACAATGGCCAACGTGCTCACACTGTGCTGGAAATACCTGAGAGCCCTGCTCCTCATCTACCTTTGTCTGTTCGTCGGCAACGCAGTGGCGGCGCTGCTGCCGTTCGCCATTCCCGGCAGCATCCTCGGCATGCTGCTGCTGTTCGCCCTGCTCTCTACCCAGATCCTGCCGGCCAAATGGGTTAAACCCGGCTGCCATTTGCTGATCCGCTACATGGTGCTGCTGTTCGTGCCGATCGGCGTCGGGGTGATGAAATACTACGACCAGATCGTCGCGCATCTGGGCCCACTGGTTATCTCTTGCCTCATCAGCACGCTGATGGTGCTGGTGGTGGTCGGCTATACCTCACACTATTTTCACCGCGAGCGCCGCATCGCCGGTAAGCCCGATGACACGGAGGGCAACCCATGATCCATGAAATCTGGTGGTCGCTGCCGCTGACGCTGGCGGTCTATTTCGCCGCGCGCTGGCTGGCGCGCAAGCTGAACATGCCGCTGCTCAACCCGCTGCTGGTTTCCATGGCGGTGATCATCCCGCTGCTGCTGCTCACCGGCATCCCCTATGAGCGCTACTTTCAGGGCAGCAAAATCCTCAACGATCTGCTGCAGCCGGCGGTCGTCGCGCTGGCCTTCCCGCTGTATGAACAGCTGCACCAGATCCGCGCACGCTGGAAGTCGATTATCGCGGTGTGCTTCATCGGCAGCCTGACCGCCATGATCAGCGGCGGCGCCATCGCCCTGTGGCTAGGCGCCACGCCGGAAATCGCCGCCTCTATCCTGCCGAAATCGGTCACTACGCCGATCGCCATGGCCGTCGCGGACTCGCTCGGCGGCATTCCGGCGATCAGCGCGGTCTGCGTCATTTTCGTCGGTATCCTCGGCGCCGTGTTCGGCCATACGCTGTTCAACCTGTTGAAAATCACCACCCACTCGGCGCGCGGTCTGGCGATGGGTACCGCATCCCACGCTCTGGGCACCGCACGCTGCGCGGAGATGGACTACCAGGAAGGCGCTTTCGGCTCGCTGGCGCTGGTGATCTGCGGCATCATCACCTCGCTGCTGGCACCGTTCCTGTTCCCGGTGCTGCTGCACCTGTTTGGTTGAACAGGGTGAAACATGCGATACATCTCGCATTTATGTATCTCATTGCATTAATTTCACCAATTAAGAGACATTAATCACACTTTAATGTCTCTGGCCTGCCTAGAATGTTATCCCGTTAACCTGTAGAGAGACTTTCTATGCATCCGCGTTTTCACACCGCGTTCAGCGCACTGCCTGCGACACTGCAATCCGCCCTGCGGCCCTATCTGGACGCGCCTGACTTTCCGGCGATGTTCACGGCCGAGCAAGCTGCGGCGATCCGCACAGGCTGCGGGTTGGACGATGACGCGCTGGCATTCGCGCTGCTGCCGCTGGCGGCGGCCTGCTCGTTAACCCCGATATCGCACTTCCACGTCGGCGCCATCGCACGCGGGCAAAGTGGCAACCTCTATTTCGGCGCCAATATGGAATTCAGCGGCGCACCGCTGCAGCAAACCGTGCATGCGGAACAGTGCGCGGTTACCCATGCCTGGCTGCGCGGCGAGCCGGCGCTGGCCTCGGTCACCGTCAACTACACGCCGTGCGGCCACTGCCGTCAGTTTATGAATGAACTGAACAGCGGCGGCGAACTGCAGATCCGTCTGCCGGGCCGCGCGCCGGCCACGCTGGCGGACTATCTGCCGGACGCCTTCGGCCCGAAAGATCTGGATATCGCTTCGCTGCTGATGGACAAGGTCGATCACGGCCATCGGTTGGCGCTGGACGATGCGCTGACGCAGGCGGCGCTGGCGGCGGCCAATCAGAGCCACGCACCGTACAGCAACGCCCACAGCGGCGTGGCGCTGGAAACGCAGGACGGTAACCTCTACGCCGGCCGCTATGCAGAAAACGCCGCCTTCAACCCGAGCCTGCCGCCGCTGCAGGCCGCGCTGATCCTGCTGAACCTCTCCGGCGGCGATTGCCTGAACATCCGCCGCGCCGTGCTGGTCGAACCGCAAGAGGCAATCCTCAGCCAGTGGGACGCCACCCGCGCCACGCTGGCGGCACTGGGCTGCCAAAACGTCAGCCGCGCCGCGTTCTAAGCGCACCACGGCGGAGCCATCCGGTTCCGCCGCTAACAGCCCCGCCCGCCAAATACAATGCCCCAACGCCGCCAGAGAGACTTTCTTTAGTTAAAAAATCATTTGATTGTCGATAATTACGCCAACCTGGTTCATCATCTGGCAACAAATGCTGTACATCTTCTCTTTATCTCTTAGGATCGTCGGCAATAAAGTTATCTGATACGTGAAGAGTAAAACTGATGGAACTAGAATACGAAAGCAAACGCCCGCTCTACATCCCTTACGCCGGCCCGATTCTGCTGGAATTTCCGCTGCTGAACAAAGGCAGCGCTTTCACCGAGGAAGAACGTAGCCACTTCAACCTGCACGGCCTGCTGCCGGAAGCGGTGGAAACCATCGAAGAACAGGTGGAACGCGCCTACCGTCAGTACCAGGATTTCAAGAACGACAACGACAAGCACATCTACCTGCGCAACATCCAGGACACCAACGAAACCCTGTTCTACCGCCTGCTGGACTCGCACCTGAGCGAGATGATGCCGATCATCTACACCCCGACCGTCGGCGAGGCCTGCGAACACTTCTCCGATATCTATCGCCGCGCGCGCGGGCTGTTCATCTCCTACCCGAACCGCGATCGCATCGATGACATGCTGCAAAACGCCACCAAGCAGAACGTCAAGGTGATCGTGGTCACCGACGGCGAGCGTATCCTCGGCCTAGGCGACCAGGGCATCGGCGGCATGGGCATCCCCATCGGCAAGCTGTCGCTGTACACCGCCTGCGGCGGCATCAGCCCGGCCTACACGCTACCGGTGGTGCTGGACGTCGGCACCAACAACCCGCAGCGCCTCAACGATCCGCTGTACATGGGCTGGCGCCATCCGCGCATCTCCGGCGAGGAGTACCACGCCTTCGTCGAAGAGTTTATTCAGGCGGTCAAACGCCGCTGGCCGAACGTGCTGCTGCAGTTCGAAGACTTTGCGCAGAACAACGCCACCCCGCTGTTGAACCGCTATCGCGACGAGATCTGCTGCTTCAACGATGACATCCAGGGCACCGCCGCGGTCACCCTCGGCAGCCTGATCGCCGCCAGCCGCGCCGCCGGCAGCCAGCTGCGCGATCAGACAGTCACCTTCCTCGGCGCCGGTTCCGCCGGCTGCGGCATCGCCGAGCAAATCATCGCGCAGATGAAGTCCGAAGGCTTGAGCGAAGACGAAGCGCGCGCCCGCGTATTCATGGTCGACCGCTTCGGCCTGCTGACCGACAAACTGCCGAACCTGCTCGATTTCCAGAGCAAGCTGGTACAGAAGAGCGACAACCTGGCCGGTTGGGAAACCGCCAGCGACGCCATCTCGCTGCTGGACGTGGTGCGCAACGCCAAGCCGACCATTCTGATCGGGGTGTCCGGCCAGCCGGGGCTGTTTACCGAAGAGCTGATCCGCGAGATGCACAAGCACTGCGAACGCCCTATCGTGATGCCGCTGTCCAACCCGACCTCGCGCGTGGAAGCCCGCCCGGAAGACATCATCAACTGGACCGACGGCGCCGCCCTGGTGGCGACCGGCAGCCCGTTCGCGCCGGTGAGCTATAAAGAGCAGCTGTACCCGATCGCCCAGTGCAACAACTCCTACATCTTCCCGGGGATTGGCCTCGGCGTGCTGGCCTCCGGCGCCACCCGCGTCACCGACGCCATGCTGATGGCCGCCAGCCGCGCACTGGCGGACTGTTCGCCGCTGGCCACCGACGGCCACGGCGCACTGCTGCCGAATATCGACGATATTCAGGGCGTGTCGAAGTGCATCGCCATGGAAGTGGGTAAAGCGGCGCAGCTGCAGGGCGTGGCGATCGTCACCTCCGAAGACGCGCTGTCGAAAGCCATCGAGCACAACTTCTGGCGGCCGCAGTACCGCAGCTACAAGCGCACCTCGTTCTAACTGGCGCGCTAAATTGACCCAGCCCGGCTCCGCCGGGCTTTTTTGTGCGACAAAACCGCCTAAAAATGCGGCGTTGCGCGTGCTTCAGGCGGTTCGCGTCTTGCGTCGATCGGTCAGGTAAAGTAGCCTTGATCCATCTTTTTCAGCCCGGCGCGCGTAAGGCAACAACATGTGGAAACGCCTGATCATCAGCCTGTTCATCATCATTGCGGTGTTGATGGGTTCGGCTATTGCGCTGGATCGCTGGATCAGCTGGAAAACCGCGCCTTACGTCTACGACGAACTGCAGGAATTGCCGCACCGCCAGGTCGGCGTGGTGCTCGGCACCGCCAAGTATTACCGCACCGGGGTGATCAACCAGTACTACCGTTACCGCATTCAGGGGGCGATCAACGCCTATAACAGCGGCAAGGTGAAATACCTGCTGCTGAGCGGCGACAACGCCCAGCAAAGCTATAACGAGCCGATGACCATGCGTCGCGATCTGATCGCCGCCGGCGTGGCGCCGAGCGATATCGTGCTGGACTACGCCGGTTTCCGTACCCTGGACTCCATCGTGCGCACCCGCAAGGTGTTCGACACCAACGATTTCATCATCATCACCCAGCGCTTCCACTGCGAGCGCGCGCTGTTCATCGCCCTGCACATGGGCATTCAGGCGCAGTGCTACGCGGTGCCGTCGCCGAAAGACATGATGACGGTGCGCGCCCGCGAGATCTTCGCTCGCCTGGGCGCGCTGACCGATCTGTACATCCTCAAGCGCGAACCGCGCTTCCTTGGCCCGCTGATCCCGATCTCCGCCATGCACACCGTGCCGGAAGACGCCCAGGGCTATCCCGCAGTTTCACCGGAACAGTTGGTGGAGCTGGAGCACAAGCTGAAAGAAGAGAAGCAGAAAGCCAAACAGCCCTGACGCGGCAAACGCCCAAAACAAAGGCCGGCAATAGGCCGGCCTTGTGGTCTGCGAGGTGATAAATCTACTTCTTCTTGGCGTATTTCAACGAATCCAGCGCCACGGCGAAGATGATGATGCTGCCCTTGATGATGTACTGCCAGTACGGGTTGATGCCGATATAGGTCAGGCCGTAGTTGATGACGGTGAAGATGATCACCCCGGTCACCACGCCCCACACCGTACCCACCCCGCCGGCGAAGGAGACCCCCCCCACCACGCAGGCGGCGATGGCATCCAGCTCGTACATAAAGCCGAGGTTATTGGTGGCGCTGCCGATGCGCCCCGCTTCCAGCAGGCCGCCGAAGGCGTAGAACACGCCGGACAGCGCATAGATCATGATCAGGTTCAACGGCACGTTGACCCCGGACACCTTGGCCGCTTCCGGGTTGCCGCCGATGGCGAAGATGTTCTTGCCGAAGCGGGTCTTGGTCCACAGGATCCAGACGAATATGATGGCGATCAGCGCATAGAAGGTAATGTACGACAGCTTAAAGTCGCCGAAGCGCAAGAAGCCTTGGGCAAAGGTGGAAAACTTCGGATCGAAGCCCGCGACCGGCGAAGCGCCGACCGAATCGTAATACAGCGAGTTGATGCCGTAGACGATGATCATGGTGCCCAGCGTAGTGATGAACGGTGTCACATTGAGATAGGCGATAATCAGGCCGTTAACCAGGCCGATCACCGCGCCGACCGCACACACCAGCAGGATGACCAGGGGAATCGACCAGGTTTCCATGTGCGGGAACACCTTGTTGACGTTATCCATCGACTGCAGCAGCGTGGCCGCCACCACCGCCGCCAGCCCCACCTGCCGCCCGGCGGACAGGTCGGTGCCCTGGGTCACGATCAGCCCCGCCACGCCCAGCGCGATGATGATGCGCACCGAAGACTGCGTCAGGATGTTACTCAGGTTCATCAGGCTGAGGAAAGTCGGATCCTGAATGATGATGATGGCCAGCAGCACCAGCAACACCACGTAAATGCCGCCTTCCTTGAAATAGGTAAATAAGGTTTTTTTATTTAGCGCGTTCATAATTCCGATCCTTAAAGGTGCAGGGAGGCGAGACGTAAGATTTCATTTTGCGAGGTCTGTTTGGTGTTAACGATGCCCGCAACCTGACCATTGCTCATCACCAAAATACGGTCGGTGATCCCCAAAAGCTCCGGCATTTCGGACGAGACGATAATGATCCCCTTGCCCTTCTTCGCCAGTTCGGTCATCAGCTGATAAATCTCGAACTTGGCGCCCACGTCGATGCCGCGCGTCGGTTCATCCAGCATCAGGATCTCCGGCTGCGTCAGTAGCCAACGGCCGATGATCACCTTCTGCTGATTGCCGCCGGACAGTGAGCCGATATGGGTGTGATGCCCCGGCGTTTTCACCCGCATGGCGTCGATCACCCACTGGGTGTCGCTCTTCATCCGCGCGTTATCCAGCAGGCCGAGCTTGTTTTTATAATTGCGGATATTGGAGATCAGCGAGTTGAAGCCCACGTCGAGGTAGGCATAAATCCCGGTGGAACGGCGTTCTTCGGTCACCAGCGCAAAACCGTGGTTGATGGCTTCGTTGGCGCTGTGGTTATCGATCGCTTTACCGTGCAGCTTGATAGTGCCCGCCACCTTTTCGCGAATGCCGAACAGCGTCTCGACGATATCGGTGCGTTTGGCGCCCACCAGCCCGGCGATGCCGAGGATCTCGCCCTGATGCAGATCGAAGGACACATCGCGGATCGAGGGCTGGCGCAGCGACGTCAGGTTCTTCACCTCAAGGATCACCTCACCCGGCGTGTTCTGCCTGTCGGGGAAGCGCTGGCTGAGCGAGCGGCCGACCATCATGGCGATGATCTTGTCCATATCCAGCCCTTCCAGCGGCTGGGTGGCGATCCACTGGCCGTCGCGCAGCACCGTTATCTCATCGCACAGCTGGAAGATCTCTTCCATCTTGTGCGAGATATAGACGATGCCGCAGCCCCGCTCTTTCAGCTTGCGGATGATGGTGAACAGGTGATTGACCTCTTTTTCCGTCAGCGAAGAGGTCGGTTCATCCATGATGACGATTTTGGCGTCGTAGGAGAACGCCTTGGCGATCTCGATCATCTGCATCTGCGACACCGACAGGTTGCCCACCTTTTCGCGCGGGTTGATGTCGATATCCAGCTCGTCGAAGATCGCCTGGGTGTCTTTGAGCATTTTTTCCTGATCGACGAACAGGCCTTTGGTCGGGTAGCGCCCCAGCCACATGTTGTCCATCACGGTGCGCTGCAGCACCAGGTTCAGCTCCTGGTGCACCATGGAAACGCCGTGCTCCAGCGCTTCTTTCGAACTCTTGAAATCGATCTCCCGGCCCTGAAACACAATGCTGCCGCTGTCTTTTTTGTAAATGCCGAACAGGCATTTCAGCAACGTCGATTTCCCCGCGCCGTTCTCCCCCATCAGGGCGTGAATCGAGTGCGGGCGGACGCGTAAATTGACATTGTCCAAGGCTTTGACGCCGGGAAATGACTTACAGATATCCGTCATTTCCAGCAGAAATTCGCGTGAGCTATCGGCCATAAATACACCTGGCTTAACGATCTTGCAGTCGTAAACATCCCCGCCGGCGGTATTCCTGGTGTTGGCGCCGCAGGCGGGGTCTTAGCGGGATCTCAATTCTTATTTAACAAACTGAGACAGGTTGTCTTTATCTACGCCGACGTAAGGAATACGCACGACTTTATTTTCGATTTTATATTGGGTGCCTTCGGTGGCCGGTTTGCCCGCCGCCAGGTTCTTCGCCAGCTCGAAGGTGGCTTTCGCCTGGTTGTCGGCGTCGTTCAGCACCGTGCCCGCCATCGCGCCGGATTTCACCAGCGCCAGCGCTTCAGGCAACGCATCGACGCCAAACACCGGGATACTGGTCTTGTTGTGCGCTTTCAGCGCTTCCACCGCGCCCATTGCCATGGCGTCGTTGTTGGCGATCACCACTTCGATCTTGTTGGCGTTCGGGCCGGAGAGCCAGGCGTCCATCTTGTCCTTCGCCTGCGCAGTATCCCACATCGCGGTATCCATCTGCAGTTGCTGGGTCTTGATGCCTTTTTCGTTCAGCGTTTTCACCACGTAGGTGGTGCGCGCTTCGGCATCCGGGTGGCCCGGTTCGCCCTTCAGCAGCACATACTGGATCTGGCCGTCTTTGTTCAGATCCCAGGCCGGATTGGCTTTCCAGTGTTTGGCGATCAGCTCGCCCTGGATCACGCCGGATTCTTTGGAATCGGTGCCGACGTAATACGCCTTGTCGTAGCTGTCCAACGCCTTGCGGGAAGGTTCTTTGTTGTAGAACACCACCGGGATATCGTTTGCGCGCGCCTTATCGATAACCACCGGCGCTGCGGCCGGGTCGACCAGGTTGATCGCCAGCGCTTTCACGCCCTTGGCCAGCAGCACGTCGATCTGATCGTTCTGCTTGGACTGGTCGTTCTGCGAGTCATTCATCAGCAGGGTGACGTCCGGTGAAGCCTTGGCGTCTTTCTCAATAGCCTTGCGCACCACCGACATGAAGTTGTCGTCGTACTTGTAAATCGTGACGCCAATACGGGTGTCAGCATGGGCTGCGGCGCCAAACATCATGGCTGCGGCCATGGCGGCCAGGGTGAAAACCTTCTTATTCATTGTCAGTCTCCGGTTCTGTGTAGGGTATTACTCGTCTTTGAGCCAATGGTCACCGGCAGTGCGCACACCCCAGGCCAGGCGATTTCCACTCAACACCTGTCGTCCGTGGATCTTGTTATTTCCGAGAAATGCTGTGTCAGCGCGAGGTAAAGGTTGCAGCGGCAAGGGCCTTTGCGCCAGAAAACGCCTAGAGCATAGACGGCGCGATGTTAATATTCTGTGAATTTTCTCACAGATTGAAAACGGTTACACAAGATTAAATCGTCAGAGAGTGACCGTCGCCTCACTTTGCCAGGGGGCGACAGAATGGCGCCGTACCAGCGTCGGCATGAACAGATGAGCGGCCTGCGGCTCCGCCAGGCCTGCTGCGCCCTGCAACGCCAGCTCGGTCGCCAGCGTGGCCATCGAGACGATCGGATAGCGCACCGTGGTGAGCTTGGGGCTGGTGTAACGCGCGATGGGGATGTCGTCGAAGCCGATCAGCGAGAAATGCTGCGGCACTGTGATACCGTTTTCTTTCAGCACCGCCATGGCGCCGGCGGCCATGGCGTCGTTGTAGGCGAACACCGCGCTCAGCTGCAGGTTACGCCCCAGCAGTTCCACCATCGCCGCCTCGCCGCCCTGCAGATCCGGCGAACCGTAGGCGCGCCAGTTGTCGGGCGTGGCCAGCCCGGCGGCGGCCATCGCCTGCGCATAGCCCTGCTGGCGCAGCGGCCCGTCTTCGATCGGGTGATTGGAGCCCAGATAGCCGATGCGCCGATGGCCCTGCGACAGCAAAAGACGCATCGCCATTTCCGCGCCGCAGACGTTATCCAGCCCGACGCAGCGCGGCTCATAGCCGGGGATAATCCGGTTGATCAGCACCATGCCCGGCACCTGCTCCAGAAAGCCGATCAGCTCGGCGTCGCTCAGGGCTTTGGCATGGACAATCAGGGCATTACAGCGCTGGCGGATCAGCACTTCGATCGCGTGGCGCTCTTTGTCCGCCTGATGATAGCTGTTGCCGATCAGCAGGTATTTGTGGTGTTTCTGCGCCACCGTGTCTACCGCTTTCACCAGCGCGCCGAAGAACGGGTCGGAGACGTCCATCACCACCACGCCCAGGGTATCGCTGCTTTGGGTCGCCAGCGCCTGCGCGTTGGCGTTGGGGCGATAGCCCAGCTCCGCCACCGCCTGCAGCACCTGCTCGCGCGTCTCCTTGCTGGTCAGCGCGCTGTGGTTCAGCACGCGGGAGACGGTCGCCACGGAGACCCCGGCGCGTTTCGCCACGTCGCGAATGGTGATCGGATGAACTGGAGGCATGCGGGATCCTGAAATCGGGGTAGTGGCCGGTGGCGCTATCCTACCCCGATTGGCCCGCTGCTCGCGTGAATTACGTCACAGGAAAGAAAACGTTTACATACATTTTTTTAACCTGCCGGCTGGCGCTCACTTCAGCGCTTTGGGTTCCGCTGCGCCGGCGGCCAGCTGCGTCAGCTTGCGCCACAGCCACTCCATCGGCCCCTGAGCGAAGTAACGCAGCCACAGTGCGGAAAACGCCAGGTTGGCCAGCCAGACCAGCGGCACGAACGCCAACAGCTGCAGCCGGTCGAACTGCGCATAGAGACCGAAGCGATAAAACAGCGTGGTGCAGATCAGCGTTTGCAGCAGGTAGTTGCTCAGCGCCATGCGCCCCACCAGGGTCAGCCAGTGGGCGATGCGCATGCGCGACAGCGCGGGCCAGAAACCGTAGCACAGCGCCAGATAGCCCATCGCCTGCAGCGGGGCGCCCAGCTCACGCGGTACCTGCAGCAGGAAACCACTCCAGCGATAGTCCCAGTGGACCTGCCATTGCAGCGCCACCGCCGGCAGCTGGATCAGCACTGAAAGCGGCAGCAGCCACGCCGCCTGTCGCAGGTAATAACCGGAGGAATAACTGCCGCGCAGCCAGCCGCTGCGCATCAGCCCGGCGCCGAACAGCATCAGCCCCGCCAGCTCCCAGCCATACTGCGCGCCGATGGCCAACAGGCTGGACGAGAGCAGATCGGCGCGGCTGCGCCAGGCTTCGAAACCGCCCTGCAGCTTCCAGAACTTCTCGTACTGCAGCTCCGCCACGCCCGGCTGCCAGAAGCTGCCCGGCTCACCGTGCGAAACGAAGCCGAGCAGCAGCAGCACCGCTACGCCGATCAGATAGAGCACCACGCCGGTTTTCAGCAGCTGGAAGGTTTCTTTGGCTTCGCGGATCATGCGCCAGCACACCAGGCCGATCAGCCCATAGGCCAGCAGAATATCGCCGTCCCACAGGAAGATGGCGTGCGCGAGGCCGAACAGCACCAGCCACGACAGCCGCGCGCGGATCCAGCTTTTGCCGCGCCGCAGCAGCATTTGCAGCCCGGCGCCGAACAACAGCGCGAACATCGCCAGGAACTTGGCCTGGGCGAAGAGATCGAGCAGCGCCCAGGTCCAGGCGTCGCGCGACGACGGCATGCCCAGATAGGCCGGGTTGAGATAGGCGGCCTTCGGCAAGCCGAAGGCGCTGATGTTCAGCAATAAAATGCCGAGAATGGCGATGCCGCGCACGCAGTCCAGCGTGGCGATGCGCGGCAGAGGGTGACTGTTCATTTTTTATCGCTGTCTTCCGCTCATGAAAAAGGCGCCCGCAGGCGCCTGTTGTTGTCGTGCGGGTCGCCCCGCAACGCCATCACCCCTGGTGATGACGCACCGCGCGCAGGAACTCCTGACGGGTATTCTGGCTGGACTTGAACAGCCCCCCCAACGAGGTGGTGGTGGTGGCGCTGGTCGCGTCGCGGATGCCGCGCGCCTTGACACAATAATGGACCGCATCGATCGATACCGCCACGTTATTGGTGCCGAGCAGCGTCTGCAGCGCCACGAGGATCTGCTGGGTCAGGCGCTCTTGCACCTGCGGACGCTGGGAGAAGAACTGCACGATGCGGTTAATCTTCGACAGGCCGATCACCGAGTCTTTCGGGATATAGGCCACGGTGGCCTTGCCGTCGATGGTCACGAAGTGGTGCTCACAGGTGCTGGTCAGCGTAATATCGCGCACCGTCACCATCTCATCCACCTTCATCTTGTTCTCGATGACGGTGATTTTCGGGAAGTTGGCGTAGTCCAGCCCGGAGAAGATCTCGTCGACATACATTTTGGCGATGCGATGCGGCGTCTCCGCCAGGCTATCGTCGGACAGATCGAGATTCAGCAGCTGCATGATTTCGGTCATGTGCTCTTTGATGCGGCGCTTGCGCGTTTCGCGATCCAGCACTTCCCCGCGCAGCGGCGTTTCCAGACCACGCTCTTCCAGCGCCGCATGCACCAGCGCGGCTTCTTTACTTAATGATGTCATGTACTTGTTCTCCTGCGGACGGAACCCGCCGGCGGCCTGGTAGGGCGTGCGGCCGGCGAATTGCTTGCTCTCGTGACGGCAGAGTTTTCGTGATGGATAACGTGAACCCGGTCAAGATTTTGCCCCCACTGTAGATGAGAGCGCGGCGATTATCCAGTGATAGTGCTTCATCCGCAGGTGAAATATTCGCATTTAGCACAATCAGGCCGGCTGCGGGATCCCACGCTTTTTGTATGGATTTTAATCAGCGCATCGCCGTTTTTTGCGCCAGCCGCCGCGCCGGGGTATTCACCACCAGCGCACCGGCCACCAACAGCGCCGCCACCGCCACGTACAACGCCGGCTCCAGCCGATGGGTCATGGCGGTCGACAGCGCCGACAGCATCGGCCCAACCAGCTGGCCGATCGCATAACCGGTGGTCAGCAACCCGGCCATGTAACGCGCATGGCGCGGCGCCAGTTCACGGCCGTGCTGAAGGGCGAGCTGCACCACACAGAGAAAACCGCCGCCGGTCAGCAACGCCCCGAGTGCCAGGCCGGCCACGCCCGGCACCACTTCGGCGCTAAGTACGCCCAGCGCCTGTATCCACAGCGTGATCGCCAGCCGGCTCTGGGTGGTCAGCCTGTGGCGAGTCAAAATGCCGATAACGATCCCCAGCACCGCCGCGCCGCCGAACACCGGCCAGACGAACTGCGCGAACAGGCTACCGGGAAAACGTGCCGCCGCCATCTGCGACAAGAACGTCGCCGGCAGGATATAGCCGAACCCGGCCAGGCTGTAGCTCCACACCAGGCGTTTGAGCGCCGGCGTCAGCAGCAGCGGCTCCGGGGCCACGTCCGGGCGATGCAGCTCGCCGCTGCGCGGCAGAAAGGCGCTAATTCCTCCGACCAACACCAGCGCCAGCCCGCCATACACCAGCCAGGCCTGCGCTGCCGTCAGCCCCAGCGTGTTGATGCCCACCGCCAGCATGCCGCTGAGGAAGATGCCGGCGCCCGGCCCGGCGAACACCGCCGCGCTCAGCGCCGGCCGGCCGTAGTGCGCCAACCGCTCGTTGGTCCAGGCCGCCACCAGCACCATCGCCCAGCCGCTGGCCCAGCCGATGACGAAGCGCAGCGCACCGTGCGTCCATTCATCCTGCGCCAGCGCCGACAGCAGCGTCAGCACCACCGCGCCCCACACGCCCAACCACAGGCGCCGCTCGACGTGGCGCGTGGCGCGCATCGCGTCGTAGGCGCCGCACAGGTAGCCCAAATAGTTGATCGCCGCCACCAGCCCGGCGCCGGTGAGGCTGAACTGGTGCTCCGCGAGCATCAGCGGCACCTGGGGAGTGAAAGCGAAGCGGCCAATGCCCATCGCGACGATCAGCGCGGCAAAACCGCTCAAGGCAATACGTAAAGCCATACCGGTATCCAAAAGGTTAAAAGAAAGTTGCCAGTATCATGCCGCAGTATTAAACTCACAAAAACTGAATAATAGTTATCAAGTTCATCACGAAACGAGAATATTATGGATCTGACCCAGCTTCGCATGTTCTGCTGCGTGGCGGAAACCGGCTCGGTCGCCCGCGCCGCCGAGCAGCTGCACCGCGTGCCGTCGAATTTGACCACCCGGCTGCGCCAGCTTGAGCAGGAGCTGGGCGCCGATCTGTTTATCCGCGAAAAACAGCGCCTGCGCCTGTCGCCGATGGGCCATAACTTTCTGTGCTACGCCAACCGCATCCTGGCACTGAGCGATGAGGCGATGAGCATCACCCACGCCGGCGAACCGGCGGGCAACTTCGCCCTCGGCTCGATGGAGAGCACCGCCGCCACCCGCCTGCCCTCGCTGCTGGCGGCTTACCACCAGCGCTTCTCGCAGGTTTCGCTGTCGCTGACCACCGGCACCTCCGGCGAAATCGCCGATCGGGTGCGCGCCGGCACGCTGGCCGCGGCGCTGGTCGACGGCCCGGTACCCTATGACGAGCTGAACGGCTGCATCGCCTATCCTGAACATATGGTGGTGATTTCCTGTCTCGATCACGCGCCGATCCACAGCGCCAAAGACGCCAATGGCGAAACGCTGTTCGCCTTTCGCGCCAGCTGCTCCTACCGCCTGCGGCTGGAGGCCTGGTTCAAGCGCGAAGGCGCGCGGCCGGGGCAAATTATGGAGATCCAGTCCTATCACGCCATGCTGGCCTGCGTCGCCAGCGGCGCCGGGCTGGCGATGATCCCGCATTCGGTGCTGAGCCTGCTGCCGGGCCATGAGCGGGTTCGGGTTCATACCCTGCCGCCGGACGTGGCCGACACCGCCACCTGGTTGCTGTGGCGCCGCGACGCGTTCGGGCCGAACGTGCGCGCGCTGAAAGAGTTGATTATTGAACAGACGGAAACCGCCGCTGTTGATGAAAGCACCCCCAACGATTTATCAGACGTTGTCGATATCGCCTGATTTAAAAAGAAAACCACTGAGGAGACTATGATGGAGATGATCAAAACCCGCGCCGCCGTTGCCTGGGGCCCGAACCAGCCGCTGAAGATCGAAGAAGTCGAGCTGATGCCACCGCAAAAAGGCGAAGTGCTGGTGCGGATCGTCGCCACCGGCGTTTGTCACACCGATGCCTACACCCTGTCCGGCAAAGATCCGGAAGGCGTGTTCCCGGCGATCCTCGGCCACGAGGGCGGCGGCGTGGTGGAAGCGGTCGGTGAAGGCGTCACCAGCGTGGCGGTCGGCGATCACGTGATCCCGCTCTACACCCCGGAGTGCGGCGAGTGCAAATTCTGTAAATCCGGCAAGACCAACCTGTGCCAGGCGATCCGCGCCACCCAGGGCAAAGGGCTGATGCCGGACGGCACCACGCGCTTCTTCAAGGACGGCAAGCCGATCTTCCACTACATGGGCACGTCCACCTTCTCCGAGTACACCGTGGTGCCGGAAATCTCACTGGCGAAAATCAACAAGGAAGCGCCGCTGGAAGAAGTGTGCCTGCTGGGCTGCGGCGTGACCACCGGCATGGGCGCGGTGATGAACACCGCCAAAGTGCAACCGGGCGACACCGTGGCGATCTTCGGCCTGGGCGGCATCGGCCTGTCGGCGATCATCGGCGCGCAGATGGCCGGCGCGGGCCGCATCATCGGCATCGACATCAACACCAGCAAGTTCGATCTGGCCCGCAAGCTGGGCGCCACCGATCTGATCAACCCGAAAGACTATGACAAGCCGATTCAGGAAGTGATCGTCGAGCTGACCGACGGCGGCGTCGATTTCTCCTTCGAGTGCATCGGCAACGTCAACGTGATGCGTTCCGCGCTGGAGTGCTGCCACAAGGGCTGGGGCGAATCGGTGATCATCGGCGTCGCAGGCGCCGGCGAAGAGATTTCGACCCGTCCGTTCCAGCTGGTCACCGGCCGCGTCTGGCGTGGTTCGGCGTTCGGCGGCGTTAAGGGCCGTTCGCAGCTGCCGGGCATCGTCGAGCGCTATCTGGACGGCGAATTCGCGCTGAACGACTTTATCACCCACACCATGGGGCTGGAGCAGATCAACGAAGCGTTCGATTTGATGCACGAAGGCAAATCGATCCGTTCCGTCATCCACTTCGACCAATAAGCCAGGAGGCAGAGATGACGCTGTCATTGGAACTTCTCGAAGAGCACCGCATGTTCGGCGGCTGGCAACAGCGCTATCGCCACGCGGCGCAGAGCCTGAATTGCAACATGACATTCAGCATCTACCTGCCGCCGCCGCGCGATGACAACCCGCCGCCGGTGCTGTACTGGCTGTCGGGGCTGACCTGCAACGACGAGAACTTCACGTTGAAAGCCGGCGCGCAGCGCATCGCCGCCGAGCTGGGTCTGGTGCTGGTGATGCCGGACACCAGCCCACGCGGCGACGAAGTGCCGAACGACGAAGGCTACGATCTGGGCCAGGGCGCCGGGTTCTACCTGAATGCCACCCAGGCGCCGTGGGATCGCCATTTCCGCATGTACGACTACATCAGCGCCGAACTGCCGGCGCTGATCGAACAGCACTTCAGCGTCAGCGATCGTCAGTCGATCTTCGGCCACTCGATGGGCGGCCACGGCGCGCTGATGATGGCGTTTCGCAATCCGCAGCGCTTCCGCTCGGTATCGGCGTTCGCGCCGATCGTGAACCCGTGCCAGGTGCCGTGGGGCCGCAAGGCGTTCACCGCCTATCTGGGCAGCGACGAAAGCCAGTGGCTGCAGTACGACAGTTGCCATCTGCTGGCCAGCGGCGCGGAAAAAATGCCGGTCCTTATCGACCAGGGCGACGACGACCAGTTCCTGGCCGACCAGCTGCAGCCGGCGCGCTTGGCGGAGCTGGCGCGCCAGCGCGACTGGCCGCTGACGCTGCGCATTCAGCCGGGGTACGATCACAGCTACTTCACCATCGCCACCTTCGTGGAGGATCACCTGCGCTTCCACGCCGAGCACCTGTTCCGCTGATAAAAAAATCCGGGCGGTTAAACCGCCCGGATTTCTTCAAAAGCCATCAATCAGAAAATCGATGGCAGCTTTAATTTGATTCCTATGCTCATTGGCATTACCAACGGCCTTCCCGATCTGTGAAATACGTACGGCAGCCATCTCATGTGTCATACCCATTCCTCATCCCTGTAATATACACCGGTCAAATCTTCATCAAAAAACTCTAAAACAGGGGTATGCCAATTCAGCGATACCCTCACCCCTTCAGTTTCGGATCGAGCGCATCGCGCAATCCGTCCCCCAACAGGTTGAAGGCCAGCACGGTGATGAATATCGCCAGGCTGGGGAAGATCGCCACGTGCGGCGCGATCACCATATCGGCGCGCGCCTCGTTGAGCATCGCCCCCCACTCCGGCGTCGGCGGCTGGGCGCCCAGGCCCAGAAACGACAGGCTGGCGGCGGTGATGATCGAGGTGCCGATGCGCAGGGTGAAATAGACCACGATCGAAGACAGGGTGCCCGGCAGAATGTGCCGCAGGATGATGGTCCAGTCCGAGGCGCCGATGCTGCGCGCCGATTCGATATAGGTCAGGTGCTTCAGCACCAGCGTATTGCCGCGCACCAGGCGGGCGAAGGCCGGAATGCTGAAGATCGCCACCGCAACGATCACGTTGGCCATGCCGCTGCCCATGATCGCCACCACGCCGATCGCCAGTAGAATGCCGGGAAACGCAAACAGCACGTCGCAGACGCGCATGGTGAGGCGATCCCACCAGCCTTCATAGTAGCCGGCCAGCAGCCCCAGCAAGGTGCCGATCGCCCCGCCCGCCAGCACCGAGAACACCCCGGCCGCCAGCGAAATGCGCGTGCCCATCAGGATGCGGCTGAAGATATCGCGCCCGAGGGAATCCACGCCCAGCCAGTGCATCAGCGAAGGCCCTTCGTTCAGCCGGTCGTAATCGAAATAGTTTTCCGCATCGAACGGTGCCAGATAAGGCGCCAGCAGCGCCGCCGCAATCAGCAGCAGCACCAGCAGGCCGGCGACCAGCGCCGCCCGCTGGCGACGAAAACGCCGCCAAAACTCGCTCCACGGCGTGCGTACCGCGTTGGGGTCGATAAGCGGCATCGCCTTCAGTGCGGCGTTGCGCCGCCAATGCTTAATCATGCCGCGTCCTCATTGATAACGAATCGCCGGGTTGATCGCCGCGTACAGCATATCCACCAGCAGGTTGATCAGGATGAACTCCAGCGAGAACAGCAGCACCTCAGCCTGGATCACCGGGTAATCGCGCATCTCCACCGAGTCCACCAGCAACCGCCCCAACCCCGGCCAGTTGAACACCTTCTCCACCACGATCGAACCGCCGAGCAGGAAGCCGAACTGCAGCCCCATCATGGTCACCACCGGGATCATCGCGTTGCGCAGGCCGTGTTTCATCACCACCACGCTTTCCCGCACGCCCTTGGCGCGCGCGGTGCGCATGTAGTCCTCCTGCAGCACCTCGACGAACGAAGCGCGGGTGAAGCGCGCCATCACCGCCGCCACCGCCGCCCCCAGGGTGATCGAAGGCAGAATGTAGTGCCGCCAGCTGTCGGCGCCCACCGTCGGCAGCCACCCCAGCTCGACCGAGAATACCTGCATCAGCAGCATGCCGAGCGCAAAGGCCGGGAACGAGATCCCCGACACCGCCAGCGTCATGCCGAGGCGATCCGGCCAGCGGTTGCGCCACACCGCCGACACCACGCCGATCGCCAGGCCGAACGCCACCGCCCACAGCATGCTGGTGACGGTCAGCCAGAAGGTCGGCATAAAGCGCGAGGCGATCTCTTCGCTCACCGGGCGTTTGGACACCATCGAGATGCCGAAGTCGCCCCGCAGCGCGTTGACGAAGAAGTGCGCGAACTGCTGCGGCAGCGGCTTATCCAGCCCCAAATCCTTGCGCACCAGCTGCACCACCGCCTCGTCGGCCTCCGGCCCCGCCGCCAGCCGCGCCGGATCGCCCGGCAACAGGTGGACGAACAGGAACACCAGCACCGCCACGATCAGCAGCGTCGGGATCAGGCCCAGCAGTCGTTTCAGAAAATAATTGAGCATCTCATTCCTTCCCCCGCCCGCCGCCGCTTGGCCGCAGGCGGGGATGGGCGCCTTATTTCAGATCGGCGTTATCAAAGTTGAACGAGGTATCCGGCATCACGTAGAAGCCGCTCAGCTGTTTGCTGTTGGCCGACAACAGACGTTCGGTCGCCAGGAAGATCCAGGGCGCGTCGGCCCAGATGCGATCCTGCGCGTCCTGATACAGTTTCTGCTTCTCGGCGCGATCGGTGGTCGCCAACGCGTCGGTCAGATCCTTGTCCACCTGCGGGTTGCTGTAGAACGCGGTGTTGAACTGCTTCGGCGGCGCCGCCTGGGTAGAGAACAGCGGCGACAGCGCCCAGTCCGCTTCCCCGGTCGAGGCCGACCAGCCGGTGTAGAACAGCCGCACCCCGGTGTCCTTCACCCCGACGCTCTCCACCTGCGCCGCACGCTGCCCGGCATCCATCGCCGTCACCGTCACTTTCACCCCCACCTGCGCCAGCTGCTGTTGGGTGAACTGCAGCACCTTCTGCGCGGTGCTGTGGTTGTGGGAAGACCACAGCGTGGTGGTGAAGCCGTTCGGGTAGCCGGCCTCTTTCAGCAGCTCGCGCGCCTTGGCCGGATCGTACGGCCACGGCTTATAGCGGGCGGCGAAGTCGATCGCCGGCGGCACCGGGCCTTCCGCCGGCACCGCGTAACCGGCGAACGCCACCTTGATCAGCGCGTCCTTGTTGATGGCGTAGTTCAGCGCCTGGCGCACCTTCGGGTTGTCGAACGGCTTTTGGGTGACGTTCATGCTGATGTAACGCTGCAGGATAGACGGGGCTGCCACCACGTCCAACTTGGCGTTGCCCTCCAGCACCTTGGCCTGCTCGTAAGGGATCGGGAAGGCGAAGGTCGCCTCGCCGGTCTGCAGCATCGCCGCGCGGGTGTTGTTATCCACCACCGGGCGCCAGGTGATGCTGTCGAGCTTCGGCAGCCCCGGCTGCCAGTAGCCGTCGAACTTCTTCACCTTGACGAAATCGGTCTGGTTCCAGGTCACGAACTGATACGGCCCGGTACCGACCGGGTGGAAACCGATCTCTTTGCCGTATTGCTTCAGCGCCGCCGGCGAGATGATCGCCGCCGCCGGGTGCGCCAGGTTGTTGACGAACGCCGAGAACGGCGCCTTCAGCACGATCTTCACCGTATTGGCGTCCACCGCCTCGGTTTTGTCGATCATCTTGAACAGGTTGTAGCGCTTGAGGTGGCTGTCCGGGTTGCTGGCGCGATCGAGGTTTACCTTCACCGCCTCGGCGTTGAACGCGGTGCCGTCGTGGAATTTAACCCCCTGGCGCAGTTTGACCGTGTAGGTCAGGCCGTCTTTGCTGACCTCATAGCTGTCCGCCAGCACGTTCACCAGCTTCATGTCCTTGTCGAAGCCGAACAGCCCCTGATAGAAAGACTTGGCCACCGCCTGCGACAGCGTGTCGTTGGCGTCGTAAGGATCGAGGGTGGTGAAATTGGAGGCCACGGCGATCACCGCGTCCTTCGCCGCCCAGACCGGGCCGGTTCCCGCCGCCAGCAGTACGGCGGCCAACAGCGCATTGCGTTTGAATGTGTGCTTCATGTCGCTTGTCTCTCCTGAGGTCTTTAAAAAGCACCGGCGATCGGGTGGCGGGCGACAAAGTGCCCGGCGCCAACCTGCACCAGCGGTGCGGTAACGGGTTCATCGCCCAGCGCGCGCACCGGGCTCGGGATCTCATCTGCCGGCAGCGGCTGCCGTTTGTGGGCATGAGCGGGATCGGCCACCGGCACCGCCGCCATCAGCTTGCGGGTGTAGGGGTGCTGCGGATTGTCGAACACCGCCTGCCGTGGGCCGATCTCGACGATCTGCCCGAGGTACATCACCGCCACCCGGTGGCTGATGCGCTCCACCACCGCCATGTCGTGTGAAATAAACAGAAAAGCGATGCCGAATTCGCGCTGCAGATCGAGCAACAGATTGACGATCTGCGCCTGAATCGACACGTCCAGCGCCGAGACCGCCTCATCGGCGATCACCACTTTCGGGTTCAGCGCCAGCGCACGCGCGATGCAGATACGCTGGCGCTGGCCGCCGGAGAATTCGTGCGGGTAGCGGCGCGCATGCTCCGGCAGCAGGCCGACGCGTTCCAGCAGCCAGGCCACCCGTTGCTCCGCCTCCCGGCCGCGCATCACGTTGTGCACCAGCAGCGGCTCCATGATGGAAAAACCGACCGTCAGGCGCGGATCGAGCGAGGCGTAGGGATCTTGAAAGATGAACTGAATATCGCGCCGCAGGTGCTGCAGCGCCGCCCCCTTCAATTGGTCTATCCGCCGCTCGGCGAAGGTGATAGTGCCGCTCTGGCTGTCCACCAGCTTCAGCAGAGAGCGCCCGGTGGTGGACTTGCCGCAGCCGGACTCGCCCACCAGCCCCAGCGTCTCGCCGGGGTAAAGATCGAAACTGACGTTTTCCACCGCGTGCACCCGGCGAGTGACCCGATTGAACAGTCCGCCGCGCAGATCAAAGCGCGTAACCAGATGCTCCACTCGCAGAATCGGCGCGGCGCCGGGCGGTACGGTATCCTGCGGCGCCGTATCCTCCTCGCCGCCCGGCAGCGGAAACTTCGCCGGCAGCGGCCGATCGGCCATCGCCCCCAGCTTCGGCACCGCCGCCAACAGCGCCCGGGTATAGGCCTGCTGCGGCGCGGCAAACAGCTCGCGCACCCGATTCTGTTCCACCTGTTCGCCACGGCGCATCACCAGCACCCGATCGGCGATCTCCGCCACCACGCCCATGTCGTGAGTGATGAAGATCACCCCCATCTGCATCTCCTGTTGCAGCACGCGGATCAGCTGCAGGATCTGCGCCTGAATGGTGACGTCGAGGGCGGTGGTGGGCTCATCGGCGATCAGCAACGCCGGCTTGCAGGAGAGCGCCATGGCGATCATCACCCGCTGGCGCATGCCGCCGGAAAGCTGGTGCGGGTAGCGCCCCAGCACCTCTTTGGCCTCCGGAATACGCACCAGATCGAGCATGCGCAGCGCCTCCTGGCGCGCGCTGCGGCGATCCATGCCCTGATGCAGGCGCAGCGATTCGGCGATCTGCTCGCCGACCGGAAACACCGGGTTCAGCGAGGTCATCGGCTCCTGAAAGATCATCGCCATGTCGGCACCGCGCACCGTGCGCAGCGTGCTCTGCGGGGCGCGCGCCAGATCGAGCAGCGCGCCGTCGCGCCGGCGCAGCGTCATGGCGCCGCTGACGATGCGCCCGCCGCCCTGCTCCACCAACCGCATCAGCCCCAGCGAAGTCACCGATTTACCGGAGCCGGACTCACCGACGATCGCCAGCGTCTCGCCGCGATCGAGATCGAACGACAGGTTACGCACCGCTGCCACGGCGCCATCCGGTTGAGGAAAGCTGATGCTCAGATCGCGCACCGTCAGCACCCGCTGCGGCGGCAGTGACAACCCGCTGCCGGCGGGCCGGAATGAAACGTCGGTCATGCACCCTCCCGGTGAACGCTTAGCGGTAAATCCCGACGGACGGCGCATCGCCGACATAACCAAAACCGCGATACATCCCCTCGCAGTTGAACGGCAGCGCGATATTGCCGTGGCGATCGACGGCGATCATGCCGCCGCTGCCACCGAGCGCCGGCAGCTTCTCCATCACCACCCGATCGCTGGCGGCCTGCAGGCTGAGGCAGCCATACTCGATCAGGGCGGAGACGTCATAGGCCGCCACACCGCGCATGAAGATTTCGCCGGTGCCGGTGCTGGAGACCGCCACCGTGGCGTTGTTGGCATAGCAGCCGGCGCCGATGATCGGCGTGTCGCCTACCCGCCCGGCCTGCTTGTTGGTCATGCCGCCGGTGGAGGTGGCGGCGGCGAGGTTGCCCAGCGCATCCAGCGCCACCGCGCCGACGGTGCCGAATTTGCGATCGGGATCGAGCGGATCGCCGGCCTGCGCCGCACCGTCGTGATCGAGCAATACCCGGCCCTGCTCCGCCTGGGCGCGGTGCAGCTGATCGAAACGTTCCTGGGTAAAGAAGAAGTCAGGGGTAACCATTTCCAGGCCGTGGGCGGCGGCAAACTTCTCGGCGCCTTCGGCGGCAAACAGCACGTGTTCGCTGTTTTCCAGCACCGCGCGCGCCGCCAGCACCGGGTTGCGGATGCAGCTGACGCCGGCGACAGCGCCGGCATCGCAGGTGCGGCCGTCCATCACGCAGGCGTCCAGTTCGTGAGTGCCCTGATGGGTAAACACCGAGCCTTTGCCGGCGTTGAACAGCGGGCACTCTTCGAGCAGCCGCACCGCTTCGGTCACCGCGTCCAGCGCGCTGCCGCCCTGCGCCAGTATCGCCTGCCCGGCGGCCACGATCTCGGACAGCGCCTGGATATACAGCCGTTCTTTTTCCGCACTCAGCGCCGCCCGGGTAATTGCGCCCGCGCCGCCATGAATGGCAATCACTGGTTTGCTCATTTGCCTGACACCCTGTGTTAATCCCGCCGTTGCGCAGCGAATAAGCTGAGCGCGGTATCATTATTATTCAGTCTTTTTCGACTCTATTTAGTCCTGCAGTGGAAGTACAGCATAACGTCCACGCCCCGCTTTTAGCGTAGCGCGCTTAGACCGTTTCGCACCTTGAAATAGCTTATTGGAATAAAAACAGCAGGTTATAAAAAACGGCAAACCGCCGATCCTGCGGCTGAGATTATTGGTAATTTCACGTGCGGAAATAGCGGCATGGCGTAAGGAAATAAACGTTCGCGCTGAATAACGCTTATTGCGGCGCCCGGCCTGCTGTTTTTTCCCCGGCCGGGCGCAGATGATCCAACGATTAAAAACCCGATCCAGGCTGTTGTAAAAAGGCCTCTTCTTCCGGCGTGCTGGTGCGCCCCAATATCGCATTGCGATGCGGGTAGCGGCCGAAACGATCGATGATCGCCTTATGCCGCAGCTCGAACTCCAGCTGGTCGCCGTTGTTGAGCTCGGTATACAGCACCAGCGCCTGCTGGTGGATCAGCGGCGATTCCGAATGCATGAACGGCAGATAGAGGAAGCCACGCTGCTCGCGGCTCAGCCGTTCGCACTCGCCGCTGCGGATCGCCTCCTGCGCCAGGATCAGCGCCATGCCGTCGCAGGCGAACGACTGTGGCGTGCCGCGGAACAGGTTGCGGCTGAACTGATCGAGCACGATCACCTCCGCCAGGCGCCCTTCGATGGTGTCGCGCCAGTGCGCCAGCTCCCCCGCCGCCGCTGCCCGCCAGATTTCGCCGAAACGGCTGTGCAGCAGACGATCGAAATCGTCGTCCTTTTTAAACCACATGATCGGTTCGATCTCGTCGAACCAGAACTCGATAACCTGTTTATGCATCATGATTCTCCTCTGTTTTGCGCAGTTTATACCCGTTCGCCCCGGCGCCGCAGTACGAAAGATGGCAAGCATAACCCGTTCTCCCCCCCGGCGTTCTCTGCCATAATACCCGCACTTTGTCGCTATTTTAGCGCACCCTGATTACGGAGTTCCCTTTATGGATCATTGCCATACTTCCGATCTCATCTCCCTGGAGCAAGCGCTGGAAAAAATGCTCGGGCAGATCGCCCCGCTGCAGCAGACCGAATCCGTTGCCCTGACCGCCGCCGCCGGCCGCATCACCGCCGCGCCGGTGGTCTCGCCGCTCGACGTGCCGCCGTTCGCCAACTCGGCGATGGACGGCTATGCGCTGCGCCTCGCCGACCTGGCGGCCAATGCGCCGCTGCCGGTCGCCGGGAAGGCCTTCGCCGGTGCGCCGTTCGACGGCCAATGGCCGGCCAACAGCTGCGTGCGCATCATGACCGGCGCCCCGATCCCGGCCGGGGCGGACGCGGTGGTCATGCAGGAACAGGCCGAGGTGAGCGACCAGGGCGTGCGTTTTACCGCGCCGGTTGAAGCCGGCCAGAATATCCGTCTGGCGGGTGAAGACATTCGCCGGGGCGCGAGCGTGTTGCCGGCGGGCGTGAAGCTGGGCGCCGCGCAGCTGCCGCTGTTGGCTTCGCTTGGCGTCGCCGAAGTGCAGGTAATGCGTAAGCTGAAGGTGGCAGTGTTCTCTACCGGCGACGAACTGCAGCCGGTCGGCCAGCCGCTGCAGGCGGGCCAAATCTACGACACCAACCGTTTCGCGGTGCGCCTGATGCTGGAACAGCTGGGCTGCGAGGTGCTCGATCTCGGCATTATCCGCGACGATCGCGATGCGCTGCGCGCCGCTTTCGAACGGGCGGACAGCCAGGCCGACGTGGTCATCAGCAGCGGCGGCGTCTCGGTCGGCGAGGCCGACTACACCAAACAGATGCTCGACGAGCTGGGCCAGGTTAGCTTCTGGAAGCTGGCGATCAAACCCGGCAAACCCTTCGCCTTCGGCAAGCTGGGCCACGCCTGGTTCTGCGGCCTGCCGGGCAACCCGGTTTCCGCCGCCCTGACCTTCTACCAGCTGGTGCAACCGCTGCTGGCGAAGCTGGCCGGCCACAGCGACTGGCGCCTGCCGCCGCGCCTGCGGGCGCGCGCATTGACGCCGCTGAAGAAATCGCCGGGCCGCCTCGATTTCCAGCGCGGCGTGTTCAGCAGCAACGCTGCGGGCGAACTGGAGGTCAGCACCACTGGCCACCAGGGCTCGCACGTCTTCAGCTCCTACAGCCAGGGCAACTGTTTCATCGTGCTGGAGCGCGAACGCGGTTCGGTGGCGGTAGGCGAAACGGTGGAGATCGAGCCGTTCAACGCCCTGCTGAGGAGCTGAGCATGCTGCCGGAATTGACCGACGCCGAAGCGCTGCGCTACAACCGCCAGATCGTGCTGCGCGGCTTTGACTTCGACGGCCAGGAGAAGCTGAAGGCCGCCCGCGTGCTGATCGCCGGGCTGGGCGGGCTGGGCTGCGCCGCCGCGCCTTACCTGGCGGCGGCCGGCGTCGGCCATCTGGTACTGGTGGATTTCGACACCGTCTCGCTCTCCAACCTGCAGCGCCAAATCCTGCACCGCGACGATCGCATCGGCCAGAGCAAAGTCGCCTCCGCCAGGCAGGAACTGAGCGCCATTAATCCGCATATCCGCATCGACGCGATCAACGGCCGTTTGGAAGATGAGGCGATTGCGGCAGAGATCGCTGCCTGCGATCTGGTGCTGGACTGCACCGACAACGTGGCGGCGCGCGACGCCCTGAATCGCCTGTGCCACGCGCAGCAGAGGCCGCTGGTTTCCGGCGCGGCGATCCGTATGGAAGGCCAGCTCAGCGTGTTCACCTATCAGCCGGGCGAGCCCTGCTACCGCTGCCTGAGCCGGCTGTTCGGCGACAGCGCCCTCACCTGCGTTGAAGCGGGCGTGATGGCGCCGCTGGTCGGCACTATCGGCACCCTGCAGGCGATGGAAGCCATTAAGCTGCTGGCCGACTATGGTCAGCCGCTGCGCGGCAAGCTGTTGATGTTCGATGCGATGAGCATGCAGTTCCGCGAGATGAAACTGCCGAAGGATCCGCACTGCGAGGTGTGCGGCGGGGAATGACGGATAAAAAAAGGGCGGGATAATTCCCGCCCTGATGCGTTGCCGCGAGGGTTACACGATGCCCTGGCTGCGCAGATAGTCTTCGTAGTTGCCGGTAAAGTCGATCACCTTGTTCGGGGTGATTTCCAGAATGCGCGTCGCCAGCGAGCTGACGAACTCACGGTCGTGGGAGACGAAGATCAGCGTGCCTTCGTACATCTCCAGCGCCATGTTCAGCGATTCGATGGATTCCATATCCAGGTGGTTGGTCGGTTCGTCCATCACCAGAATATTTGGGCGCTGCATCATCAGCTTGCCGAACAGCATGCGGCCCTTCTCGCCACCGGACAGCACCTTCACTTTCTTCTTGATGTCGTCCTGGCTGAACAGCAAACGGCCCAGCACGCTGCGCACCGCCTGCTCGTCGTCTTTTTCCTGCTTCCACTGGCTCATCCAGTCGAACACGGTCAGAGTATCGTCGAACTCGTATTCGTGATCCTGCGCGTAGTAACCTATACGGGCGTTTTCCGACCACTTCACGGTGCCGCTGTCCGGCTGTGCGTCGCCCACCAGCGTTTTCAGCAGGGTGGTTTTACCGATGCCGTTGGCGCCCAGCACCGCAACCTTCTCACCCACTTCCACCATCAGGTTCAGCTTGCTGAACAGCGGGCCGTTGTCGAAGCCCTTGGTGAGCGCTTCCACTTCCAGCGCGTTACGGAACAGCTTCTTGTCCTGATCGAAACGGATGAACGGGTTCTGGCGGCTGGAGGCCTTCACTTCTTCCAGCTGGATCTTGTCGATCTGGCGGGCGCGCGAGGTGGCCTGCTTGGATTTGGAGGCGTTGGCGCTGAAGCGGCTGACGAACGATTGCAGCTCGTTGATCTGCGCCTTCTTCTTGGCGTTGTCGGCCAGCAGACGTTCACGCGCCTGGGTGGCGGCGGTCATGTATTCATCGTAGTTGCCCGGATAAACGCGCAGTTCGCCGTAGTCCAGATCCGCCATGTGGGTGCAGACCATGTTCAGGAAGTGACGGTCGTGCGAGATGATGATCATGGTGCTGTTGCGTTCGTTCAGCACCTGCTCCAGCCAGCGAATGGTATCGATGTCCAGGTTGTTCGTCGGTTCGTCGAGCAGCAGGATTTCCGGATCGGAGAACAGCGCCTGCGCCAGCAACACGCGCAGCTTCCAGCCCGGCGCGATTTCGCTCATCGGGCCGTAGTGCTGTTCCACCGGAATGCCGACGCCAAGCAGCAGTTCGCCGGCGCGCGCTTCGGCGGTGTAACCGTCCATCTCGCCGTAGGCGACTTCCAGATCGGCCACTTTATAGCCGTCTTCTTCGCTCATCTCCGCCATGGCGTAGATGCGATCGCGCTCTTCCTTCACCGCCCACAGCTCGGTGTGGCCCATGATCACGGTGTCCAGCACGCTGTATTGTTCGAAGGCAAACTGATCCTGACGCAGTTTACCCAGGCGCTCGTTCGGATCGAGGAACACGTTGCCGCCGGTCGGCGCCAAATCGCCGCCGAGGATTTTCATAAAGGTGGACTTGCCGCAGCCGTTGGCGCCGATCAGGCCGTAACGGTTGCCGCCGCCGAATTTAACAGAGATGTTTTCAAACAACGGCTTGCTGCCGAACTGCATGGTGATGTTGTTGGTGCTTAACACAGCGCTCGCTCTTTATACATAGGGAATGTGATTTGGCGCGCATTATGCCACAACGGGGTGCAGAGATCGCGGGAAGTTTTGGTGACATTTTGAGCGGCGCCGACGGATGAATCATACCTGCGTTGGATAATACCGATGAAAGTCACGGGGAGGCTTCGCTCAGCAAACCGTACAATAGCTCGAACAAATTCACAAAACATATTAATTATCGGTATTAATTAAAATAAAAAATGAAATACATTCTCGCCAGATACCGCACCAGGTAAGAATAAATCGCACCTGAATACCTCTTGAGAATCATTGATACAGTCAACACACTTCTATTTAATTCTATTTCTTGCCGACTATCGCCACATATTCTGCTATACGCGACATTTTGTGACCCCCTTCTTAAATGCCAGGATTTTTTCGATGATTAATGCGCTACAGCTCACTAAATCGGCACTAAATCACCTCACTGCCACACGTTATAAATTCAAAAAAAACATATAAATACAAAATCTTAAAAAAATCAAACCCGCGTTATCCCGTTAACCGCCCTCATATTGCACAGGGTTGTACATACAAGTATATGTAAAGGAGACGTTGCCATTCTGTTGCCGCTTCGGGCGGCGGTTATCGCCGTCCCGGATAATGCCACCACGGCCAGAAAATAATAACAACACACCGTCCACCTATCGCGAGAGATAACGATGAACACTGCTGAAAAAACCTTGCCCAAAAGCCAAACGGCAGAGAAAGGCGCGGTAAATTACAAAGTCATTGTCGGCGCCAGCCTGGGCAACGGCCTGGAGATTTTCGACTTCACCGTATACAGCTTCTTTGCCGCCATCATCGGCAAACTCTATTTTCCCAGCGACAGCGCCTACGGCTCTTTGTTGATGTCGGTGGCGGTGTTCGGCGTCGGCTTTATCATGCGCCCGCTGGGCAGCATGGTGCTGGGCGCCTATGCCGACCGGGTCGGCCGCAAGGCCGCCATGCTGATGACCATCGTGCTGATGGGCGTCGGCACCGCCCTGATTGCCTTCGCGCCAACCCATGCGCAAATCGGCGTTCTGGCGCCGGTGCTGATCGTAGTCGGTCGCCTGATTCAGGGCTTCGCCGCCGGCGGTGAAGTGGGCTCAGCGACCACGCTACTGCTGGAGTCCGCCGGGGCCAATCAGCGCGGCTTTTTCGTCAGTTGGCAGGCGATCAGCCAGGGCGTCAGCGCCCTGCTCGGCGCCTCTTGCGGGCTGGCGCTCACCTATTTTCTGTCGGAAGAGGCGCTGTATGCCTGGGGCTGGCGCGTGCCGTTCATCATCGGCCTGCTGATCATTCCGGTCGGCGTCTATATCCGTAAGCACCTGGAAGAGACCTACAGCGGCGAACAGCCGGATCGTGCGCGGGTACCGCTGAATCCGGTATGGGACCTGGTGAGCAACCATGCTAAAGACCTATTGCTGGGTGTGCTGGTCATCATGTCCGGCACCGTGATGGTTTATGTGGTGCTGCTTTACATGCCGACCTACATGATGCAGACCTACCGCATCGCCGGCCCGACCGCCTATCTGTTCAGTTGCATCGCCTCCGTGGTGCAAATCGTGGCGGTCTATTACGCCGGGCGCTATGTCGATCGGATCCAGAATTACAAAAGGCCGCTGCTGTTCTCGATCTTTGCGGCACTGATCCTGATTTACCCAACCTTCTGGTTCCTCAGCGCCACGCAAACCCTGTGGCTGGCGATCGTCTTCCGCATCCTGCTGATCGGCGCGCTGGGCATCAACATGCTGTCCAGCACCATGCTGATCGTCTCGGCGCTGCCGCGCCACGTGCGCGCCACCGGCACCTCGATGATCTACGCCTTCGGCGTGACGCTGTTCGGCGGCTCGGCGCAGCTGATCGTTACCTGGTTGCTGGATGTCAGCGACAACCCGCTGGCGCCGGCGTGGTACGTGACCGGCATGCTGACCGTCAGCCTGATAGCCACTCTGCTGTTCCGGGAGCGCCACACCGAGTAAGGCCCATGGGTGGCCGGTCAGCGCAGCTGCTTCTCCAGCCACGCGCGCATGTCCGCCACCACCCGCGCCATCTCGCTGGCGCCATTTTCACGCCGCATCACATGGTCCAATCCAGCGTAATTGACATAGGTAATGTTCGTTTTGCCGGCGGCCCGCAATTCGTCGATCATATTGTCGACCGCCCCCGGCGAAACGGCGCGATCCTGGTCGCCCTGCACGATCAGCACCGGCGTCTTGATGCTGCGCAGCGTGGCGAGCTGATCGATGTTCAGCATGCCATGCCACCAGGCATAGCCATGATCGCTGGCGTTCAGGGGGAACGGCGGCGCCGTCATCACCTGCTGCAAAAATGCGTTCAGCCCGGCCATCTCTTCCTTCGGCGCGCCGGCAGCGCTGTGGCGCACGTCGTCGATAAACCAGCGCCCGCCACCGCTGAACGCGAGGGTGGCATCAATCCGGCCCGAGGAGGCCGTCACCAGATTGGCGATCACCGCCCCTTCGCTGCCTCCCAGCACCGCGACCTTTTGATAGCCGTTGCGCGCAATCACCGCCTGCAGCACCTGGGTGACATCGCTCACCCGCCGCTGCGGCGTGTCATGCTGCACAAAAGCGTCCGGGCAATCCTGCCGCGGGACTTCTTCGCGGTACGGCAACCGGTCGTCGATGCCGTATTTCTCCACCGTCAGCAGGTCTGCGGCGGGTAACACCTGCCGCAACGGCGCCAGCAGGCGGATATGCCGCACGCTGTTGCAATCCGATCCTTGCAGGATCACCAACAGCGCCGCCGACGATTGCCCGGGCACCGCGGCGTCCAGATAGTAATGAATTCTCGAACCGTCTTCCCTGGGCAGCGTCAGCGCCGCAGGTTGCGCCATCGCCAGCCCGCTCCACAGCGCCAATGCGCTCAGCATACCCGACGCCAGTCTCATTACTTGCTCCTCTTCCCTGTTACGTTCGGTTAATTCGCCTTTTCTGGTCTACGCTTCATGCCAACCACTTTTCTGACAGGGAAGCGCTACCATGCCGCACCTCTATAACACCGCGCTGCTGATCGGCGCCGCGCTGAGCGCCATCGCCGCGCTGCTGCATATCTGGGTGATCGCCGCCGGGCCGCGCGGCTACCGGCTATGCGGCGCCGGCGATCGCTTCATTAAGGCGGCGGAAGCGGGTAAAAAGTTCCCGGCCGTCGTCACCGCCGGTATCGCGCTGGTGCTGTTTATTTGGTCGCTGTATGCGCTTTCCGGCGCGGGCCTGATCGCGCCGCTGCCGCTGCTGCGGCCCGCGCTGTTTATCATTACCTTCATCTACCTGCTGCGCGGCGTCGCCGGCCCCTTCGCCCTGCGCGATACCGGCCGCAGCCAGCGCTTTATCGTCGTCAGCTCGCTGATTTGCCTCGGCTTCGGGCTGGTGCATCTGCTGGGGATGACGCAGCGCTGGGGGGCGTTGGCGTAACGCCCTGTTCCTGCAAGACGGCAATAAACGCCTGCGCGGCGGCGCTGCGGTAAGCGCCTTTGCGCTGCAGCCACACCGCCTGCCGCACCGGCATGGCGTTGGCCAATGCCACTTTTTTCAACTGCCGGTTCTCGCGCGCAATGGCGGCCGGCAGCAGCGTGGCGAGCTGCCCGCGCCGCACGATCTCGACGATGGCGCCCAGCGCGTTGGCCTCCACCGCCACCTGCGGCCGAAATCCCAGCTGCGTGCAGTAGCGATCGATAAACTGCCGCGTGGCGAAGTCGCCGCTCAGCAAGGCCAGCGGCAGATGTTGCCACTCCGCCAGCGTCAGCGGCCGGCGATGAGACGCCAGGGGATGGTCGGCGCCGACCATCAGCTCCAGCGTCTCGCTGAACAACGCCGCCGCTTCCACCTCCGCCGACTGCGCCATCTCGAAGGCGATGCCCAGATCCAGCCTATCCTGCGCCAGCAGCGCCTCAATTCGCTCTTGCGCCATCTCCTCGATGCTCAGGGTAATCCCCGGGTAGCGGCGGTAGAACGCATCGATCGTCGGCCCCACCAGATAGGCGGTGAAGGTCGGCGTCATCGCCAGCCGCAAATGGCCGCGCGCCAGCGTCGCCACGTCATGGATCGCCCGCGCGCCGGCGTCCAGATCCTGCAGCGCCAGCCGCGCATAGCGCATCCACGCCTCACCGGCGTCGGTCAGGCGCACGGCTCTGCCGCTGCGATCGAACAGCGGCGCCCCCAGTGTGTCTTCCAGCTGCTTGATCTGTTGAGACAGCGTCGGTTGCGAGACGTGCAGCGCTTCGGCGGCGCGGGTGAAGTTGCCCTGTTCGGCAACGGCCAGAAAATAACGGATGTGTCGCAGCAGCATAGCGCCCCAGCTATTAGTAAAACCTATAGCTGGCATTATAAATGGGTCTTAGACCCTATAGCCAGAAGCGTTCATCATGCCGCCATCGCATAACGACACCCAATGGAGAAACGGATGAAAGAGGTGATTGAAGGCTTCCTGAAGTTCCAGCGCGAAGCCTTTGTTGAACGCACGGCGCTGTTTCAGCAGTTGGCGACCCGCCAAAACCCGCGCACCTTGTTTATCTCATGTTCCGACAGCCGCCTGGTGCCGGAGCTGGTCACCCAGCGCGAGCCGGGGGATCTGTTCGTGATCCGCAACGCCGGTAACATCGTGCCTTCTTTCGGCCCCGAACCCGGCGGGGTTACCGCCTCGGTCGAGTACGCCGTCGCCGCGCTGGGCGTGGAGGATATCGTGATCTGCGGCCATTCCGACTGCGGCGCGATGACCGCCATCGCCACCTGCCAGTGTCTGGAGCACCTGCCGACGGTCGCCGGCTGGCTGCGTTACGCCGATTCCGCGAAGGCGGTCAATCAGGCTTATCCGCACGCCTCCGACGAGGCCCGGGTCGCGTCGATGGTGCGCGAAAACGTCATCGCCCAGCTCAACAACATCAAAACGCACCCTTCCGTCGCCCTGGCGCTGGATCAGGGCCGCCTGACGCTGCACGGCTGGGTCTATGACATCGCCAGCGGCGCTATCGAAGCGCTGGACGGCGAAACCCGCCGCTTCGTGCCGCTCGCCACCCATCCCGACGTGACCGCCACCCCGGCGATCGCCCGTTTTTAAGCCAACAAAAGGAGCTAACATGACACACTCTCTGCATAACGCCGCCCCGCGCGAAGCGCTCACCGACACCATTATGGTCGCCAAGATCCGCCATAACCTGACTTTCGACGCGCTGGCCGAGGGCACCGGTCTCAGCCTGGCGTTCGTCACCGCCGCGCTGCTGGGGCAGCATGCGCTGCCGGAACCGGCGGCGCGCACGGTAGCGGCCAAGCTGGGGCTGGACGAAGAGGCGGTGCTGTTGCTGCAAACCATCCCGCTGCGCGGCAGCATTCCCGGCGGCGTGCCGACCGATCCGACCATTTATCGCTTCTATGAAATGCTGCAGGTTTACGGCTCCACGCTGAAAGCGCTGGTGCACGAGCAGTTCGGCGACGGCATCATCAGCGCCATCAACTTCAAGCTGGATATCAAAAAGGTCGCCGATCCGGACGGTGGCGAACGCGCAGTGATCACCCTGGACGGCAAATACCTGCCGACCAAGCCTTTCTGATTGGCCTTGTGCCGGCGGCCCGCGCCGCCGGCAAATTGACAGCCAACCGGCCATTGGCTACATTAACTGCGCTGAAACGCCGCCCTGGCGTTTTTCACTGCCCGAGGCCTGTATGTTGGAGATTGTAACCACCCGATAGTCGCTTCCTTGCCGTATGGCGAGGGACTCTGACGTATCCGACGCGCGTTTGCGCGGGGATGCGCGTATCTGGGGTTATTACAGGATCTCCCAACATGAACATTTCCAAAGCGGAACAACGCGTGCTGCACGTGTTGGCCAAAGGCGGCTATATCGCCTTCACCCGCAACGACGCCGGTCGCGTCACCCACGTCGAATGCTACACCCGCGAAGGGCTCGGCCTGGCCGACTGCTCACTGGCCGTCTTCACCAAACTCAAAAACAAACGCCTGATCCTCTCTCGCCAGGGGCGCCCTTATCGCGTCACCTTCGCCGGGCTCAAGGCCGTGCGTGCGCAGCTGGATAACCGTTAATCATCGATACCGGCCGGGCAGGTAGCCCGGTCGGCTCAGCCTTATTTAATCAGGATACAACCATGAACATCACTTTACGCCACGAAACGCCGGCCGACATCGCCGCCATCACCACCCTGACCGCCGCCGCGTTCCTGCATGCCGAACACAGCAGCCACACCGAGCAGTTTATCGTCAACGCGCTGCGTGCGGCAGGCGCTCTCACCCTGTCGCTGGTCGCTGAGCACAATGGCACACCGATCGGGCACGCGTCCGTCTCGCCGGTCATACTCAGCAACGGCACCGCCGGTTGGTACGGGCTGGCGCCGGTGTCGGTGCTGCCGGCCAGTCAGAGCCGGGGGATCGGCAGCCGGCTGATCCGCCAGCTATTGGCCGAGCTGCAGGAACGGCACGCCGCAGGCTGCGTGGTGCTGGGCGATCCGAACTATTACGGCCGTTTCGGCTTCCAGGCGCAGACCGCGCTGACCCTGCCGGGCGTGCCGCAAGACTACTTCCGCGCCATCGCCTTCCAGGGCGCGCTGCCGTGTGCGGAAGTCGCCTTCCACAACGCGTTTAACGCCGAATCCTAACCCTGTTGCCGGCGCCGTCATGGCGCCGGTTTTCAGTTCTGTTCGCCATAACGCAAAACGGTCATCCCTTCCTCTTCCGCCGGGGGAACAAAGTACTGTGCCAGGCGCTCAAACTCCGCTTCGTTCAGTGTAAACGGGTGCTCGCCACGCGCGTTTCTCAGCGTTATCCGGCTCAGGCACTGCGCATGGCTGACGTCGAGAAAATGCAGGCAGTGCGCGACGCCGGCCTCCTCCGCCAACGCTTTGGCCCAGCGCCGCCTGTCCGGCGTATTCATCGGGAAATCGAGCGCCACGGACCAGCCGCCGCGCAGCAGCTGAACGAGGTGCCCGCCCAGCGCCCGCCGTAACCGTTCGGAACAGCGCGCATAGTCTTGCAAGCTGGCCATCTCCTGTTCATACAGCGTCGCCAGCCACGCATCTTCGACCAGCAACAGCGTTTGCGGTTGCTGCGCCAAACGCTGCGCCAGCGTCGATTTGCCTGCGCCGGCCTTGCCGCACATCAGGTGTAAAACTGCAGGGTAGGTTTTCATGCCGTTCTCCGGTCGTTGCCGGAAGGGGATAAAAAAACCCGCCTTGCCGGCGGGTTTTTTATTGGCGACACACGCGCTATCCCACCACACGAAGCATGGTGATAATAATTTGCGCGAATGGGCGATAGGATCTTTTCATAACTAAGGAATATGACAACCGTGCGCCGTTGTCAATTCGCCGTCATCAATCCCTGTTCTCGCACAAACTCGGTGAATAAACTCACTTTCTGCTGCACATGCCGGCGCGTCGGGTAAACCGCGAAGACCTGATGCGCTTCGGCAATCTGTTCAGGGAACAGCCGCACCAGCCTGCCGGCGGCGATTTCGGGATCCGCCACGAACGACGGCAGCGAACCGATGCCCAGTCCCGCCACCAGCATGTCCCGCAGCATCAGGCTGTTGTTGGCGATCAACCGGGGAGTGAACGTCACGCTCAGGCTCTCCTCGCCGGCGGTGAACTGCAACTGCCCCGGCCTTTCCGCCAGGGAATAGGCCAGACAGCTGTGCCGCGGCAAGTCATTCGGCGTTTGCGGCACGCCGTGCTGCGCCAAATAGCCGGGTGCGGCGCAAATTCGCTGGTGCACTTCACCCAGTGCTCGGGCGCTGAGGGAAGAATCCGGCAGCCGTCGGCGAATGCGCAAGGAAATATCGAAACCGGCCGCCACCACGTCCAATACCCTGTCGTCCAGCGTCAGTTCCACCTGCAGCTGCGGGTAGCGTTGCATAAACGGCGGCAGCAGCGGCGACAGCACCGTCAGGCCGAACGAGAGCGGCGCATTGACCCGCAGCGTGCCGGAGACCTGCTGCGCACTGGCGGCAACCGTCTGCTCCAGCGCGTCGAACTCGCCGAGCAACCGACAGGCTTCCTGGTAATAGAGCTGCCCGGCTTCGGTCAGGCTCATGCTGCGGGTGGTGCGCACCAGCAACAGCGTACCCAACCGGCTCTCCAACTGCTTAATCTGCTTGCTCAACGCCGCCGGCGTGATCGCCAGATCCTCCGCCGCCTTATAAAAACTGTTGCGCTCAACCACGCGGCGAAAGGCGCGCATCGTCAGTAGCACGTCCACATTATGTCCTATTGGTTAATTATAAATTCAATAAAACACAGATTATTAACCTCAACAACCTCAGTAGACTTTATTCAACCGCTTCCCTGAGTGGGAAGTGAATTTAATCTACTGATAATCATGGAGTTAATAATGAAAAAGACCCTGTTCGCCCTGATGCTCGGCCTGAGCGCCGCCGCCGCCCCCGTCGCCGCGTTGGCGCAATCCCCCGCCGCCGACAGCCGCCAGGCGGGTTATGTGCAGCCGCTGACGGCCGAGAACAGTCTGCTGCTGCTGGTCGATCTGCAGGACATGTTCGGCATGACCATTTCCTCTATCGACCAAACCAACCTGGTGAATAACGCCACCGGTATCGCCAAGGCCGCCAAGGTGTTCAACGTGCCGACCATTCTGGCCTCGGCCAACGCCAAAAGCTTCGCCGGGCCGGTATTCCAGCCGGTGACGCAGGCACGCCCGGACCTGCAGGTGTACGATCGCACCGCCATCAACGTCTGGCAGGATCGGCGCGTGGTGGATCTGATCAAACAATCCGGCCGCAAGAAAATCATCATCGGCGGGCTGTGGACCGCCAGCTGCGTGATGCTGCCGGCGCTGTCCGCCCTGGGCGAGGGATATGAGGTTTATATTCTGTCGGACGTCACCGGCGACATTACGCCAGACAGCCAAAACAACGCCATGCAGCGCCTGATACAGGCGGGCGCCACGCCCATCAACTGGGTGGCGTTGATGCTGGAATGGCAGCAGGACTGGAGCCGCAAAGCCACGGCGGGAGGCGTATTGCAGATCGCCCGCGACCACGGCGCTGCCTGGGGGATGGGCGCCAGCTACGCCGGGGCGATGAAGGTGGGCAGCGAAGCGAAATAACGGACGAAGAAAGCCCGCCGCCGGCGGGCTTTCTTCAGGTGCGGTGATAGCCACGGCTATCCTGCGGCGCCTGATCGCGTTTCTCCAACCCGTAGTCCCGCACCACCTCCGCCACCCGCAGCCGATACTGCGCCAGCACCTCGCCACGGCCGCGCGCCTGCGCCGCCCGGTGCTGCTCGAGATTGCGCCACTGCTGCACCGCTGCCTCGTCGCGCCAGAAGGAGAGCGACAGCAGGCGCGCAGGATCGGCCAGGCTTTGAAAGCGCTCGATGGAAATGAATCCGTCGATCTGCGCCAGCAGCGGCTTCAGCTCTGCCGCCAGCGCCAGATAGGTATCACGCTGCCCGTCGGCGGCCTGCAGTTCAAAAATCACGGCGATCATTATCGTTTCCTCTCAACGGTAAAACTCAGGTACGCGTGCATTGTAGGAATGGCGCCACCGCACCGATTCCAACGCCCGCTCATCAATATTCAGCGAACACAGATGCGCCACGCCGCAGCGCGCGATAATCCTCGCCCAGCGTTCGCCCGGGCAGCGGTGTGCCCCTGCGCCGAAGGCCAGTTCGCCGTCGGTGCCGAGCAACAGCAAGACGGTCTGCCCCACGCGCAGCGTACAACCGGCAAGCTGCGTCTCGCGTAAGACGAAACGGCGCGTGTTTTGGATAGGTGGCGTCAGCGCCCGCACCCGATCCAGCGCGGTGTCCACTTCGCCGTTCTGCCGTGCCAGCAAATACGCCTGCCCGAGCCAGCCCGCCGTCGCCTCACAGGCCTGAAACAGCAGGCCGAGCGCATTGGCCGACACAAGCCGGGCGTCGCCGATCTCCCGCACCAGGGCCTGGCGCAGCACGCCATTCCCCGTCGCCAGCCGGGCACAGAGCCGCTGCGCCGCCGCAATGCCGCGTGCCAGCTGCTGCTGCGTGCCGCCGGGCGCGATACAGCGGACAAAGTCCAGGCTGTCGTCGATAAGATGTTGCCACTGCGCTTCAGGCGCGCCCAACAATGCGCCGAGGGTGCAGACCGGCAACCCGTAGTTAAAGCGGGTGATCGCCGCCGCCTCGGGGGCCTTTGACGCTAACCGCGCCGCGCACAGTGCCGCGGTTTGCTGAATCAGAGTATCGTCGCAGGAAGCTAACGCCCGCTGCAGCGCCGCCTTAAGCGTGCGATGCTCCTCGCCGTCGCGCATTCGCGCCAGCCCGGCGAAAAGCGGCGCCATCGGCGTCTCCAGCAAGGCCGCCGGCACCGGCTCATCGGCCGGCCGCACGCCGAGATCGGCATTGAGCAGCGCTTCCCTCACCCACTGCGGCGTAGTGGCCACCCAACATTGCCATGCGCTATCCCAGCTCAGGGGCGGCAAGGCGCGATAGTGCATCTGCGGCTCGGCGGCGAGCGCGGCGGCATAAGGACATACGGACATGGTTTTCTCCCTCGGTACCAGATGGCGATAACCACAGGCTAGCGCTGGACGCGCAGTCATACTTCGCCTAACCTCGAAGTATGCATAACATCGACATAGAAGATCGTTTAGCGGCGTTGAGCGCCGCCATCGCCGACCGCACCCGGGCACGCATGCTGTGCCTGTTGATGGATGGGCGCGCCTACACCGCCACCGAGCTCAGCGCGGCGGTCGAGGTCGCCCCGTCCACCGCCAGCGCGCATCTGGCGAAACTGCTGGAGCAGCGGCTGATCGCCTGCGTCAAACAGGGGCGCTATCGCTATTTCCGGCTGGCCGGTCAGCCGGTGGCCGAAGCGCTGGAAGGCCTGATGGCGCTGGCGGGCGTACCGCGCCCGTCGGTGAAAAGCAGCACGCCCACCACGCTGCAATATGCCCGCACCTGCTACGACCACATGGCGGGCGAGGTGGCGGTGAAGCTGCACGATCGGCTGCATGCGCTGAACTGGCTGAGCGGTGAGGAAGACTACCGGTTAAGCGACGTCGGTCAGGCCGCGCTGGCGCGGCTGGGCGTCGATTGCTCCCCCGCCCCCACCCGCCGCCGCTTCGCCTGCGGCTGCCTGGACTGGAGCGAACGCCGATCTCACCTCGGTGGCGCACTGGGCGCCGCGCTGCTGGCCGCCTTTATTCAACGCGGCTGGATCGTCCGCCGGCTCGACAGCCGCGAGCTGCAGCTGACTCCCGCCGGTAAAAAAGCGCTGGCCGCACATTTTGAGCTCACGGTGTAACCCGGCGGCGGGGTAGTTTTACTGCAATACTCAAGGGGTACGCTTAAGCGACCCCGCCAACCCGAGGAGTTTCCATGCTCGATTCCACCCAATTCCCGATCGTCAAACGCTGGCCGGCTCAGCACCCGGAACGGCTGCAGCTCTATTCCCTGCCGACGCCGAACGGCGTCAAAGTATCCATCATGTTGGAAGAGATCGGCCTGCCTTATGAAGCGCACCTGATCGACATCGGCAACAACGAAACCTGGACGCCGGAATTTCTGGCGCTGAACCCGAACGGCAAGATCCCGGCGATCATCGATCCCGATGGCCCCAGCGGCCGACCGCTGCCGCTGTTCGAATCCGGCGCCATTCTGCTCTACCTGGCGGAAAAGAGCGGCCGTTTCCTGCCGCAGGATCCGGCGCAGCGTTATGAAACCATTCAGTGGGTGTTCTTCCAGATGGCCGCCGTCGGCCCGATGTTCGGCCAGCTCGGTTTCTTCCACAAGTTTGCCGGACGCGAGTATGAAGACAAACGGCCGCTGGAGCGCTACAAGAACGAATCGAAACGCCTGCTCGGCGTGCTGGAAACGCGCCTTGAAGGCCGCGACTGGATCATGGGCGCGGACTACACCATCGCCGATATCTCGCTGCTGGGCTGGGTGCGTAACCTGATCGGCTTTTATGAGGCGCGCGAGCTGGTGGAGTTCGACAGTTTCCCGCGCGTCGCGCAGTGGCTGGAGCGAGGTCTGGCGCGGCCGGCGGTGCAGCGCGGGCTGTCTATCCCGGCGCGCGCGGCCTGACGCCAAACGGGGTGGCCGCCGGGCCATCCCGTCTTTCGCTGTCATAAAATTGTCATCCCTCTGCTCTACTCTCCTTACGTAACAATTTGATGTTATTTACATTGTTGTATTACGACAAGGAGCTTACCCCATGCAACCTGCTGTATCCCTGATCGCCGGCGCCGTGCTGTCCGCCCTGCTCTGTTCTTCCGCCATCGCGGCGGAAACCTCGGCCAATGCCGATGGCCTGACCGAGCGCGCCGCGCGCGGCACCCTCACCGAGCCGGGCGGTGCCCGTCGTCTGGCCGGCGATCAGACCGCCGCGCTGAAGGCGTCGCTGTCGGACAAAACGGTGAAAAACGTGATCCTGCTGATTGGCGACGGCATGGGGGATTCCGAGATCACCGCCGCGCGTAACTACGCCGAAGGCGCAGGCGGTTACTTCAAGGGTATCGACGCTCTGCCGCTGACCGGGCAATACACCCACTACTCGCTGGACAAGAAAACCCACAAACCGGATTACGTAACCGACTCCGCCGCCTCCGCCACCGCCTGGGCCACCGGGGTGAAAACCTATAACGGCGCGCTCGGCGTGGACGTGAACGGCAAAGACCAGCCAACGCTGCTGGAGATCGCCAAAGCGGCCGGCAAGGCCACCGGCAACGTCTCCACCGCCGAACTGCAGGACGCTACGCCGGCGGCGCTGGTGTCGCACGTCACCTCGCGCAAATGCTACGGCCCGGAGGAAACCAGCGAGAAATGCGCTGCTAACGCGCTGGAAAACGGCGGCCGCGGCTCCATCACCGAGCAGTTGCTGAAAACCCGCGCCGACGTCACGCTGGGCGGCGGCGCGAAATCCTTCAACCAACTGGCGAAAAGCGGCGAATGGCAAGGAAAATCTCTGAAGGACCAGGCGGCAGCGCAGGGTTACCAGTGGGTGAGCAATGCGGATGAACTGCAGGCCGTTACCCTGGCCAATCAGCAAAAACCGCTGCTGGGCCTGTTCGCCGACGGCAACATGCCGGTGCGCTGGCTGGGGCCGAAAGCCAGCTATCACGGCAACCTCGACAAGCCGGCGGTAACCTGCGAAAACAACCCGGCGCGCACCGCGGCCACGCCAACGCTGGCGGCGATGACCGAAAAAGCGATCGCGCTGCTGAAAGACAACCCGAACGGTTTCTTCCTGCAGGTAGAGGGCGCGTCGATCGATAAGCAGGATCACGCCGCCAACCCGTGCGGGCAGATTGGTGAAACCGTCGATCTGGACGAAGCGGTGCAAAAAGCGCTGGCCTTCGCCCGCGCCGACGGCAACACGCTGGTGATCGTCACCGCCGACCACGCGCACTCCAGCCAGATCGTCGCCGCCGACGCCAAAGCGCCGGGCCTGACCCAGACACTGACCACCAAAGACGGCGCGCCGATGACCCTCAGCTACGGCAACTCGGAAGAAGAATCGCAGGGGCACACCGGCACCCAGCTGCGCGTCGCGGCCTATGGCCCGCACGCCGCCAATGTGGTGGGGTTGACCGATCAGACCGATCTGTTCTTCACCATGCGCGATGCGATGGGCATCAAGTAACCGCCTTGTGAATCCTGGCCGCCCGCAACGGCGGCCATTTATTATTGGTTACCGATGCGTATTTGCAATTTAACCGCAATTATTGTGTGATAACGAAATAACGTTTAATTGCGCGACAATTAACCCCTGAAAATAACGCGGTTATACGGCCTTTCTCCCCTCTCTGTTTATTCCTGCGACAGCAACCGGCCGTTTTTTGCTTATATTCATTTTTTTTAGTTACAAAAGTAGTTTTTAACATTCTCGCAAACAATAATACCCCGCCAGTAACGTGAACCGATCAATTTGCATCCGGACGGCCTGCAATAGTTCACTTTTCGTTAAAAACCCTATTAACAAAAAGGCATTATCGCTGCCTATCGGCTCACGCCGGGCGGTCGGCTTCATTATTTTCCAGGGTAACTCCCGCTAAATTCTTTCACCTGCAATGAGTAGAATTTACACACAAGAGATTTAATTCAATGAGAAAATTACTCGTCCTGATTTTCAGTCTCAGCCTGTTTAGCGTTACGCAGCAGGCAGCGGCTGAAGAGAAGAATAAAACCGTCGACGTGGTGTTGATCGGCGGCGGCATCATGAGCGCGACCTTGGGTACCTATCTGCATGAGCTGGAGCCGACCTGGACCATCGACATGTACGAGCGCATGAACGGCGTGGCGGAAGAGAGCTCCAACGGCTGGAACAACGCCGGTACCGGCCACTCCGCCTTTAGCGAAATGAACTACACGCCGGAAAAAGCCGATGGCACCATCGACATCAGCAAGGCGGTGAAGGTCAACGAGTCTTTCGAAATCTCCCGCCAGTTCTGGTCTTATCAGGTGAAGAACGATGTCCTGAAAGATCCGAAATCCTTCATTAACAGCGTGCCACACATGAGCTTTGTGTGGGGTGACGACAACGTCAACTTCCTGCGTAAACGCTACGCGGCGCTGCAGCACAGCACCCTGTTCCGCGGCATGGAATACTCCGAAGATCCTGCGCAAATCAAACAGTGGGCGCCACTGGTGATGAACGGCCGCGATCCGGCGCAGAAAATCGCCGCGACCCGCATGCCGCTGGGTACCGACGTTAACTTCGGCGTGATCACCCACCAGCTGGTTGACGCGCTGAGCACCAGCGACAAGTTCAAGCTGAACCTGAGCCACGAAGTGCGCGACATCAAGCGCAACGCCGACCAGACCTGGAGCGTGACCGTTGCCGATCTGAACCGCGACGGTAAAGAAACCACCGTTAACGCCAAGTTCGTGTTCATCGGCGCCGGCGGCGCGTCCCTGACCCTGCTGCAGAAATCCGGCATCCCAGAAGCCGACGGCTACGGCGGCTTCCCGGTCGGCGGCCAGTTCCTGGTCACCACCAACCCGGCGATCGCCAACCAGCACCTGGCCAAAGTGTATGGCCTGGCCAGCGTAGGTTCGCCGCCGATGTCCGTGCCACACCTGGATACCCGCATGCTGGACGGCAAGCGCGTGCTGCTGTTCGGGCCGTTCGCCACCTTCTCCAGCAAGTTCCTGAAGAACGGTTCGCTGTTCGATCTGATGCACTCGCTGAGCACCTCGAACCTGATGCCGATGACCCACGTTGGTCTGGATAACTTCGATCTGGTGAAATACCTGGTCGGCCAGCTGATGATGAACGACGACGATCGCTTCGCCGCATTGAAAGAGTACTTCCCGGACGCCAAGCAGGAAGACTGGAAGCTGTGGACCGCAGGCCAGCGCGTACAGATCATCAAGAAAGACGCAGATAAAGGCGGCGTGCTGCAGTTCGGCACCGAAGTCGTCAGCTCTGAAGACGGTAGCATCGCCGCTCTGCTGGGCGCTTCGCCGGGCGCTTCCACCGCTGCGCCAATCATGCTGCACCTGATGGAAACCGTGTTCAAAGACAAAGTGGCGACGCCGGAATGGCAGAGCAAGCTGAAAGAGATCATCCCGTCCTACGGCCACAAGCTGAACGGCGATATCGAGATGACCAACAAGATCCGCGGCTACACCAGCAGCGTACTGGGTCTGAACTACATTGAAGTGAAGCCGGAAACTAACTGATTTTCCACTCATTTCCTGCTGAAAAGGCCGCTTTATGCGGCCTTTCTTTTATCCCCCTGCCGTTCAAAGAGCATTTTTGGCTACCTTTTTACCCCCGGTTTACCCTTGCGTAACGGCGCACTCACGCCTATTATCAAAGCATATTCTTGGATAATTAAGCTAAGTCACTGTGACCTGAATGTCGTTTTTGCGGGAGAACTAAAACCATGGATCGCGTCAATATCATTCACGATTTACTAGACTGGATTGAAACTCATCTGGACCAGCCGCTGCTGCTGGATAACGTCGCCGCCAAATCGGGCTACTCCAAATGGCACCTGCAGCGCATGTTCCGCAGCACCACCGGCCACGCGCTCGGCAGCTATATCCGCGAGCGGCGTCTTTCGCAGGCGGCGCAGGCGCTGCGTTCCAGCCCACGCCCGATCCTGGATATCGCCCTGCAATACCATTTCGACTCTCAGCCTTCGTTCTCACGCGCCTTCAAGAAACAGTTTGGCAAAACCCCGGCAGTCTATCGCCGCACCACCCGCTGGGACGTCGCGGAATGGCCGGCGCAGCCGGTAGAGGCGGAGGCCGAACCGCGCCACGATGCCCCTACGCTGCCTCGTTGGTATGCGGGCAAGCCGCCGGAAGGCGTCTGCACCAGCTGGATGGGGCTGCGTTAATCGGCACGGCATAAGGCACAAAAAAGGGGTCAGTTCGCGAGAACTGCCCCCTTTTTTATTGAAGCGACACCGGATTATTTGAAGGTGACGTCGACGTTGGCGGTTGCGTTGAACACCCCAGTCTTCGGCGTATTGGTCAACCACTTCAGGTTCGCGATAAAGGTCTCTTTCACTTCGTTCTGCTTATCCTGCAGCACGCCGCCGAAATCCACGTTGGTTTGCAGTGGGATCGGTTTTTTATTGGTATCACGCTGCTGAGTCAGGAAGATCGCTACGCCCGGCTTGGTGGTCGGCAGGATCTGCGTGTTGTCTGACGGATCGGCGTTGGTGCTGCTGAAACTGGCCTGCAAAGACTGGCCGGCACATTCGCCGCCGCTCAGGCTGGCCTTGATATCAAACGGCACCTGCTTGGCGATAGTGCCAGTTTTGGCGCTGGAAGTCGTCAGCACGCCGAAATCAACGCTGGCGCCGTTGTTGGCCAACACGGTGATCTGCGGGTTGCACTGGATCACGCGGATCTTGTCCAGCCCCTTGATATAGGCGTTAAAGTTGCTGTCTTTGGTGGCGTTCAGGCCACCCACGCCGTCAATCTGGAACAGCGACGCGCGCGCCAGCGGCTGGAAGTTGCCCGCCGGCGGTTTCACCCCGGTAGCCTTGATATACACCGAATAGGTGGCCGTCACCGCCTGCGGCGCAGCCGGGCTTCTGCCGTTAGTGCGGATCGTACCCGGCCCCAGATTTGGACCGGTCGGCGTCTTGCCGCTTTGCAGCAGGTTGACCGAATCATAGTCGATGCCATTAATAGACACCCCAATAGACAACGATTTATCCAGCGCCCCGAACGAGTTTTGCGGGTTCCAGTAAATGTAGGCGTTTTCCCCCTGTGGGAATCTATCTGTATCCCAGCAGGTAAAGGTGGAGGTAAAGTTCTGCGAACGCCAAATCAGGTTGCCCGCCACAAAGTCGCTGGCGGCCAGCACGATCGGACGGCCGACGTCAATATCCTGCGTCACGCTGCCGGTTGGCTTGCTATTGCCGGTCGAGTTGCCGAAGCGGCACTGCATCGCCGACGCCTGTTGCGCCATCGCCAACCCGGCCAGCCCCACCACCGACAGAAGTGTGTTACGTGCTAATTTGCTCAAGTTCATGGTGTACCTTACAGTTTTTGGCATTGCAGGGTCAGTTCCTGATATCCCATGGCCACTTGTTTGTCGCCCACGTTCACCGGGATCGGCAGTACGCATTGCTGGTCGGCTTTCGGGCCCCATTTGATCGTCAGTTTTTCACCCGCTTTCACCCCGGAGACATAGGTCGCGCCGTTCAGGCCCACGGTACCGCTGTTGCGGCCGGACTCGTTGAACACGCCGGCACCGATGGCCGGATAGCCGTTATCACCCAGACGAGCGTGAATCAGCAGGCTGACGCCCTTGAAGGTATCGAAGCTCACCTTCACCACCGATTTCTCGGTCGGGACCACTTGTTTACTGGCCACCGGCACATCCAGGCCCGGGCCGAAGTCTTCGGTGCGCAGCGCCACATAGTTGTAGCGGTAAGCGGTAGCCGACGGCACCACTGCATAACCGAAGCGGTCGATGGTCACGCCCGGCTGGTTTTCCAGACGCACGCCTTTGGCATCTTTCGCTTCCACCAGCAAGATGGTGTTCTGCAACGGCTGCGTCAGGGTCGCGCCGCCGGAGTGCACCAGCAGGCCACCGGAGAGGCCCAGCCCTTCCTGACGGTATTTCGAGCTATAGGCATAGCTACCGTCGATGTTACCGATGCTGCTGCTGTAGCCCAGGTTCAGGTTGCTGCTCTGACCGGAGGACTGCGTATGCCCGGTGGAGACCGAGTAGTTCATGCGACGGTCGTCCAGCATGGTGCCGCTGATACCGGTCGAGTAGCTGTCGCCGCTCTGCTTGCTGTGCGCCGCACTGAAGTTGGCAGTGGTTGAGTTGTTGTTCTGTCCCCAATCCAGCGGGATCGACATCGTGAAGTTCACGCTGCGATCGGAATAACCGTACTGGCCGCGCGTATCCTGCAGATAAACGCCGTAGGAAATGCGCTTGAAGCCATCGTTGTAGCCCAGCTGAATCGTGCGATCGTTGCCGGACACGCCCCAGTAGTTCTGGTGGCTCACGTTGGCGTACAGGCTGGCGCCCGCCCACAGCTGCTGGCTGAGCGACAGCTCGACGCGTTCGCGTTTGTTGCCGTAGCGCGCAGTGTATCGGGTACGTTTCTGGTTGTTGCTCCAGGAAGGCTGGCCCGGCTGCAGATCGTTCGGATCCCAATAATCGTTGGCATAAAAGCCGTTGCGCCAGCGGTTGCGCTCCTGGACCGCATCACTGAGATCATAATAACCGGAAGTCGCATAGCGATAGCCCGCCAACTGGAAGTTGGTACCCATCTGGTTAAGCGACTTGGAGTACAGGAAACGGAAGCTCTGCCCCTGTTTGCGATCGCCGTTCGCCAGCTCGGTATCGGAGATCGAACCGTCCACGGAGATGGCACCCCACGATCCCAGGCTCTTACCGATACCCACGGCGGCGGAACGGTAGTGTTCGGCGATGATGGCGCCGCCGAACGGCGTCAGGCCATAGTTCATGCCGTATGCCGCGGTGCCCTGGATCAGCTTCGGCTGATAACCGCCATCGCCGGTGTGGTATTTACCGGCAGTCAGCTGGAAGTTCCAAATGCCTTCTCGCAGCATGTTGGCCACGGAAGAGTAGGCGACGCTGAACGTTTTATGCGAACCGTCGGCCTCGTTCACGGTGACCTGCAGGTCACCGTTGTTGGTATGCGGATAGACGTCGTGGATCTCGAAAGGACCCGGCGCGACGTTGGTGCTGTAGATGACGTAACCGTTCTGGCGAATTTCGACGCGGGCGTTGGTTGCCGCCACGCCGCGCACCACCGGCGCATAACCGCGCAGGCTGTCCGGCAGCATGTCGTCAACGCTGGAGAGTTGCACCCCGCGGAACTGGAAGCTGTTGAACACGCTGTTGTTGGTGCTCGCCTGCCCCATCACCAAACGGCTGCGCCATGGCACGATGTCGGTCTCGGCCCAGGAAGAGACGTTAGTCCAGTTGCTGCTGCTGCCGCTCTGTTTGTCCCAGGTGGAGTTGTTGCGCAGGCGCCATCTGCCCAGGTTAAGGCCGCTGTTCAACGCGAGGAACATGTACTCGCTGTCGTCGGCGTCATCTCGGCGATAGCTGTTCTTGTTGTAGTTGAAGTTATAGTTGGCGAACAGCGCGTTGATGCCTTCATCGTACATGCTTGGCGGGATCGCGCCGATAGCGCTCAGATCCATCATGGTCTGAGGCACGGAAATGTTGATCTGCTGCACCGCCGCGTCATAGCTGACGGTGGCGTCTTTAATCAACGCAGGCAGATCAACGCAGCTGCCGGCCTGCAGCGTTTCCGGCAGTTTGATGCCGTAGTTGCGCAGGTCTTCAACTTTCAGGCAGGGTTGAGACGCGGCCTGGCCTTTAGCCTGACGAAAAGTAACATCCTTATGATCGACCTGAGTCAGGTTGACGTAGATGTCGAATGGGTAAACGCCCGGTTGCAAAGCATCGCCCTGGGCGACCGCTTCCGCGTTGCTCAGGTTTTCATCGCCGTGAATAAACGACATGTTAAACTCTGCCAGCGCCGCTTCACTCCATAACATCGGCGCACTGGCGGCAATGATTGCAATTCGGATCAGCTGTGTCAGCCGCGTCGTTCCGCCTGCTACTTTTCGTTGATTTGCCATTCCCTGTCTCTCTTATTGTACTGGAACGTCCTTGACTTCCGTTCTACCGCCAAAATCGTTGATATAACTGAAAGCAATCTTGTTGCCGACGCTGACGCCCGCCGGGATGTTGATCGATAAGCGATCTTTCGGGTTCACCATATTGGCGTCCACATCCACGGTCTTGCCCGCGCTGTTTTTCAAATGCAGCGCCCCAAAGGTGATATGCAGCGGGCCATCGTTAATCACTTGCAGACGTGAACCTTCACGCTGCCAACGCAAGTTTTGTACTTGCTCGTCCAGCGTCGTTTTCAACGCCACCGGCCGGTAAAAAAGTTTGATTCGGGTACGCACCGCAACCTGAAGCACGTTTTCCTGCTTCGGTGCCGGTGGAATTTCCTGCACGTTAATCCACAGCAGAGTTTCTTTATCCTGAGGTAAACCCGTACCGGAATAGATAAAGCGCAGAACTGCAGTTTTAGCGGCGTCCAATTTCAGAATCGGTGGAACGACAACGACAGGCAGATTTTTCGGCACTTGGTTTCTGTCACCGGTGTCCAGCCAGGTCTGCACCATATAAGCTTCTGAAGCATCGTTATGGATTGGCAGCGAGGCGGATTTGTCATCGCCTTTATAAATCACGCGAGTGGCATCTACCTGGATACCGGCGTAGCTGTTAAAGGCGCCCAGCATCAGCAGAGCAGCAAAGAACTTTTTCATCGGTTTCCTCTACGGGCCATCCTTGGCCGTGTGTGTCCTGAAAGACGATTATTTGTATTCGATGGTGAACGGGCTGGTGGCGTTAGCCAGACCCGCGGTCACTGCAGCGAATGAACGGTAACGAGCCTGCAGGTTGAAGGTCGCTTTACCGTCAGCAGCGATGGTGACTTTCGCTACGTCGTCTTTGATGTTGGAACCGTCGCCGATAGCGAATGGCTTGCCGTTGTTGTCAGTGATTTCGATACCCACGCCGGTAGCTGCAGTGCCAGTGCCACCCACGTTGCTTACGGACAGCAGGTCTGGGTTGCCGGCAACGGTGTTACCGTCGAAGCGCAGGCTGTAATCGCCGGCATCACATTTTTCCAGAGAGATCTGGAAAGCTTTAGATGCAGATTTGTCACCCACGTTTTGGAAAGCAGAAGTTGGGTAAGTACCCAGGTAAACTTCTTTATTCTGAGTATCGCTAGTTACCTGGCAGGTAGACTGTTTGATTTCACCGGTGAATTTAACAGTGCCGCTTGCTGCCATTGCGTTGGAAGCAGTTGCAGACAATACCAGGGCAGCCAAAGGCAATAATACTTTTTTCATTTCCAGCTCCATAGAACAATAAAATAATCGATTCAGTGGCGGGCTTATATATATATTGCCGCCACTGAGCATACACTCAGCGATAGCACTCCCTTGCTGAAAAGGAGCGTTGCCTCGATGAACTCATTGCCGGACGAAATATAGACTAAGCATATTCTTAATGTTAAATCGTTTAAAACATTCATAAGGCCCTCTTGATAGGAATAAACTATCGGCGGATACCTATCGATCGATGTTGACGATTCATATGAATAGGAATAATCTGTGTTTGGGAAAGCTGCAGAGTTCAAGATTTTGCATTAAGGCCTGAAAATCAGAATATTATCCCGAATATTTACATTTAGTAACAGATTGCGACGTTTGGACTTTGGCACGAATTACGCGTTAAATGGTCTGTCGACACGCTTCGGCCATCCTGACGTTTTAAATAAGAAATTTACCAATAAACCCGGAGTAACTTTCTTTTTAATCATTTAAAATCAACAAGTTAAATATCAATCCAAGGATTGGGAAATGAGCGGTTCTTTCAGAGAGAAAAATAACGGCATTAATTATGTTTTTCAGCCAATGTTCGCGAAATCGGGACAATTGCTGGCCGTTGAATGTCTGTCTCGCTTTACGTTTAATAGCGAATATGCCCATTTTTCTCCTGAACAGTTCTTTCGCCACGCCGACAGTGCCACTCGGATTGAGATTTTGATGGATCAGATCAATCTGATCGATAAATACAAACACTGGTTTCATGAAAACCAAGTGATAGCCACTTTGAATGTTGACGATTATTCCCTGCAATCGCTGGCGAATACTCACTTTGCCGAAAGAATTAACGCTATGCGCTGTATTCATTTCGAGATCAGCGAGAATTCAACCCGGCTGGTGAAAGATCGCGTGCACGGCGATCCGTCATTGAATAGTTATTCATTTTGGCTCGATGATTTTGGTTCTGGCTATGCGGGTTTTTCCGCGTTGTACAACAGCCAGTTCCGCTTCGTTAAGCTCGACCGTTTTCTGCTTTGGGACTTCATGAAAAAGTCCGGCGGCGAGGGCTTGATGCGCGCGTTACTGCGCTTCTTTTACCTTAATCATTACAAGGTAATTATCGAAGGAGTTGAAACTCCCGAACACAAGAAATGGCTGGATGAAATGCCATATTACGCACTGCAGGGAAAGCTGTGGAAGGAATCCAGCATCAAGGATTTGAACTCGCTTCTTACAGCTGAATACTTTTAACTCGGTATTGGTGTTTGCCCTATGTCTAAAAACAACGTTCTTGTGATTAGTGAGTGTAAGTACAGCTATGTTGGCCTGTCGGTGCTGCTGAAGAAACACTACGGCGCGTACGATATCCGCCTGTTTTCCGATTTCATGCACGGCGGCGCCAAAGCAGAGAAGATCACCAAGCACGATATCGCGCTGATTTTCACCTCGCAAAACCTCGAACAGAGCGTCAACGTGATCGAAAGCCTGGTGTCCCTGCACCAGCAGTACAACAGCAAAACGCGCCTGTTGGTGTTCTATGACGACGAGCGCGTGGTGAAACTGTTGTCGATCCTGGGGATTTCCGTCGAGTTGGTCTCCACCCGCATTCCGCTTTATTCGCTGCAGGAAAAAATCCAGCGGCTGCTGGAAAGCAAAGAACCGGGCGGCATCAGAGTGCAGAAAACCCGCGAGCTCAGCCCGGCGGAAAGCGACGTTATCTTCAATCTGCTGCGCGGCGACAGCCTGCTGCACATTGCGGAAAAGCGCGGTACGCACCCAAAAACCATCTTCTCGCAGAAATACAGCGCGATGAAAAAGCTGCGGCTGCGCAGCATGAGCACCATCTTCGTCGCCGGCAAATAACCTGCCCTGGCTTGTTGCGCGGTACGCCGCGCGGCAACCGGCTCTCCCCCGCCAAGTTAAATTAATGTAACAACCAGCGACAAAGCAGCAACAGACACACAACATCCTCTCCTGTTGGCTACGATTTGCACACGGATTATCCGTGAGTCATGTCGTGTGGATTAAAATAAACATCAGGAGATGTTATGAAGTCGTCCTTATTCAGCCGCTACACCTGCTTTGTGCTGAGCATCTTGCTCACCCTGGTTTTCTTAATCATGATGCGCAACCATCCGTGGTTCTGGCTGCCGGCCCTGGCCTGCGGTGGCTTGATGGTGCTGGGTATCTACGATCTCACGCAACAGCGCCACGCCATCTGCCGCAACTACCCGATCATCGGCCGCCTGCGTTTCTTCTTCGAATTCATCCGTCCGGAACTGCGCCAGTATTTCCTCGAGCAGGATAATGAAGAGATCCCGTTTTCGCGCACCCAGCGCACGCTGGTGTATCGCCGGGCGAAAAACGAGATGGGCGACAAGCCGTTCGGCACCCTGCTGGACGTCTATCAAACCGGCTATGAGTGCATCGGCCACTCCATGCGGCCGGTGGAAGCCGCCGACCCAACCAGTTTCCGCATCACCATCGGCGGCGCCGACTGCCGCCAGCCCTACTCCGCGTCGATCTTCAACATTTCGGCCATGAGCTTCGGCGCGCTCTCCGCCAATGCCATCCGCGCGCTCAACCTCGGCGCGGCCAAGGGCAATTTCTACCACGACACCGGCGAGGGCAGCATCAGCCGCTATCACCGGGAAAACAACGGCGATCTGGTGTGGGAGCTGGGCAGCGGCTATTTCGGCTGCCGCACCGCCGACGGCCATTTCGATCCGCGGCGCTTTGCCGAACAGGCGCAAAGCCCGCAGGTGAAAATGATTGAAATCAAGCTCAGCCAGGGCGCCAAACCCGGCCACGGCGGCATTCTGCCGGCGAAGAAGGTGGATGCGGAAATCGCCGCCACCCGCGGCGTGCCGGAAGGGGTCGATTGCATCTCGCCGGCGTCGCACAGCGCCTTCACCACTCCGCTGGAAATGATGCATTTCATCCAGCAGCTGCGCGAGCTGTCAGGTGGCAAGCCGGTCGGTTTCAAGCTGTGCATCGGCCATCCGTGGGAGTTTGTCGCCATCGTCAAGGCGATGCTGCACACCCGCATCCTGCCGGATTTCATCGTGGTAGACGGCAAGGAAGGCGGCACCGGCGCCGCGCCGCTCGAGCTTTCCAACTATATGGGCATGCCGCTGCGCGAAGGGCTGCTGTTCGTGCATAACACGCTGGTAGGCTGCGGCCTGCGTGACCAGATCAAGGTAGGCGCCAGCGGCAAGATCATCAGCGCCTTCGACATCGCCAGCGTGCTGGTGCTCGGCGCCGACTGGGTGAACTCGGCGCGCGGCTTTATGTTCGCCGTCGGCTGCATCCAGTCGCAAAGCTGCCACACCAACCACTGCCCGACCGGCGTGGCGACGCAAGATCCGCTGCGGCAAAAGGCGCTGGTGGTGCCGAACAAGGCGGAACGCGTCTACCACTTCCATCAAAATACGGTGAAAGCGCTGGCGGACATGCTGGCGGCGGCCGGCGTCAGCCGCCCGGAGCAGCTGACCTCGCACCATATGCTGCGCCGCATCACGCCGACCGAGATCAAGGTGTACGCCGATATCTATTACTACCTGGAGCCGGGCGCGCTGCTGCAGCCGGAGATCAAAAGCGAGTTCTATGCCCGCATGTGGCGTATGGCGACGCCCACCAGTTTCGATCAGGCGATCTCGCTGCCGGCGGCATGATGGGATAAGGTATAAAAGGGAGTTGCCCCCTCGCCTTGGGGAAGAGCATATGGAGAGGGGTTGCTTGCTACGGCGGCCCTCCCCCTCAACGGCGAGAGGGCGTGTCGGTTACTGCTTGCGCACCGGCGCATCGCCGGCGACGTAATAGTCGGCGGTGCTGCGCGGCAGCGGCGCGCGCTGGCGAATGCGATCGGCTAACTTCTCGGCGATCATGATGGTGGTGGCGTTCAGGTTGCCGGTGATGATCAGCGGCATGATCGACGCATCCACCACCCGCAATCCTTCCATGCCGTGCACCCGGCCCTGACCATCGACCACCGCCATCTCATCCTCACCCATCTTGCACGAGCAGGACGGGTGGAAGGCGGTTTCGGCGTGCTCGCGCACGAAAGCGTCCAGCTGCTCGTCGGTCTGCACCTCCGGCCCCGGGCTTATCTCGCGGCCGCGGTATTCGTCCAGCGCCGGCTGCGCCATGATCTCGCGCGTGATGCGAATAGCGTCGCGGAACTCCTGCCAGTCCTGCTCGGTCGCCATGTAGTTGAACAGAATGCTCGGGTGCTGGCGCGGATCTTTCGATTTCACCTGCACCCGGCCGCGGCTCGGCGAACGCATCGAGCCGACGTGCGCCTGGAAACCGTGCTCTTTCACCGCGTTGCTGCCGTTGTAGTTAATCGCCACCGGCAGGAAGTGATACTGAATATTCGGCCAGGCGAACTCTGCGCGGCTGCGGATAAAACCGCCGGCCTCGAACTGGTTGCTGGCGCCGATGCCGGTGCCGTTGAACAGCCATTCCGCGCCAATCTTCGGCTGGTTGAACCATTGCAGCGCCGGGTACAGCGACACCGGTTTCTTACAGGCGTACTGCAGGTACATCTCCAGGTGATCCTGCAGGTTTTCCCCGACGCCCGGCAGATCGTGCACCACGTTGATATCCAGACTTTTCAGCAGCGCCGCCGGGCCGACGCCCGAACGCTGCAGGATCTGCGGCGAGGCGATGGCGCCGGCGCACAGCAACACTTCGCGCCGCGCTTTGGCGTGGGTCAGCTGATTGCTGTCGCCCTGCAAATAGTTGACGCCCACCGCACGCTTGCCGTCGAACACGATGTGGTCGGTCAGCGCATGGGTGACGATTTTCAGGTTCGGCCGCGAACGCGCCTGATCCAGATAACCGCGGGCGGTGCTGGCGCGGCGCCCTTTCGGCGTCACGGTGCGATCCATCGGGCCGAAGCCTTCTTGCTGGTAGCCGTTCAGATCGTCGGTGCGCGGGTAACCCGCCTGCACGCCGGCTTCCACCATGGCGTGGAACAGTTCGTTGTTGCCGGCTTTCGGCGTGGTGACGCTCACCGGGCCTTCGCCGCCGTGGTAATCGTTCGGGCCGATATCGCGGGTTTCCGCCTTGCGGAAATACGGCAAGCAGTCCAGATAGGTCCAGTCTTCCAGACCCGGCGCCTTGGCCCAGTTATCGAAGTCCATCGCGTTGCCGCGAATGTAACACATGCCGTTGATCAGGGACGAACCGCCCAGCCCTTTGCCGCGGCCGCATTCCATCCGGCGATTGTTCATATGCGGCTCAGGATCGGTTTCATACGCCCAGTTATAGCGGCGGCCCTGCAGCGGAAACGCCAGCGCGGCCGGCATCTGAGTACGGAAATCCATCCGGTAATCCGGGCCGCCGGCTTCCAGCAGCAGGACGCTGACGTCAGCATCCTCGGTCAATCGGGTGGCTAACACGTTGCCGGCGGAACCGGCACCGATAATGATGTAGTCAAATTCCATTCATTATCTCCTAAATATTCGTATGCCTGAATGATGCGAATGGCTTGAATTCCGCATGCTGAATATAACAAGGCAGTTTTGGATGCGAAAAAGATATATCCCCTATGGATTTCGAGTTACAGCTAGGCGGCAAGGGCGCAGAGCCCCAGGAGCTTACTCAAGTAAGTGACTGGGGTCTGCGCTCGCAGCCAACAACGCTGTAGCTTGAAAGACGACGGGGATAGTTAAAATACCGAGGCGTATTCGCCCAGCTCGACCTGCACCGATTTGATCTGGGTGTAGTGTTCCAGCGTCGTCAGGCCGTTCTCGCGGCCAACGCCGGACTGCTTGTAGCCGCCGACCGGCATTTCCGCCGCCGACTCGCCCCAGGTGTTGATCCAGCAAATGCCGGCTTCCAGCTGGTGGATCACGCGGTGCGCACGAGCCAGATCGTTGGTCACCACGCCCGCAGCCAGGCCGAAGGTGGTGTCATTGGCGCGGCGCACCACTTCCTCTTCGCTCTGGTAGCTGAGAATGCTCATCACCGGCCCGAAGATCTCCTCGCGCACGATTTCCATGTCGTCGCGGCAGTCGCTGAATACCGTCGGCGCCACGTAAGCGCCCTTGCCGAATTCGCCGTGGGTGACGCGTTCGCCGCCGCACAGCAGGCGCGCGCCGCTGTTCTTGCCGCTCTCGATAAAGCGCAGCACCGACTCCATGTGCGCGAAGCTGACCAGCGGCCCGAAGTTGGTCTGCGGATCGGTCGGATCGCCGAGGCGAATGCGCTTCACGCGCTCGAGGATTTTCGCCTCAAACTGCGCCTGCAGCGCCGCCGGCACGAAGACGCGGGTGCCGTTGGTGCACACCTGGCCGGAGCTGTAGAAGTTGGCCATCATGGCGATATCGGCGGCGCGATCCAGATCGGCGTCGTCGAAAATAATCAGCGGCGACTTGCCGCCCAGTTCCATGGTGACTTCCTTCAGCGTCGACCCCGACGCGTTGGCCATCACCTTCTTGCCGGTTTTCACCCCGCCGGTGAAAGAGACTTTGGCGATGCCCGGATGGTCGGTCAGGTACTGCCCCACCTCCGCGCCGCTGCCGGTCACCACGTTGAACACGCCGTCCGGCAGGCCGGCTTCGGTGTAAATTTCCGCCAGCTTCAGCGCCGTCAGCGACGTGACTTCGCTCGGTTTGAAGATCATCGCGTTGCCCGCCGCCAGCGCCGGCGCGGACTTCCACAGCGCGATTTGAATCGGGTAGTTCCAGGCGCCGATGCCGGCCACCACGCCCAGCGGTTCGCGGCGGGTGTAAACGAATGAGGTTTCGCGCAGCGGGATCTGTTCGCCTTCAATGGCCGGGATCAGGCCGGCGTAATACTCCAGCACGTCGGCGCCGGTGACGATGTCCACCGCGGTGGTTTCCGACATCGCTTTGCCGGTATCCAGCGTTTCCAGCGCCGCCAGCTCATCGTTACGCTCGCGCAGAATATCCACCGCGCGACGCAGGATGCGCGAACGCGCCATCGCCGTCATCGCCGCCCACACCTTCTGCCCGCTGGCCGCGCTGGCCACCGCACGATCGACGTCTTCAGCGCCGGCGGCCTGGACTTCAGCCAGAACTTCGCCGTTCGCCGGGTTAATGGCGTTGAAGGTTTTTCCAGCGGTGCTGTCTACATAGGCGCCATGAATATAGAGCTTCTGCAAGCCAAAACGGGACATAGGATCTCCTTGGGTTATCCTCCGGGCGGCGTCTGCCCCCGGAGTTGGAACGTGATGTATTCGGTCGTGAGCGCCAGCGCCTGCGACTGATTGAACGCCGAGCCGCGCAGCGCGCTGCGCAGCCACAGTCCGTCGATCAGCGCCGCCAGCCCCTTGGCCGCCAACCGCGCCTGCGGCTGCGGCATGACGCGGCGAAACTCGGCGCACAGGTTGGAATAGAGCCGGCGGCCGTTCACCTGCTGCAGCCGGTTGAGCTGCGGTTGGTGCAGACTGCTGGCCCAAAAGGCCAGCCAGGTCTTCATCGCCGCGCTGTTGATCTGGCTGTCGTCGAAGTTGCCGGCGACGATCGCCTGCAGCCGCGCCGCCGGGCTGTTATCGGTCAGCGCCTGCAAGCGCAGCTTCACCGCCTCGCCCAGATGGCTGATCAGATAGCGCATCGTGGCTTCCAGCAGGCCGTTCTTGTCCTTGAAATAATGGCTGATGATGCCGTTGGAAACGCCGGCCCGCCGCGCGATCTGCGCGATGGTGGCGTCATGCATTCCCACTTCGTTTACCGCGGCGAGCGTGGCATCAATCAACTGCTGCCTTCTGATTGGCTGCATTCCTACCTTTGGCATATTTCGACTCTCACAAAACCGACTTCGGCCTTATCTCAGCGGGCAAATTTCACTGCCGTTTCGCCCGTGATTCAGGTCATCATGAGGACTATTAAACTTTTTTTTGATTGAACGTTCAATAAAAATTGCATATATTTTATTGCCGCCTGGTTAAAAATTTGTACTATCTGGTTGTGGAACTGGCTGATTTTTGTGAGGTAATTAACGAATCTGACCAAAATCAGTGGCTGTAAGCGGTTCCCGCCGCGAAGCGCGCCGGCGCTTCATTAACAGGCGAAAGCGGCATCATTCAGGCCCTCCTCTACGGAGACGGCCGCCGCCTTCATTCGCCCGTTTTTCAGAGGCCAACGCGCCCCGAAATGCGGAGCGGCACGATTTTCTCAGTTCAGAGGATGACGATGACAACCCACGAAACCTCCTCCAAACCGCAGCAGGACCGCCTCAACCCTGTGGTTTTCTTCACCTCGGCGGGGCTGATCCTGGCCTTCTCGCTGATGACCATCTTTTTCACCGACTTCTCCGGGCAGTGGATCACCCGCACGCTGAATTGGGTGTCAGCCACCTTCGGTTGGTACTACCTGCTGGCGGCGACGCTGTACATCGTGTTCGTGGTGTTTATCGCCGCTTCGCGCTTCGGTTCGATCAAGCTCGGGCCGGAGCAGTCCAAGCCGGAATTCAGCCTGATGAGCTGGGCGGCGATGCTGTTCGCCGCCGGCATCGGCATCGACCTGATGTTCTTCTCGGTCGCCGAGCCGGTAACCCAGTACATGATGCCGCCGGAAGGTGACGCGCAAACGCTGGAAGCCGCGCGCCAGGCGATGGTCTGGACGCTGTTCCACTACGGCCTGACCGGCTGGTCGATGTATGCGCTGATGGGCATCGCCCTCGGCTACTTCAGCTATCGCTACAATCTGCCGTTGACCATCCGCTCGGCGCTGTACCCGATCTTCGGTAAGCGCATCAACGGCCCGATCGGCCACAGCGTGGACATCGCCGCGGTGCTCGGCACCATCTTCGGCATCGCCACCACGCTGGGCATCGGCGTGGTGCAGCTCAACTACGGCCTCAAGGTGCTGTTCGAGATCCCGGAAAACCTGACGGTGCAGGGCTCGCTGATCCTGCTGTCGGTGATCATGGCCACCATCTCGGTCACCTCGGGCGTCAACAAGGGCATCCGCATCCTGTCCGAGCTGAACGTGCTGCTGGCGCTGGGCCTGATCCTGTTCGTGCTGTTCTTCGGTGACACCGAGTTCCTGCTCAACGCGCTGGTGCTCAACGTCGGCGATTACGTCAATCGCTTTATGGGCATGACGCTCAACAGCTTCGCCTTCGATCGGCCGGTGGAGTGGATGAACAACTGGACGCTGTTCTTCTGGGCCTGGTGGGTGGCGTGGTCGCCGTTCGTCGGCCTGTTCCTGGCGCGCATCTCGCGCGGGCGCACCATTCGCCAGTTCGTGGTCGGCACGCTGATCATACCGTTCGTGTTCACCCTGCTGTGGCTGTCTATCTTCGGCAACAGCGCGCTGTACCAGATCATTCACGGCAACGCCGAGTTTGCGCAGGAAGTGATGCAGTTCCCGGAGCGCGGCTTCTACAGTCTGCTGGCGCAATACCCCGGCTTCACCTTCAGCGCCTCGGTGGCCACCATCACCGGCCTGCTGTTCTACGTCACCTCGGCGGACTCCGGCTCGCTGGTGCTGGGCAACTTCACCTCGCGCCTGGCCGACATCAATAATGATGCGCCGAACTGGCTGCGGATTTTCTGGTCGGTGGCCATCGGCCTGCTGACCATCGGCATGCTGATGACCGACGGCGTGCCGGCGCTGCAGAAAACCACGGTGATCATGGGCCTGCCGTTCAGCTTCGTGATCTTCTTCGTGATGGCCGGGCTGTATAAATCGCTGCGGGTGGAAGACTACCGCAAGGCCAGTGCGCTCAGTACCCTGGCACCGGTGCCGGTCTCCAGCCACGACGTGCTCAACTGGAAACAGCGCCTGTCGCGGGTGATGAACTACCCGGGCACCCAGTACACGCAGAAGATGTTGGATAAGGTTTGCCGTCCGGCGATGCAGGACGTGGCGCGCGAGCTGGAGTTGCGCGGCGCGAAAGTGGAGTTCAGCGAAGTGCCGCCGACCGAAGACGAGCGTCTGAACCACCTGGAGCTGCTGGTGCGCCTGGGCGAGGAACAGAACTTTATCTATCAGATCTGGCCGATGCGCTACTCGGTGCCGGGCTTCACCTACCGCGCCCGCTCCGGCAAGTCGCACTACTACCGGCTGGAAACCTTCCTGATGGAAGGCACCCAGGGCAACGACCTGATGGACTACAGCAAGGAACAGGTGATTGGCGATATCCTCGACCAGTACGAGAAGCACCTGAACTTCCTGCACATTCATCGCGAAGCGCCGGGGGGCACCCTGACCTTCCCGGATATGTGATGGTCGATAAATCACGAGAGGGCGTAGCCAGGCTACGCCCTTTTTTATGCCTGCTCGGCCGGCAAGTCGGCTTTCAGCAGCACCAGGGAACCGGCCAGCAACACCAGATCCTTGATTAAAAAGCTGGTGGCGCCGGCCATGGCCGGAAAACCGCCGGCGGAAGGCTCCCAGGCCCCCGGCGTGGAAAAGATCAGCGTCAGCGTGGTCAGGTAGGTCACCGTCGAACCGATCGCCCCCAGCAACCCCAGCCGCCGTGACCAGAATCCCGCCAGCAGCAGCAAACCGAAGCTCCACTCGGCAACGCCCAGCGCATAGCTGGCGCCGCGGATGCCGAACGCCTGATGCATCCAGCTCAGCAGCGGGCTGTTGCCGATCAGCGGTACCAGCCCCTGCGCCTCGTAATCAAACCACTTGGCGTAACCGAAGGCGGCGAAGATCACCACCAGCGCCGCGCGCATAAAGATAACGTCCCCGTTCGAGCGCTGAAAGCGCCGCAGCCATGTCGCCAGCATCATCCTCTCTCCTTATGTTGCCCACGGCCGCCGCGGATCGCCCGCTTGCGGCCGCGGGGTACGGCGGCTTAGTGCCCCATCGCGTCCTTCTTCATTTCGTCTTTCTTCATGCCGTCTTTGGCCATACCGTCTTTCGCCATGCCATCCTTTTTCATCGCGTCTTTGCCCATCTTGTCTTTCTTCATGCACTCCTTGCCCATGCACGCTTTCTTCATGCCATCTTTGGCCATGC
>NZ_FCJA01000003.1:189603-216497 GCF_001537385.1 Serratia sp. 2880STDY5682894 | reverse complement strand
GCGGTTGGTGACCTCGATCACCTGAATGTGTTTCGGGTTCTTGTAGCCCAGCTTGGTCGGCATGCGCAGTTTCATCGGGTAGCCGTACTTGCGCGGCAAGATCTGGCCGTCATAGGTCAGCGCAATAATCGTCTGCGGGTGCAGCGCGGTGGCCATGTCGATGCTGGTGTAGTAATCGTCGGCGCATTTGAAGCTGACGTAGCGGGCGCTCAGATCCGCGCCGATCGCCTTGAGAAAGGTCGCGAACGGCACGCCGCCCCACTTGCCGATGGCGCTCCAGCCCTCGACGCAAATATGGCGCGTCACCTGGCTGACCTGCGCCATCCGGTGCAGCTGCGGCAGGCTCCAGGCGCGTTTGTCCTGCACCAGTCCCGCCACCTCCAGCCGGTAATCGTCGCCGTTGATGTCCGGCGCGTCCTCCTCGGCGTAGAAAGCGTTGAACGGGAACGGCCGGGTGATCATCGATTCCGGGTAGACCGGCGCCAGGCGATCGCCATTGAACAGCCAGCCCTGTACCCGATCGTTGAAGCGCGAGATGCGGTTCAGCGCCTGTTCGACGTTGGCGTTATCGCTGAGATCGCAGCCGGTGAGCATGGCGATGCCGCCCAGCGTCAGGCCGTTGCGCAGAAAGCGGCGGCGCGAAGGCGCGCTCAACAGCCGCTGCGCTTCTTTGACGATCGCCTGCCCTTCAATGATCGTCATGATCTGTTTATCCTTTTCCATCATTCACTCCTTAGCGTCCGCGCAGCATGGCCAGCAGCGTCCGGGGCACCAGCGCCACCATCACCAGGTGAATCGCGACGAAGACCACCAGCGCCGACATGGCAAAAAAGTGGATATAGCGCGCCGCCTCATAACCGCCGAGCAGCGTGCGCAGCAGCGGAAACTGCACCGATTTCCACAGCACCAGCCCGGACAGCGCGCTCATCACGCCGAGGATCATCACCGACAGATAGGCCACGCGTTGCACCATGTTGTAGTGGCGCAGGTCGGCGTGTTGCAGCCTGCCGCGCAGCGCGGCACCTATATCGGCGAGAAACTGCCGTGGGCTGAGCGGCCAATACTTGCGTTTGAAACGCCCGCTGGCCAGGTTGATCAGCAGGTAGCACAGCCCGTTGACGCCGAACAGCCACATGCCGGCGAAGTGCCACTGCAGCGCGCCGCCCAGCCAACCGCCGAGCGTCAGCTCATTGAGAAAGCTGAAGTTGAACAGCGGCGAGGCGTTGTAGATGCGCCAGCCGCTGGTCACCATGATCAGCATCGCCAGCGCATTCAGCCAATGCGTCAACCGCAGCCACAGCGGATGCACCGTCTGTCGTTGTTCCGGGGTGAGAGTGAGGCTCATGCGAACTCCTGGCGACCAATGAGGCGATGAGCCGAGTATTCCCCGGATTTGTTCCCCAAGACCTCACGCAAAGTTAAATAAAATGTGATAACTCCGCCGGTGGGGGTTGTGTAGACTTCAGAGAGAAACGGGCAATCAGCGGTAATGAGAATGGACAAGCCAAAACGAATTTTGATCGTCGAGGACGACGGCGACATCGCCGAACTGCTGCAGCTGCATCTGCGCGACGAGGGTTACGCCATCAGCCACGCCGCCGACGGCAACCGGGGCATGGCGATGCTGGAACAGGGCGGCTGGGACGCCCTCATCCTCGATCTGATGTTGCCGGGCGTGGACGGATTGGAGATTTGCCGCCGGGCGCGCACCATGACGCGTTACACGCCAATCATCATCACCAGCGCGCGCTCCAGCGAGGTGCACCGCGTGCTGGGGCTGGAGCTGGGCGCCGACGACTATCTGGCCAAGCCCTTCTCCATGCTGGAGCTGGTGGCGCGGGTCAAGGCGCTGTTTCGCCGCCAGGAAGCGATGAGCCGCAACCTGCGCATGGACGCCGGCGTGCTCAGCTTCAACGATCTGACCATCGACCCCATCGCCCGCGAAGTGCACCTGCACCAGCAGCCGGTCGAGCTGACGCCACGCGAGTTCGACCTGCTGTACTTTTTCGCCCGCCACCCGGGCCAGGTGTTCTCGCGCCTGAGCCTGTTGAATCAGGTTTGGGGCTATCAGCACGAGGGGTATGAGCACACCGTCAACACCCATATCAACCGGCTGCGCATCAAGATCGAGCGCAACCCGGCGGAACCCGAGCGCATCCTCACGGTGTGGGGCATGGGCTATAAATTCGCGGCCGCGCCGCAAGAGTGAGCCATGAAAAACCTTACGTTAGCGCAACGCCTCACGCTGATCTTCGCGCTGCTGATCGTCATCGGCTGCGCCTTTTCCGGCTGGATGCAGGTGCGCAGCAGCACCCAGTACAGCCAGGCGGTGATCCAGCGCCTGTCCGGCAACCTGGCGCAGCATATCGCCGACAGCAACCCGCTGCTGGGGGTGAACGGGCCGGATCCGCAGGCGGTGCATACCCTGTTCGATCAGCTGATGGCGGTGAACCCCAGCGTTGAGGTTTACCTGCTCGACAAGCAGGGCGCGATTATCGGCAACGCCGCGCCGGCCGGGCATCTGAAACGGCAGCGGGTCGCGTTGCCGCCGCTGCAGGCGCTGCTCGGTGGCGCGCCGATGCCGGTGTATGGCGACGATCCGCGCAGCGTGGACGGGCGCAAGGTGTTCAGCGTCGCGCCGCTTAAGGTCGATGGCCGGATCGAGGGCTATCTGTACGTGGTGCTGCTCGGCGAAGAGTACACGGCGCTGGCCAGCAACGCCCAGTTCAACTCGGCGGTCAGGATGGCGCTGTGGACCTCCGGGCTGATGGTGCTGTTCAGCCTGCTGGCCGGCGGCTTCGCGTTTTATTGGGTAACGCGCCCTATCCGTCGCCTGACCCGGCAGGTCAGCGCGCTGGACAGCGGCGGCATCGAGGCGGTGCAGGCCTACGCGGCGCTGCCGGCGGTACGGGCCGGGCGCGACGAAGTCAGCCAGCTGCAGCAGGCCTTCCACCGCATGGCGCAGCGCCTTGCCGAACAGTGGCAAACGCTGGCGCAGCAGGATCGGCTGCGGCGTGAGTTCATCGCTAACGTCTCGCACGATCTGCGCACCCCGCTCACCTCGCTGCACGGCTATCTGGAGACGCTGTCGGTCAAGGCCGCCACCCTGAGCGAAGCCGATCGGCGGCGCTATCTGGAGATCGCGCTGGCGCAGAGCCGCAAAGTGGGCAAGCTGGCGCAGGAGCTGTTCGAGCTGGCGCGGCTGGAGTACGGCGTGGTGAAACCGCAGAAAGAGCCTTTTTCCCTCAGCGAGCTGTTGCAGGACGTGTTCCAAAAGTTCGAGCTGGCGGCGGAGGCGCGCAACCAGCGGCTGCACGCCGACATTCCCCCCGGCATTCCGCCGGTGTTCGCCGATCTCAGCATGATTGAGCGGGTGCTGACCAACCTGTTGGACAACGCCATTCGCCATACGCCGCCCGGCGGCGACATCGGCGTGCGGCTGTGGCGGCAGGACGATCGAGTGATGGTGCAGGTCAGCGACAGCGGCCCCGGCATTCCGCAGACGCTGCGCGCCGATCTGTTCGTGCGCCCGTCTGTCCTGAGCGGCGCCCGGCGCCCTTCCGGCGGACTGGGCCTGATGATCGTGCGGCGCATTCTGCAGCTGCACGACAGCGATATTCAGCTGATCGAACAAGCGCAAAGCGGCGCCTGCTTCCGCTTTGCCATTCCGCCGCGTTAATCGAGGCAGCTGCGATCGACGCTGATAAATTTGTCGTTATAGATAATGAATTTGTGCCCCTTCAGCCGAATACCGGCATGGGTCAACGTATCGCCGGGGCGCAGGTATTCGGTGACGCCCTCTTCATCCGTGCTATTGCAGCCCGGCTTGAGCAGGAACTTGAAGTAGGTGTTGCCGGTGTTGGTGAGCGTACCGCGCTGGGTATCGAGCCGATAGGCAAAGTTTACCTGACGCGGGCGCACCACCAGAATGGTGTCCATCACCACGATCGGCTCCAGGTTGACGCCGGCACCCCGACGCGGCCCCGGCTCGAACAGTCGGGTCGGCACTTCGCGAAATGACACCCGGTAATAACGCTCGCGATTATCCTGCGGCCCGCGATAGAAAAACTTATAGTACTCCGCCTGCCCGGCCTGCAGCGTCAGCTGGCGCGGCGCGAACAGCAGCTCGCCGTCCGCCGGCCGGCTGCGCACCTCGCGCTCTCCCGGCCGATCGATGGCGCGAATGCTCACCTGATACAGGCGCGCGCTGCGGTTATTATTCAACACCCGTTTGGCGGTGAATGAGCGATCCTGATCCATGGCAAACGTCAGGGTACCGACATTGATTGCGGCGGCGGTAAAGGGAAAGGACAAACACAGCAACCCTATCAGCACAAGTTTCACGCCCTGCCCTCAATTGATGTTGCGCCAGGTGGCTTCGACATGAATTTCACCGGCGGCGCTGACGTCGCCATACCAACCGTTGCCGTCGACGGTTCTCAGCGAGATCGGATTGTTCATCGGAATGCTAAAGGTCACGCGGGTCTTGTTCAGCACCCCCACTTCACCGGAGATATCATTCCACGGCGTGCTGCTCCAGAGCGCATTGGTCATGTCGTGCCACTGGCCATCGCAGCCGGCGGCGAAGCTCTGCTGACCGTTGGTGCTGGTGGTGATGCCGAGTGTGGCGGGGAACGGCACCTGGGTAGTGTTATCCGCAGAAGAAAAGAGGCAATAGTTCACCCCATTGATCGCCTGAGTCGGCCCGGTCGCCATCACCCTCACCTGATCGGCGGCGGTTTTGCCGCTGGTGGTCACGAAGTAGCCGAACTCCAGCGCCGGCTCCGCCGGGCCGACATAGCCTTCACGGTGTGGGCTGTTGTCGTAATCATCGGAAATAATGCTGATGCTGAAATCGCGCGGCTTGATAATCAGCTGGTTTGAAGTGGAAAACTCATACCATCCCGACTCCGGCGAGGTGGTGTTCTGAAAACGGAAATTGATCAGATCGCGGGTGCCGCTGTCGGAAATCCCCAGCGCGACCATCTGTTTGAAGAAGTTACTGGAGAAGAACACATAGACGGCGTTGCTGCTCTTCAGCTCGTTAAACGTATAGTAGCTGCCGGTGCCCGACGTGTTTTTCCAGGTGTTGCCGTTCAGACTGAACTGCAGATCGGCGGCGTTCACCGCTGAGGACAGCGCCGCATGGTTAATCGCCGGGAAAATATGAATCGAGGTATTGCTCACGCTGCCGTCGGTCTGCAAATCGTAGCTGACCATCTTGCACATGATGCCTGAGCGAGCGCCGATGGTCTGGTTCTTGCAATCGGCATTGCCCTCGCCGATGATCGGCACCCCATCGCTGTTGACGAACACCTCCGATACGGCGTTGGTATTGATAAAGCGCAGGTGGGCCGCCTTGCTGTGCGTGACGGTCCGCTTGTACCAGCTGCCGCTGGCCTGATCCCGACAGCGGCCGCCGGCCGCGGCGTCATAAGCCACCGACGTTTGGCAGCCGTTGATCTGCATGCTGAAAGCTTCGCCCGCCGCCATCTGCTTCAGATACTGATAGAAGCTCGGCGACATCATGCCGTGCATCCATTTTGCGCCGCCGGGCGTAACCACGGCGCCGTAAAATCCCTTTTCGTCGGTGGTCTGCGGCAGAATCAAGCTGGTATCCATATTGCAACCGGCATACCAGTTGATGCAGCGCAGGCCGAGGAACGGATTCTTTATCGGCGCATTTTCCAGCCACATGTCATAGCGCCAGTTGGCATTCAGCCCCGTGTTGTAACCATTATCCACGTACCCCAGGCTCTGCTGATAGACGGTGCCGGAACCGCCGTATTTCAGCCCGGTCCACTTATTGGCGCCGGTCATGCGCGGATCCAGCCCGCCGGCCGGCGTGACGAAAAAGTTGTCGTCGGCGTTGTTCTCCACGAAGACAAATTTCATGACCGCCGCATCCGGCCAGTTGGTCTGGCTGACCGCCGCCTGCAGCGCGGGGGCGACCAGCGCCAACAACAACAGCGCAACGTTAGCTCTCATGGTCAGACTCCCCGGATGACATATTGCCTGCATAGGTTTTCAGCCCGGTGCAGATCACGTCGCCGACCCACACGGCGCCTTGCGCCTTGCTGAGATCCAAATCCACTTCGCATGTCTGATTGCCGCCGTGGGTAAAATCGATAACCGGGAATTTCTTGTCGACGTCCATGATAAATTCGCCTTTCTCATCGGTGCGGGTGCGGCCGATATGGTTCTTGATATAGGCGTTGGCCAGCAGCGTGCCGTCCTCCGCTTTGATGCGGCCAAACACCGTCACCATCTGTTTTATCTCCGGCGAGATCACCGCCACGTTGCCCGGATACAGGGTGAGTTTGCTCTTGCGCTTGGTGACGATGTCGAAGCTCTCCGCCGAGTTTTTGTTGTTCATCAGCTCAACGTCGTACTGACCGTAAGGCGACAAAGGCAGGTAATTCTTATTGCCGCTCAGCTTCACCATCCGGCCGTCAACCCGTGCGGTCAGCAGGCCGTCGTTTTCAATGCCGGTATTGAAGATAATCCCGGCGTTGCCTTCGTTGCGGCCGCTGATGGCAATATCACGCCCTTGCCAACCCATGCTGCCGCTCGCGGTCAGGCTGCTGTTAACGTAGCCGTCGGCGGAGCTGCTGACGTTGAGCGTGCCGGCCGAATACTTGGTGTCGAAGCGCGCATAGCCACCACCGTTGAAGCGATTGTCGCCGCGGGTATCACCGGAAATCGCCCGCGACAGGTTGGCGCCCAGGGTGCGGATCGGCCCGTCCTTGATGTCCTTGCGCGCCGCCAGGTTGGCGGTGGTGTAACCGTTTTGATTGGAAACGCCGGCGCTGAGCCAGTTGCCCATCGGCAGTGAAAAATCGAGCGCGATGTACTTGCCGGTATTGGCGTTGCTGCTGCCGTTGTTGTAGCGTTGCACGCCCGCCCGGACGCCCAGCGTGCCGAAGCGGCCGGTAAAGATGTTCTGGTAATAGTCGGCGTTGTAATAGTGACTGTCGTTCTTCTTATCGTCGTTGTAGCTGGCGCTCAGGGTGCCCAGCGGAGACCACAGCGCCCCCAGATTAAGGCTGCCGCCAACGGCGCGGTTATAGGCGTCATTTTGCAACAGACGATCGCCAATCTGCGTTTTCTCCTGATTGATCCATACGCTGCTGAAGCCGCCGGGCAACGCGGCGCTGACGCTGTTGACCAGGCTCCAGGAGCGATCGGAGGCCGCCATGTTTTGCAGGTTGATCTGAATCGACTCGGTCACCGGCAGGCTGACGCGGCTCTCGCCGACGGCATTGCCGTCAAACGAATACCCCGACAGCGCCCAATTAAGCGTTTGCAGATTGCCGGTAGCCGAAGCGCCAAGCAAATAAGAGTCCTTTGCCGGGCGGTGGCGTTCCCGTTCACCTCGCCAGTCGTCCATGCGCAGCATCCCACCCCAGAATTGCCAGGCCAGCGGCGCATTCGCACCGCGATTGGGGCTGAACAATTTATTCACTCGCTGCATGCGTTTATCGACCACTTTGCCGTTGACCACGATCTCCACCTCTACGTCATAGATACCGTAGGGCAAACTGCCGGTGTCCACTTCATGGTTGCCCATCGTGAAGTTTTGTACGCTGAGCAGCCGCCCGTCGCGCGACAGATGCACCTCGCCGGCCGAGGGGAAAAAAACCACGATCGGCGTCAGCGATTGGGAATTATCGAATACCGTCGAGTTGGCGCGGTTGCCGTAGGACAGGCCATAAATCTTGCTCGAGTTGATGGTCGTGACCGGCCCCAGCGACTGCAGGTTCCAGCTGTCCAGCATGCCGGCGGCGAAACGGCGGCCGGCGAAATCACGCTCGTACATCGCTTTGTACAGCGTGGCGTTTTCATCGCCGCTGCCGATACCGTAGATGGAACCGTTCAACTCCACGTGGTGTTCGCGCAACGCCGTGACGCTGTTGAGCGATAAATAACTGGAGGTATTGCCTTCGCTGGCGCGGGCCCGGTTATCGTAGACCCCGAGGTTATAATCCAGCGTGCTGCTTACGGCATCCACGCTGGACGCGCCGATGTCGCTGGAGCGGGCGCGCAGCACCGTCCCCAACGCGGATTCCTTCACCACCAGCTGCAGGTTGAGCTGCCGGAAATCCAGCGCCAGCCAGGCGTCGTCCGCGATCCGAAGATGCTGCTGCCGATCGAATGGCGCATCCTGCAAAGCCTGCAGCTGGCCGGCAATCGCCGCCGTCAGCCGGGCGCCGTCGTCGTTATCCTCCAGCGTCACCCGACGAATCTTTAGCCGGTCCTGATCCAGGTAGAGAAAGGCATGGCCGATGCGGCTGTCGTCTTTGACGCCATCGCTCTTTTCATAATGCAACAACAGCGGAATACTCATCCCCTCGCGCAACGCCAGGCTGAAAGTGTGCGGGATCAGCACGCCGTTAATCTGCGTCAAACCGGCCGCCATCGCCATACGGCCAGGCAACAGCGTCGGGAGCGCCAGCGCACCAGCAGCCAAAAGCGTTCTCAACAGCACAGCGTTCACATGCCACTCCTTGCGTGATTGTTTTGCATCCATCGTGGATAACGCGCGCATTACTTCACCGGGATAAACTGTTCGCCGTGCCACAGCGCGACGCGTCCTTTTTTATCGTTGACGTCAACCTTGCTGAAGGCGCGATCCTTCCCCGGCATCACAAAATAGTTTTCCTTGCAGTCGCTGCCGTCTTGCTTGTTCCTGCAATTGCCGTAGGCCACCACTTTGAACGTGGCGTTGCCGGTGTTTTTGATCCGTCCGTTGGCGAACTGATAGGCGAAGCGATCCTGCCGAGGCGCCACCACCAAAATGGTGCCGATGCGCGCCGACGTGGTGGCCACGGCATTACGCCGAGCCGAGTTTTGCCCCGCCTCGCTCAGCGCCTGATCGAACCAAACGATGCGGTAGTAACGCTCTTGGGCATCATTCGGCCCCTTGTAGTAAAAGCGGATCACATCGCTGGCGTTGGCCGGCAAGATCAGGCTGGCGGGCGACAGCAGCATTTCATCCCGACTGCTCATCGGGATCACCGTGCCGGAGGCCAGGGGACTGGAAATGCGTTCGATCTTGATGGTCACCAGCCGGCCGCTGTCGGTGGTGTTTTTGATTTCCTTGCTCAGGCGCGCGCTGTCGCCAGGCATGAAGGCGCTGATCTCACCCACATCGAGCGCCAAAGTCGGCCGCAGCAGCATTAACATCAGGGTGACGGCGAGAGAAAAGCGTGTCATTGCGGTATTCCACTGGCGTTGATGAGCGATAAATAGCAGGAGGTCTCCCCCCTGCCAGATGCAGATCGTTCGGGGGATTAGGAAGTCCAGGTCGCGTTGAATTCGACGCTGACGTCGCCGCTCCAGATACCTTCCGGCAGCGTGCTGAAATCCGTGACGGCGGTGGTGCCGTTTGACGTCGCGCCGATGATGCTGAAGGTGAACTGATCCTGCGCGCTGGTGCGGCCGGCCTGGTTGTAGGCATTGGACAGGGCGCTCAGATTGCCGCCCAAAATGCCGGCGGTGGTGTCGATCATGGTGGTTTCAGCCGTTTTCCCGACCACCGCACCGTTATAGTTCACCCCGACTTCCAGCGTAGAACCGGAAGTATCCAGCTGAGTCAGCGTATTGGAGACCAGTTTTGAGGTCAGTTTGAAAGCGGTGGCCGTGGTATCGCCTTCCACGGTGACGTCAAACAGGCCTTTCTGGCTGTTGAAACCCTTAATGCCTTCTGCATAGTTGAAGGCCAGGCTGCCAATCGGCGTCACAACCAGTTTGCTGGTGGTGTCTTTCTTGGCGGTCGCAGACCAGGTTGCCAGCGCCTGAGCGGTAACGTCGGCGGCTTGAGCAGTGCTGACCGCTGCAAAGGCGGAAACGATCGCCAGAGCCAGTGTCATTTTCTTCATGGTATAACTCCCTTCAATGTTGAATATGTTTTCTTTCTTTCGTCCATTCTCAGCCAGCCGTTTGCATCACTGCGTTTAGCCAGTCTGCTTGACGCCACAAGAATATCCCCGACCGATCAAAAAAGAATCATTAACTATTAAAGTTCAAATATTTAGATTTAAATCCCGTCGTTAATGTTTTAACCCCCATCAATCACATTAAAAAGCGGGTTAAGCCTTTGATGAAAGCACAATCACATTGTGGTTTAACCCCTGCAAGGCGGTGATTGTTTAACCACAAGTACGCTCTGTTCGCCCTTCCCATGGCCGTGCAAAATTTCAGCGCCGGCGTTGTTCGCTGAGGGAAAAGATTGATTGGATTTACACAGGGGGCAGCAGCCAATCCAGATCGGCCGCTGTAGAGAAAAAGGGGGCTTCTCGCCCTGTGTCAGGAAGGGTATCGGGTTCTCAGGGAAAGAATAAGCCGCATAAAGCCGGCCTGATTGAGGCCCAGTTTTCGCATAATATTCAGTTTATGGGAGCTTATGGTTTTGTAACTTCGCCGGGTCACGTTGGCGATGCTGCCTGGAGATGCACCGGCAACCATCATGGCCAAAACTCGCCATTCACTGTCAGATAATGCGGCTGCCGGATGCACCGAGCGGGCGCGAATATGCGGGGAACGATAGCCGGAGAACTCACCCGCAGCCGCAATGGCGTCACTCAGGCAATGCAATGGCTCCTCCTTTGCCACTATCGCTATGCGCGCATCCGCCGCCAACAACGCTAATATACCGGGGTGTTCTACCGCGGTGAAAATCACCAAGGGAATTTCCGGCCAAACATTTTTTGCCGTCAGAACGAACCGTAATACATCATACAAATATTCTCTCTGATGATATAACTCCATAATAAGCGCGCGAGGCTTTCCCTCTTTCAATACCCCTTCCAGCTCCCTCAAGGTGTCGATAAAATAGCTGTCACTTGATTGGGTAACGAGAAATGCTTCCATTCCTCTTCTCACTAAATAGCTGGGTTCAAAAAATAGCAGCGCATCACCGAAATCGGCTTTAACCATACATAATCACCATAATGAGGTAGAAAGCGGTAGAGAAAGGGAAATACCTCTCGTAAGCGCCACACGGCAACCCGCCAAATGAAAGTCGAACGTTCTATTTCAACACTGTAATATTTTTGTCATATCCACCGCCCTTCAATCGCGTTGGGCAGCGGCGATCAATGGTCAATTAATAAACTCGGCATTGTCGCTTTCCAATCCTGAACAGATCTCCATTTTATGTTCGCGCAAGATCTTGCAACGCAGCAGGAATAAGCGGGAAATGCCGGAAATGTAAGCCCTGACCTGATTGCTGCGCACCACCAGCAAAAACTCATCGCCGCTGCATTCTCCCGTTTGGTGCGCGGCGTAAGCCAGAATGTCCCGATTCAGGCTGGCGTTGACCGTCGCCGAGGCATCAGGCAACGACATGAAAACCTTACAGTTTCCCGACTTTCCCAGGTAGCTCTCCTGCCGGGCCCCCGAGCCGCTGAAATAGGCCGTGACAGCAATAGCCATGAGGATCCCCCCCAGAACCATCGCGCTGAACATCAGCCACCCACGGCGGGAATAACCAAGATGAGAAGAGGCCCCGTCGATGACGGTGTCGGACGCCGGATTGACCGCCGCTGCGGGCGCAGATCCCGGCACAGCCGCGGCAGGTTCCGCGTCGTGAATATCTTCCGCGTCCTCATAAGACTCGATGGTAATCTCATCACGCAACATAAAACCCACTTTAGGAACCGTAACAATGACCTCATCCTCGACGCCGAGGTTTTTAATCACCCGACGCAATTTGCTGACGCACTGATTAAGATTATTATTGCTGGACACCATGCCGTAATCGTCCCAGACCTTCTTGAATATCAGTTCACGCCCTACGGCCTCGCCATGGTGGGCAATCAACAGCAGCAACAACCGTTTGGAAGGACTGGATATGGATATGGGATCGTCAGAAAAATCTGTTGGGCTAAGGGTTCTGGTGTCTGCGTCAAAGAGAATATGGTCATTAAATCTATATTTCATTTTATTCACATGTTTTCACTATAGCGATCATTTATAGTTTGGCGTCAAATGTTAATGAAATATTAAATAAATATTTAATCAGGTAATTCGCGAAAATACCCAAGCACAGGCAAGAAAAACCACTCAATTAACGCCACGAAATACGCTTTGTCACCTCACCATCGTTTATATAGGATTTTTCTTGCAAACCATAACCAAAGGTTAACCAATCACCTCATTCATTGATATATTGACGCGACAAAAACCACAAAGTTAGTTTTTTGTGTCGCAAATTATCAATTTTAAGGAAAATCATCTCAAAAAAAGACCGCAGAACTAAATTTTAATAAAAAAATAATAACACGTGAATGTTGAGCGTAATCACAGACCGCAGTCCATCCGCATTAGCCCGATGAATTAACGCGTTTGCCGCGTCGCAAATGTTAAATTTTGGGTTCAGCCAAGGCGGTGGGAAACAATAATGAAAGGAAAAACTTACGAATGGCGCCTGTCGCGTTTTCCGCAACAGGCGAAAACATTCGCGGTAGCTCATTGAACTGATGAGGGGAATATCAGGCTAAAGGTCAAGCAAGCAGAACCCCGGCCATCGGAACACTGCGCGCGAACTTCACCGCCGTGCAGCGTCATGATGGCGCGCACGATAGACAGCCCCAGCCCACTGGCATGATTGCCGGCGCTGCGCGCGGGATCGGCGCGATAGAAGCGATCGAACAGCTTTTCCAGCTGTGCCGGCGCGATCGGCGGCCCCTGATTGATAACCTGTACCCACCAGGCATCGGCGCGCCGTTCAGCCCGCAGGACGATCCGGCTGTTCTCGTCGGCATAACGTACCGCGTTAGCCACCAGGTTGCTCAACGCGCGCTGGAACAGCATCGCGTCCGCCTTCAGCGTTCCCTCACCTGCGCAGCTCAGCGCGATGCCGCGTTCTTCCGCCAGCCCCTCGAAATAATCCGCCACCCGCCGCAGCTCCAGCGCCACATCCAGCCGACTGTAGTTCAGCGCAGACTGCGCCTCGCCGGCGCGCGCCAGGAACAGGATATTTTCCACCATGCGGGAAATGCGCTCCAGCTCATCCATATTGTTCGACAGCAGGGTTTCGTACTCCTCCACGCTGCGGGGCTGGTAAAGCGCCACCTGACACTGGCCCATCAACGCCCCTACCGGAGTGCGGATCTCATGGGCCAGATCGGCGGAAAACTGCGTCAGCCGCTGATAGCCTTCATTCAACCGATCGAGCATCGCATTGAATGAACGGGTCAGCTGCTGCAACTCCTTCGGCGCCCCCTGCTCGCTCAGGCGTGTCGACAGCGTATTGGGCGCAATCTGCGCCGCCTGCGCCGCCATGCGCCATAACGGCTTCAATCCCCGGCGCATGACCCCATACCCCAGGAGCGCAATCAGCAGGAAAGCCACCGCGACCGCCGCGACGATGCGCCACAGGTAGCGCGCCAGCATCTTCTGTTCGTTGACCATCACATGCGCGGCGGAGATCTGCAACAGGCTGCCGTCTTCCAGGCGCACCATCGCTGAAGCCGCGCGCAGCGGCACCCCCTGCGCCGTTTCCCCGCCGCGCACGGCGGCCAACGTCTGCGCCTGGCCGGCCGGCGTCGGCACGATCGGCGGCAATGCCACCCCGGCCGGGTTCACGTTGATGAGCGGTTTTTGTCCCGGAATTTGGAAAATCAGCACGTCCTGTTCATTGCCCAGCATGTTTTCAAACAGGCCGTTATTCGCGGTCAGGCGAGCCAAAGGAAAGCGCTGCCCCAGCAGATGGCGGAAATACTCCACGCGCCCCGTCACCTGCAGATCGCTGCGCAGCGTCATTTCCTGGCGCATGGCGCTAAACAGATACCCGCCCGTCCCGCTCACCACCAACGCGGCCACCAGCGCGAACAGCGTGGCGGTGCGCAGCGTCAGCGATACCGGCCGACGTGACGTGCGCCCGCTCACGAGCGTGGCTCGCAAACATAGCCGATGCCGCGCACGCTGTGGATCAGCTTGACGTCGAACGGCCGGTCTATTTTGGCGCGCAGGCGTTTGATGGCCACGTCCACCACATTGGTGTCGCTGTCAAAATTCATGTCCCACACCTGAGAGGCTATTTGCGTGCGCGACAGCACTTCGCCCTCGCGCCGCACCAGCAGATGCAGCAGCATGAACTCCTTGTTGGTCAACGGGATCACCTGATCCTGGCGCACCGCCCGGCGGCGCAGCACGTCCAGCTGCAGATCGGCGATGGCGTAATGATCGGCTTCGCGCGCCGGCCCGCGGCGCAGCAAGGTGCGCAAACGCAGCACCAGTTCGGTAAACGAAAACGGTTTAATCAGATAATCGTCCGCGCCCAGCTCCAGGCCGTGGATGCGATCCTGCACGCCGTCGCGGGCGGTGAGAAACAGAATTGGCACGTCGCTTTTCTTGCGCAGCACCTCGATAATCTGCCAGCCATCCAGCCCCGGCAGCATCACATCGAGCACGATCGCATCGTAATCCTGCTCCAACGCGCGAAACAGCCCGTCGGTGCCGTTGCGCGCCAAATCGACGCCGTACCCCGCTTCCCCCAGCCCTTTCTTCAGGTAATCCCCTGTGCCGATATCGTCTTCAACTACCAGTATTCGCATGCTCGCCACCTCGTTACGTCTGCAAAAATACTAGCAGCTTCGGCGGACAAACTTGATGACATTAATGTCATCAAACGGCCATGGCGCTGACCCAATGGCTCAACCATGCTTAACCGGCAAACTTATTTCAGGAGAACGTTATGATTACTCGTCATCGTATAGCCGGTTTACTGTTATCCACCTTGCTGCTGTCCAGCGGCCTGGCCGCCGCCGCCCAAACGCCGGGCAAAGTCATCGCGCCGCTGCGCGGCACCATCAGCCAGGTGGCCGACGGCAATCTGCAGTTGACCGATCGCAAAGGCGAGACACTCAGCGTCAAGCTGAACGATCAGACCAAAGTGCTCAGCGTGTCCAAAGCCACGCTGGACGACATCAAACCGGACAGCTTTATCGGCACCGCCGCCGTGCCGCAGCCGGACGGCACGCTCAAAGCGCTGGAGGTGCACGTATTCGCCGCCAGCCTGCGCGGCACCGGCGAAGGGCACTCGGCCTGGGAATCCGCCGACGGCAAAGTGGACACCATGACCAACGGCACCGTCGGCAAACTGGTGAAATCCAACGGCCGTACCCTGACCGTCACCTACGGCAACCAGCAGAAAACCGTCGTCGTGCCGGAAGACGTGCCGATCGTGACGCTGGATCCGGGCGATTTGAGTCTGCTGAAGCCGGGCGTGCACATCGTGCTGTTCTCCGCCGTCAACGATAAGGGCGAGCGCATCGCCACCCGCATTTCCGCCGGCAAAGACGGCACCGTGCCGCCGATGTAACCGGAGAAAACCATGAAAACCAACGCGTCGCGGCCGGTGCATCGCTGGCCGGTTCGAATCACTCATTGGATCAACCTGTTCGCCATGGTGTGCATGTTCATGAGCGGTTGGGAGATCTATAACGCCTCGCCGCTGTTCGATTTCCGCTTTCCGCCACAGATGACGCTGGGCGGTTGGCTGGGCGGCGCGATTGGTTGGCATTTGGCGGTGATGTGGCTGTTGGCGCTCAACGCCGTCTGCTATTTGCTGTGGAGCCTGTTCAGCGGCCATTTTCGCCGCGATCTGTTGCCGCTGCGCGTCGGCGCGCTGCGGCAGGATATCTGGCTGGCGTTGACGCTGCGCCTGCGCCACCGGCATGGCCACTACAACGCCATTCAAAAGCTGATGTACCTCGGCGTACTGGCGCTGGGCCTGTTGCTGGTGCTGTCCGGGCTGGCTATTTGGAAGCCGGTTCAGCTGCAGGGATTGGTCGCCCTGTTTGGCGGCTTCGATTTCGCGCGCTACGTGCATTTCTTCGCCATGACCGGTATTGGCCTGTTCGTGGCGATCCACGTCTTTATGGTGATCGTCGTGCCCAAAACGCTGTGGGCGATGATAACGGGTGGCAAACATGAATGAGAAAAAGCCGCGGGCAACCGCGCCAAAACTGGAACCGGACCAAAAAAAGCAGTTGGTCAATCTGCAGCGCCGCCTGATGCTGCGTTCCGGCCTGACGCTGGGTGGTATCGCCATGCTCACCGGTTGCAACCTGCAAGACGGCGATCGGGTGGATAAGGTGCTGTGGGCCATGTCGCGCTGGAACGACCGGGTGCAGGCCTGGCTGTTCAGCGGCCAGCGGCTGGCGCAAACTTACCGGCCCGATCAGATTACCCACCCTTTCCCCTTCAACGCGTTTTACCCGGAATACAACGTCCCCGAGATCGATCTCGCCGGCTACCGGCTTGAGGTCGCCGGGAAAGTGGAGAAAAAAGCCCCCTGGACGCTGGAACAGCTGCAGCGGCTGCCGCAGCAAAGCCAGATCACGCGTCTGATCTGCATTGAGGGCTGGAGCGCGATCGGCCAATGGGGCGGCGTGCCGCTGCGCACCTTTCTGCAGCACGTCGGCGCGGATCTGAATGCCGGTTACGTCGGCTTCAAATGTGCCGATCGTTACTACTCCAGCCTCGACATGGCCACCGCGCTGCACCCGCAGACCATCCTGGCGCTGGATTTCGGCGGCAAGGCGCTGCCGGCGGACTATGGCTACCCGCTGCGGCTGCGGGTGCCAACCAAACTGGGGTTCAAAAACGCCAAACATATCGCCGCGATCTTCGTCAGCGACGTCAATCCGGGCGGGTATTGGGAAGATCAGGGCTACAACTGGTTCAGCGGCATTTAGTTTTGCGCGGCGCTGCGCATAAGCCTCATCGGCGGCTGGAGGATCTTCTCCGCCGCGGTTAATAATCTGTTCGTCACTACGGGGATAACTATAGGAAAAATAATAGTAAAAAGGATTTTATCATGGAGATTGATGTGAGGGAGATCAATGCACGACCTGTCACGGAATATAGGTACCGAATAACGGTTTATAAAAAAGCCAGCAGCGTTGCTGCGTATTACCTTGATTTTAAAAAAGCGACGTTAAGGATGCGTCAATGGCTTATTGGGGCTTATCCTGCCTCGGAAGTATTGGACAATGCTTACGTCATGGAACTGTACGATGTAAGGGCGTTGGAAACCCGCGCCGAAGTAACCAAATCCTTATTTGATACCTATACCAGGATGGCATACACCCGAGATGAACGAGAACAGCTATTCATTAATGGCATCGGCCAGGCGATCGTCACTTTTGTGGCGCAATATCAAGCGAGATTGGTTTTCAGCGTACCGCTCAGGCCAGCGTTAGCCAGAATTTATGACTCGCTCTTGAAAAAACATGCGCATCGCGTACATTATTTGTACAACCAAGGGCTTATTGAGGACGGATTATATGTCATCGAAATACCGCCTGTTAACGGCAGAATCCCACCCAACTCCTATGAGCATAAAGGAACGGCACCAAAGAGAAATGCAAACCTTCCACGAAGAATGGGCTGAACAAAGGCGCCGCGAATGGCGTGAACGCGGCGGTGCTGAAGCCAGTGAAGCGCCCGCCAGTGGCATCGATACCGAACTTTCATCCTGATTCCGGTTCGTATTTCCTCTTCCCCTGCCGTCAGCAACCCAAGCCCCGCCAGCTCGATGGCCTCTTGCGCGGCGGCGGCTGGCCTCAAGACCTGGACGAAGCTGACCACCCTGCTCGGTCTTGAGCAGCTTTCTGTTCACCCGGCCGTTGTGGCTGGCGATGTGATTTCTCTGGCATACTGAACGCCGTTGTTTTTCATCGCCTTTCACCCTGTGCAGGAGCAGCAACATGACCGTAATCAACACCGCGCCAACGCTTATCACCGAACGTCTGCGGCTCGACGCGCACACGCTGGACGACTTCGAGTCGCTGGCCGCATTGTGGGCCGATCCGCAGGTGGTACGCTACATCGGCGGCACGCCGCGCGACCGGGAGGACTCCTGGGGGCGCCTGATGCGCTACGTCGGCCACTGGGCGCTGTTGGGATACGGGTATTGGGCAGTGCGTGACAAACTGAGCGGCGAGTACCTCGGCAGCATCGGCTTTTCCAACTTCCTGCGCGACATCACCCCGGCGCTCGACGCACCGGAAATGGGCTGGACGCTGGTGAGCTCGGCGCAGGGCAAAGGCTACGCCACCGAGGCACTGCGGGCGGCGCTGGCCTGGGGTAAAACGCACCTGCCAGGCGAGAAAACCGTCTGCATCATCTCGCCGGAAAACCAGGCTTCGCTGGCGCTGGCGAAAAAGGTCGGTTTCTGCGAAAGCCACCGCAGCGAGTATCACCAGAGCCCGATCGTCGTGATGCACTGCCCGCTTTGAATGCCTAAGCGCGTTGCACCGCCAACGCCGTCTGAATGAAGTTGTCCCGCAGCGCGTCCGCGCGCTGCGGATCCCAGGCGATACCGACCTGCCACTCCGTCTCTTCTCCGCTCAGCGGCAGAATGTCGATGCCAACCGGCGCGATGTGCGTGATGCTGTGCGGCAGCAGCGCGACGCCAACGCCGGCGGCGACCAGCGCCAGCAGCGTCTGGATATCGCCGGCCTGCTGCACCACGTTCGGCGTCAACCGGTGAGCAGCGATAAACCGCAGCGACTGATCGCTCAGCCCGCGCCCGCGTTTCGGCGTCAGCTGCAACAGCGGCAGCTGATTGAAACGCGCCATCAGGTCGTCGGCCCGCAGCGCCAGCGCGCCCGGCGCGGCCAGCACCAGCCGGTCGCTCAGCAATGCCACGCCGCACAGCGGCGTAGTGACCGGTAAGCGCACGAACCCCGCCTGCAACTCGCCCTGCAGCAACAGCTGATACTGCCGCTCCGACGGCATGTCCTCCAGCCCAATGATCACCTCGGGAAAACGCTGGCGAAAGGCGGCCACCAGCTGCGGCGCCAGATGAAAACTGGAGAGGCCAAATCCCAGCGCCAGCCGCCCCGCTTCCCCGAGCGCTACCCGCCGGGCGCGCCGCTGAAACTGCTGGTACTGTTCCACCAGCGCCTGCGCCTCCGGGTAGAGCCGCTGCCCACCGGCGGTGAGCACCGCCCCCTGTCGGCCACGCTCGAACAGCCGAACGCCGAGCTGGGTTTCCAGCGCTTGAATCTGCTTGCTCAGCGCCGGTTGGCTGATGCACAGCAGGCTCGCCGCCTGCCGATAGTTGCCCTGTTCGGCCAGCGCCACCAGGGCGCGCAGTTGTTTTATATCCATTCCATCAGGTTATCGAATAGGGAATTTAATTGATTATACAGTAATCAATCCACCTGCTGTAATCAACGCAGACCCCAACCGGAGAGACACCATGACCCCTTCACTTCGCGCCGCCACGGTGCAATTCCAGCATCGCGCCAACGATAAGAATTACAACCTGTCGACCATGGAACGCTTTATCACGGAGGCGGCCGAGCAGCAGATACAGCTGCTGGCCTTCCCGGAAATGTGCATCACCGGCTATTGGCACGTGCGCCATCTGTCCGACGCCGAGGTGCGCGCGCTGGCGGAGCCGATCGCGAGCAGCCCTTCTCTGGCGCGCATTCGCCCGCTGGCGGAGCGTTACAACATGGCGATCGGCGTCGGGCTGATCGAGCTGGGCGACGACGGCCGTTGCTACAACGCCTATGCCGTTTGTCTGCCGGACGGCGAGCTGCATGTGCACCGTAAACTGCACGCCTTCGAACACCCGGCTATCGCCAGCGGCGACCGCTACACGGTGTTCGATACCCCCTGGGGCGTGCGCGTGGGCGTCTTGATCTGCTGGGACAACAATCTGGTGGAGAATGTGCGCGCCACGGCGCTGCTGGGCGCGGAGGTGTTGATCGCCCCGCATCAGACCGGCGGCACCCATTCGCGCAGCCCGCACGGCATGAAGCCGATCCCGCAGACGCTGTGGCAACGGCGTGTGGAAGATCCGCAGGCGATAGAAGACGCCTTTCGCGGCGAACACGGCCGCGGCTGGCTGATGCGCTGGCTGCCGTCGCGCGCTCACGACAACGGGCTGTTCTTGCTGTTCAGCAACGGCGTAGGTCGCGATGACGATGAGATACGCACCGGCAACGCGATGATCCTCGATCCTTACGGCCGCATCGTGGCAGAGACCTGGGCGGCGGAAGACCGGATGGTCAGCGCCGAACTCGATCTGACGCTGATCCCGCTCAGCACCGGCCGCCGCTGGATTTACGGACGCCGCCCCGAGCTGTACGGGCTATTGACCGAACCACAAGGCTATGAGCGCGATGCCCGCAGCGCACGCTTTTCAACGCAGCCGACGGGGCGCGGCGGCCGATAACAGATAAAAAAAATCCGCCCGGAGGCGGATTTTTTATCGGTGCGGCAAAATCTGCCGCAGGTTCATGCCCGCAGGCACGAACACACTTAGAAGCGGTAGCCTACGCCAACGTTCCAGGTGCCAACGTCAACGCTACGAATGCGGTTCTGCTCGTAACCGACATCCAGGGCAACGTTCTCGATTGGGTTGAACTGCAGACCGGCACCGTAGGTGAAGCCGTAGTCAGCGGTGTCGTGACGAGAAGTACCGTTCTGAGCGTTGGTAGTGAATTTACCGTAACCCAGGCCAACCAGACCGTAGATGCTCGCCCAGTCATTGATGCGGTATGCTGGACCGGCAGAGATAGAGTTGTACTGAGCTTTGTTGTAGAAACCGTCCTGAGAACCGTCCTTTTCCAGGTGGGTAAAGGAACCGATTACGCCCAGTGGGTTGTTGTCGAACTCGTAACGGTATTTCAGGTTGAAACCGTCGGCCTTGTTAGCAACGCCTTGGAAATCACCCTGCGCATAGCCAGCGGATACGGTGCTCTGACCAGCGAATGCGGTACCTGCGCTAACTGCTAATACGCAAGCTGCTACTGCGGAAAGACATGCAATTTTTTTCATAACCACCTCAAACGCGTTTTATTATTAAGTACATCCATTTGTTCATGCTTTGAAAATATAACAAAAATTAGCGTGAAACTCTGCCTTGAAATGAGTGTCTAATGCTTTATATCGTGTAACAGAAGATTTCAAGAACAGTGTATCTTCTTCTTTTCGCTCTATTTTCGGCCGTATTCTACGGCTTTCTGTGACAAAAATCACCTATTTAATATCCAGATAATTCTTAAGAAAAAGCGCACTTTTTGACCAAATCCGCCACATCTCATCCGAGGATCGGCGGATTTCACCGCGATGCGCGCTTTTCTCAGACAGATTTTCGCATTTCATTTACACTGCTCGCATCCCCGTTTCGACCGTTTTCTCAAGGCTGAGGAACGGCGCATAAAAGGCCCGTTAAGGATGTCGTTACCTACTTCCGGCAGAGCGCCCTCCGCGCTGCTGCCTATCTGTCTGTTAATCATCGCCATGGTGTCTATCCAGAGCGGTGCCTCGTTGGCCAAAAGTCTGTTTCCGATCGTGGGCGCGGAAGGTATCACCACGCTGCGCCTTTTCATCGGCACCCTGATTTTGTTCATCATCTTCCGCCCGTGGCGCATGCGCCTCGCCGCCGGCAGCCGCTTGCCGCTGCTGATTTACGGCCTGTCACTCGGCGCGATGAACTACCTGTTTTACCTGTCGCTGCGCACCGTGCCGCTCGGCATCGCCGTGGCGCTGGAGTTTACCGGCCCGCTGGCGGTGGCCATGTTCTCCTCGCGGCGGCCGATCGACTTCCTCTGGGTGGCATTGGCGATCGCCGGGCTGTGGTTCCTGCTGCCGCTCGGCCACGGCGTGGGGGGGATCGATCCGTTCGGTGCCGCCTGCGCGCTCGGCGCCGGCGCCTGCTGGGCGGTCTATATCATCTTCGGCCAGAAGGCCGGCGGCGATCACGGCCCCGGCACGGTGGCGCTCGGTTCGCTGATCGCCGCGCTGGTGTTCTGCCCGATCGGCGCCTGGCAAACCGGCAGCGTGCTGTTCAACCTCGATATTCTGCCGGTGGCGCTGGCGGTAGCGATCCTCTCCACCGCGCTGCCTTATTCGCTGGAGATCATCGCGCTGCCCAAAATCCCGGCGCGCACCTTCGGCACCTTAATGAGCCTGGAACCGGCCATGGCGGCGCTGTCCGGCATGCTGTTCCTCGGCGAACACCTGAGCGGCGTGCAATGGCTGGCGCTGGCGGCCATCATCGCCGCCTCCATGGGCTCCGCCCTGACCATCCGCCCTAAACCGCGCCTCGAAAGCCTTTCCTGATCGCCAACCCGCCTGCCGACCGCAACGCCGGAATGCAGGCGGGTTAACTGTTTTCCTCGTGACAAGTCGGCATACTTCCCCTTAGCCTGTACCGCAGGCACTTTGGACTTTCGCTCACATGGAGAATAACAGTGATTCACAACAGCCTGTTCAACCCACGCTTCGGCCGCGGACTCGCGCCGGCGCTGGTTTCAACCCTGACCGAGTTGCGTCGATGCGACCTGCCCGAACTGGCCCCGGGCCATCACCCGATCGACGGCGATAACATCTTTATGGATGTCATGACGCTGACCACTACGCCGGCGGCGCAGAAGCGCGCCGAGATGCATCAGGAGTACATCGCGCTCCATCTGCTGATCAGCGGTGAAGAGCGCATCGAATACGGTCTGGCGGGCGACGGGCATCGCGAACAGCCCCACGCAGAAAATAGCGACCTTCTGCTGCTGGACATCAAACGCCATCCGCAAACGCTGCACATGACGCACGGCATGTTCGCGATCTTTTTCCAAATGGAGCCGCACAAAACCGGCTGCCTGTGGCAGCGGCCGCAGCACATCAAGAAAGCAGTGGTGAGGATCCATCACCGCCTGCTGCTGTGACCCTGCGGCAACGCCCGTAAAAAATCGGCGGCCTGGCGGGGAGAGCGCAAGCGTATGAAGCAGCGCCCGGCGCCGGCCATTTCCGCCAGGTATTTTCGCCGATTTTTGGCGTAGGTGCGGATCGTCCAAAGTACGATCGACTCGCGGCTGAAGAAAGAACGGCGAAAACTTTCCCGGTTGCCGGTGCCCGGCCACAGCTCACGTTTGCTGGCCGCGCGTCGGCACGCGCGGCGCACGGCTTGCCACAGCGTGCGCCCAAAACCGTAGTCCAGCCACAGGATATAGTCGACCTCGCGCCACTTGATCGGCTGCGTGCGGCTGTAGTTGCCGTCCAGCACCCAGCCTTCGCCCGCTTCGGCCAGCGCCTGCTCAAGCCGCGCCAGGAATGCATCATCGGGCGTTCCCTGCCACTCGGGCCGCCAATAGAGCCTGTCCATCTCGATATAGGGCACGTCAAGCCGTTCTGCCAGTTGACGCGCCAGGGTGCTTTTACCGCTGCCGCTGGTGCCGACGACGTTAATTTTCATCACTCGCCACTCATAGAGAGGGGATAATCTCCCTACTGTAACTGCATCAATTACGGCTATCAATCTGAATAGGCTTAAAATTAACACCGCGATAACAAAGTGGATATTCTTCTGAGGCCGGCATGCTCAATGAAAATAAAATAACAGGGATAAACCGTCACTGCGGTAAATAATAAATCTGCAACAAAAAATAAAAAAACCAATAAAAATCAATTTCATTAATCAAGAACAAAAGCCACATTAAAATATTGCCATTAGGCTAATCCTATTTGTGCAATAGCCATTTTCGTACGGCAAAAATAAATACCCCTGCTATAATTGATCCCGTAACGAAATAGGACAACGACTAATCAAGAGGATATCTGATATGAGTACCGCTAAACTGGTGAAAACGAAATCTTCTGATCTGCTGTATACCCGTAACGATCTGGACGAAAAAGTCAAACTGGCCGCCATCAAGGCGCTGAACCATCAGGTCGTGCAATTTATCGATCTTTCGCTGATCACCAAACAGGCGCACTGGAACATGCGCGGCGCGAACTTCATCGCGGTCCATGAAATGCTGGACGGCTTCCGCACCGCCATCATCGAGCATCAGGACACCTTCGCCGAGCGCGTGGTGCAGTTGGGCGGCGTCGCACTGGGCACCGTACAGGTGGTCAACGATCGCACACCGCTGAAAAGCTATCCGACCAATATCCACAGCGTGCAGGAGCACCTGAAGGCGCTGGCCGATCGCTACGGCGCGGTAGCGAATGACATCCGCAAGGCGATTACCGAAGTGGAAGACGAAGACACCGCCGACATGTTCACCGCCGCCTCGCGCGATCTGGACAAGTTCCTGTGGTTCATCGAATCCAATATCGAATAACGCGAAAGCGTTGCAGAGCGCCCGTCGTTCCGGGCAGAACAGGCTGGGCTTTGCCCGGCCTGTTTTCTTTTGCGCGACCGTTGCATTGTACAAAAAACGGCCCATATTAAACGGTAAGGTTCCCTTGTCAGGAGGTAATGATGGCCAGCGGCTGGGCGGCGGACGGCGCCGTACAAGATCAGATTGATTCCACCGTCGACGATGCGGTGCAGCGCGCGCGTGAAGCGCTCGGGCACGGCGAGAGCGAACGCTATTGCCAGGAATGCGGAGAGGCGATCCCCGAGGCGCGCCGCAAGGCGTTAACGGGCGTGCGTTTTTGCCTCGCCTGCCAGACCGAACAAGACAAAAAACATGCGGCCGCCAGCCTGTACAATCGGCGCGGCAGCAAAGACAGCCAGTTGCGCTAGCATTATCTGCTCCCCCTTTTGTGCCCTCGCGGCCCCGCTTGCACCGTCAGTGCATCATGAAAGTTAGAGTTAGTTATCAATATTGAAGCAAAAACGTTAAAGAACGGTTGTTTCACAGCCAAAATTTGGTTAATGATAGCCCCGTGCACCAAGATAATTCTTACGCACCATTTTGGTGCCTCACCTTGGTGCATAACCATAACAATTCGCCTTTCCGGCACAACATCACGCACTAACTCTTTGTTTTTATAGTAGTTGAAAACATGGCACGATTTTTTCATGGCACCAACTGCAATATAAAAAATGGGTAATCCGCAACCTGTACAGGAATTCCTCTCATGAAGTCGATTTTTAAAGTCTCCCTGGCCGCACTCTCTCTGGCCTTTGCCGTAAGTTCCCACGCAGCAGACAAACTGGTGGTCGCCACCGACACCGCTTTCGTTCCTTTTGAGTTCAAACAAGGCGACAAATACGTCGGCTTCGACATCGACCTGTGGGCCGCCGTCGCCAAAGAGCTGAAGCTGGACTACACCCTGAAACCGATGGACTTCGGCGGCATCATTCCAGCGCTGCAGACCAAAAACGTCGACCTGGCGCTGGCCGGCATCACCATCACCGATGAGCGCAAAAAAGCCATCGACTTCTCCGACGGCTACTACAAGAGCGGCCTGCTGGTGATGGTCAACGCCGACAACAACAGCGTGAAAAGCATCGACGATCTGAACGGCAAAGTGGTGGCGGTGAAGAGCGGCACCGGCTCGGTGGATTACGCCAAGCAGCACATCAAAACCAAGGATCTGCGCCAGTTCCCTAACATCGACAACGCCTACATGGAACTGGGCACCAAGCGCGCCGATGCGGTGCTGCACGACACGCCAAACATCCTATACTTCATTAAGACGGCCGGCGCCGGCAAGTTCAAAACCGTAGGCGATTCGCTGGAAGCACAGCAGTATGGCATCGCCTTCCCTAAAGGCAGCGACGAGCTGCGCGAGAAGGTGAACGGCGCGCTGAAAACCCTGCGCGCGAACGGCACCTATAACGAGATCTACAAGAAGTGGTTCGGCACCGAACCTAAGTAAGCTGTGAATTTGGCAAGCTATTAACTTAAGCACAGGGGGTCGCTTAACCCCCTGCGCTTCGTTGTATCTGATACCCACGTTTGGGATCACCGGGAGAAATATCATGCAGTTCGACTGGAGCGCCATCTGGCCCGCCATTCCTATCTTGTTAGAGGGCGCCAAAATGACCCTGTGGATTTCGGTCCTCGGTCTGATTGGCGGCCTGATCATCGGCCTCGTCGCCGGCTTTGCCCGTACCTACGGCGGTTGGATCGCCAACCACATCGCGTTGGTGTTTATCGAAGTAATTCGCGGCACGCCGATCGTGGTACAGGTGATGTTCATCTACTTCGCCCTGCCGATGGCATTTAGCGACTTGCGCATCGATCCGTTCACCGCGGCGGTGGTGACCATCATGATCAACTCCGGCGCCTACATCGCGGAAATCACCCGCGGCGCGGTGCTGTCGATTCATAACGGTTTCCGCGAGGCCGGCCTGGCGCTCGGCCTGTCGCGCCGCGAAACCATCCGCTACGTCATTATGCCGCTGGCGCTGCGCCGCATGCTGCCGCCGCTGGGCAACCAGTGGATCATCAGCATCAAAGACACCTCGCTGTTCATCGTGATCGGCGTGGCGGAGCTGACCCGTCAGGGTCAGGAAATTATTGCCGGTAACTTCCGCGCGCTGGAAATCTGGAGCGCCGTGGCGGTTATCTATCTGATTATTACCCTGGTGCTGAGCTTCGTGCTGCGTCGTCTGGAAAGAAGGATGAAAATCCTGTGATTGAATTTAAAAACGTCTCCAAGCATTTTGGCCAAACCCAGGTGCTGCACAACATCGATTTGAAGATCGACAAAGGCGAAGTGGTGGTGATCATCGGGCCGTCGGGCTCCGGTAAATCCACCCTGCTGCGCTGCATCAACAAGTTGGAAGAAGTCACCAGCGGCGATCTGATCGTCGACGGCCTGAAAGCCAACGATCCGAAAGTGGACGATCGGTTGATCCGCCAGGAAGCCGGCATGGTGTTCCAGCAGTTCTACCTGTTCCCGCACCTGACGGCGCTGGAAAACGTCGCCTTCGGCCCAATCCGCGTGCGCGGCGCGAAGAAGTCCGATGCGGAAAAGCTGGCGCGCGAGCTACTGGCCAAGGTCGGTCTGGCGGAGCGTGCCCACCACTACCCGTCCGAACTGTCGGGCGGCCAGCAGCAACGCGTGGCGATTGCGCGCGCGCTGGCGGTGAAGCCGAAAATGATGCTGTTCGACGAACCGACCTCCGCGCTCGATCCGGAGCTGCGCCACGAAGTGCTGAAGGTGATGCAGGATCTGGCCGAGGA
>NZ_FCJA01000003.1:175112-189404 GCF_001537385.1 Serratia sp. 2880STDY5682894 | reverse complement strand
GCGCCACGCGCCCGCCGCTTTCATTCCGCACGCTCTCCCACGCCCCAGCGCGCCATCTTTCCTACTATATTGATTGTTTTTCATCGTATTGCTTTTACATCCGCCGATCACAGAACGCCAAAGAGAGGAACAATGCCGCCAAACGCAGACTCCCGACGAGGTTCTCATCTGCGAGAACACCTGCTTTTCCTGCTGCTGTTGCTGACCCTGAACGTCTTCGCACCACCGGCCCTGGCGCAAAACGCGCCGCCCGCGCCCGCCGACAAGAGCGAGCAGCAGAAAGCCGCCTACGCCGCGCTGGCCGATCTGCTGCAGGACGACAAAGCGCGCGCGGAACTCATCAACCACCTGAAACAGGCCGCCAGCGACCCCCACGCCACCGCCCCGGCAACGCCGGTGGAATCAACGCCGGCGACGCTGAGCGACAGCCTGAACTCGCTGGCGCAGGAAGGCATCGGCACCTTTAACCAGAAGCTCGGCGCGCTGCAAAAGCTGATCGATTCCGGCCCGAAGCGCGTTTTCAATCCCGCCGGCTTTTTCCGCGCGCTGGGCTACTTTCTGCTGACGGTGGCGGTCACCTTTGCGCTGTTCCACCTGATCCGGCGGCTGATCGCGCCGCTGTACAAGCGCATGGGCAGTTGGGGGCACAACGCCCGGCTGCAGCGTGGCCCGTGGTATAAACGCCCCGCCGCCATTCTCGGCGCTTTCGCCGTCGATCTGCTGGTGCTGCTGCTGGCGCTGGCGGCGGGCAACCTGTTCGCCCGCCACGTCCACGCCGACAGCGCCACCATTCTGCGGTTGCAGACCCTGTTTCTCAGCGCCTTCGCGGTGATTGAGTTCTTCAAGGCGGTGCTGCGGCTGATTTTCGCCCCCAACTTCGACTACCTGCGCCCCTTCCCCTTCAGCGACCCGAGCGCGCGCTACTGGAACACGCGCCTCGCCTGGCTCAGCGGGCTGATCGGCTACGGCCTGATGGTGGTGGTCCCGGTGGTGGCGGTGCAGATCAGCTACCCGGCCGCCGCCGCCGTCAACCTGGTGGTCATGCTGGCGCTGACGCTGTATGCCATCTGGCTGATCCTGCACAACCGCAAGCCGATACAGCAACAGATCAACCTGCTGGCCGAACGGTCGATGGCGTTTTTCAGCGTGATCCTGCGCGGCCTGGGGCATATCTGGCACCTGCTGGCGATCGCCTATTTTCTGGTGTTGTTCGTGCTGTCCCAGTTCGACATCGGCAACAGCCTGCGCTTTATGATGAGCGCCACGGTGAAAAGCCTGCTGGTGGTCGGCGTCGGCGCTCTGCTGTCCGGCATGCTGACCCGCTGGATTTTCCGCCGCATTTCGCTGCCGACCGACGTCAATCTGCGCTATCCGATGCTTGAGCGGCGCATCAACTCCTATATTCCCAACGGGTTGAAGATACTGCGGGTGATGGTGGTGCTGGCGGTGACGCTGTTCCTGCTTGACGCCTGGCACCTGATTAATCTGTACCAGTGGGCAGGCAGCGAAAATGGCCAGCGGACGCTCGGCGGGCTGGTGCATATCCTGCTGATCCTGCTGATCGCCGTGTTCAGCTGGACGCTGATGGCCAGCATCATCGAGCACCGCCTGGCGTTGGAGCTCAGCAACGGCGTGCGGCCGAGCGCGCGCGAACGCACGCTGCTGACGCTGTTTCGCAACGTGCTGGCTATCGTTATCAGCACCATTACCGTGATGATCGTGCTGTCGCAGGTCGGGCTGAACATCGCGCCGCTGCTGGCGGGCGCCGGCGCGCTGGGGCTGGCTATCAGCTTCGGCGCCCAGACGCTGGTGAAAGACGTGATTACCGGCGTATTCATCCAGTTCGAAAACGGCATGAACACCGGCGAATACGTCACCGTCAGCGGCATCACCGGCACCGTGGAGCGCATGACCATTCGCTCGATTGGCCTGCGCGACGACTACGGCGTCTACCACATCGTGCCGTACTCCTCGATCACTACGCTGGCCAACTATGCGCGTGAGTTCGGGGTGTATCGCGCCAACTACACCGTCAGCCGCGACGAGGATATCGATCGGGTCAATGAGGTGCTGCATCAGGCCGTCGCGGCGCTGAAGCAGGATGAGCAGGTGAAGCATTTCCTGATTGGCGAGCCGGTCTTCAACGGCGTGGTGGCGCTGGGCGACCGCTCGTTCACCACCCGCGTGACGGTGCGCACGCAGGCGCTGAAACAGTGGGTGGTGCAATACGCCCTCGATCGGCTGGTGAAAATCCATTTCGATCGGGCCGGCATCGGCATGCCTCAGCAGGCGATGCAGATCTCCCGCGCGCCGCAGCCGCACGAAGAACAGGCACCGCCCGCGGCTCCCGGCGGTTAGCGCCCGCGCCCGCAGGGCTGAGCGGCCAGGAAGGCCGCCACGTCCTGTCGGTAGGCGTCGTATTGCACCGAGCGCGGCGCAAACAGGCCCACCACGTTGATCAGCCACGGATGGCGGGCGAACAGCGGTTTGATCATCACGTGGTCGGCTTCGTCGATGCGCGTTACCGTCAGCAGCGAGGCCGGGATCGTTTGCCGATACACGCGCTCGGTTTCGTCCGCGTCCACGTTGACGTCGCGCCCGCCCAGGATCAGGTGCACCGGCGTGTTGAAATTCCGCAACCCCGCCGTCGCGTCGCTGGCCATGTTGGCGCGGATAAAGCGCCAGCGGTCGGCGCTCAATGCGGCGGCGGCGCCATACTCGCGGCGGTACTGCGCGTAGCCGTCCGGTTGTTCGAGCAGCGTCTGAATGTGGCGCCAATGCGCCTCGCGCGCCTGGATTTGTGCTTCATCATCCCCCGCGGCCGCCATCGCCGCCCGGGTGTTATAGCGCCCCTGCCGCAGCCAGTTGATCGCCGGCGCCAGCGCCAGCGTGAAGGCGATGTCGGGGCGTAAACGCGCCACCTCCGGCATCACCCACCCCGCCTGGCTGGTGCCCCATAGCCCCACGCAGCGCGCATCGAAGCGCCCGTCTCGCCGGGCCCAGTCGATGATATCGGCGGTTTCCCGCGCGCGATCCGCCATGGTCTGATGCAGCCAGTTGCCGCCCGAGCCGCCAACGCCCGGCTTATCGAAGGATAAAACCGCGTAGCCCTGCTGCGCCATCGCCTCCCAAATGCCGAAATAGCCTTCGTCGCGGCTGGCGTTAGCCGGCCCATCGCCGTGCACGAACACCACCACGCCGGGCTTGACCGGCGCATGCTGCGGCAACACCAGCGTGCCGGTCAGCCGGTTGCCGCCGGCGATCACCGTGACCGGTTCGGTGACGAAGCGAAAGTCGTTGACGAAAATGACCCACCCGAGCGCCAGCAGAAACAGCACCACGCTGCACAGTCCTATTTTGCGCACGTCGCCTCCCCGCAGCGTCTCTCCATCAACACCCAATCGGCCTGACCGAACAGCCATCCCAACGAAGCGTAATGCTCTTCACACCGCACCTGAAAACCACAGCGCCGATACAGGCGCAGCGCATCCACGTTGCGCCGGCTGACGTGCAGGCTCAGGCGCCGCCCCGAACCCTGCCCGGCAGCGTAGTCGTTCATCCACTGCAGCAGCCGCTTGCCCACCCCTTTGCCGCGCTGATTCTCGGCCACCGCCAAGTAAGAGAGATACAGTTCATCGGCCGCCGGGGTGTGCCGCAACACCGCCATTTGCAGATACATGCGCCAAACGTTCAGCCAACCATAGCGGCGGCACAGCCGCCAAATCGGCAAAGTGCGCGGACGCCACCCGGCGTTGTTCTCGCCAGCGGCCGCATTGAGGGCAAAGGCCGCATTGAGGGCAAAGGCCGCCACCACCTGTTCATCCTGCTTCACCACGAAGCTGTGCTCCCGGCTGCCGCCTTGCTTCCAACGCCACAGCCGATAGAACAGACGCCACTGAAGGCGGGGGCTCAGACGGCGCGCGCGCTGAAACTTGTCGCAGAACGCGGCGTAGATCAGCGCCGCCGTTTGCAGGCGGTCAGCATCGTGGTACGGCTCAATGTGCAGCATATCCACCTCGACTAGGGATGCCGGTAGAGCAGCTGTTCCAACAGCCGCACCGGCGTGGTCTCCTCCGGCGCGGACGACGCAAAGATCGCCTGCCGCCAGGCCTGACTTTCGATCACGTCCAACACCAGCTGCGCAAGCGGTAACGGCGCTATCGCCGGTGCAATCTCACCGGTTTGCTGAGCCTCGGCGATAACCGTCGCCAGCGCCTCAATCAGCTGCCGCTGGTTGGCGCCGAACGGCTCGGCCAACGCCGGGTTGCGCGCCACCTCCGCCACGATCTCCGCCGACAGCTGCACATTGGCCGGCTCAGCGACAAAAGCGTGATAGGCGGTAAAAAAGGCCGACAGCGCCTGCTTCGGCCGCTTTCTCTCGGCCCACAATCCGGCGGCAAACTCGGTGAATACGCCGTTTTCCAGCAGCGCAATCTCGCCGATCAACGCCTCCTTGCCGGTAAAGTGGTTATAGAGGTTGCCGACGCTGACGCCCGCCGTCTGCGCGATATCCCGCATGCTGGTCTGGTGAAATCCCTTATGGGTAAAGCTGTGCAGCGCGGCCTCGACAATCTTTTCTCGGTTTCCCATCGGCAACTCCCGAAACGGTGAAGGGGGGCGCCTGGCGCCATCGAATAAACATTAATGAACGAGCGTTCGTTCACATTTAAGGATAGCATAGGCCGGTAAAATTGAACCACGGCTCAACGGCGTGTGAATCGGCGGGAAGATAAAAACGCCGCCCCTGTTTTCGGCGGGCGGCGTGGTGAAAACTCAGTGCAGCGCGTCGCCCTGCTTCACCGACGTAAACGCCTGCATCAGTTTCACGACGTCGTGCATGCCGATGTTGACCTGGTTGATCACTTCCCCGGCATCGTGGGTCAGCGCCACACCGCCGCCGGCCTGCTCTACGCAAGTTGCCATGCCGGCAATCGCCGCCGCCACGCCTTGCTGGATAGACTTGGTCATGCGTTCGATCTCGGTCGCCGCCTTACGCGACTGTTCCGCCAGCGTGCGCACTTCGTTGGCGACCACCGCAAAACCGCGCCCGTGCTCACCGGCATGGGCGGCTTCGATCGAGGCGTTAATCGCCAGCAGGTTGGTTTGGGAGGCGATTTTACGAATGGCTTCGACGATGGTGCCGATCTGCTGAGAACACTTACCGAGCTCGGTGACCACGTCCGAGGTTTCGCGCGCCGCCGCTTCGACCTGCTGCATGCCTTTCACCGCCTGCTGCACGATGATCGCGCCCTGCGCCGCCTGCCGATCGGTATCGAGCGACAGATGATGCGCGTTACGCACCATCTCTTCTTCGTGCTGCTGCTGTTGCATCAGCCGGGTGATGTCCTGGGCAATCTTCACCACTTTCACCACCTGGCCTTCGTTGTCGAGGATCGGGTTGTAACTGGCCTCCAGCCATACCCGTTCGCCGCGCCGGTTGAGACGCTCAAAACGCCCGGTGATGAACTCGCCGCGCGCCAGGCGCTGCCAATGCCGCCGATAATCGTCGGAAGCGGCGAACGCCGGCGGGCACAGCACCGCATGCGACTGCCCGCACGCCTCTTCCAGCCGATAGCCCATCAGCGCCAGCATATTGTCGTTGGCGCTGACAATGGTGCCCTGCGGCGTGAAAGCGATCATCGCCATCGATCGATTCAGCGCCGCCAGCAGGCTGCGGTGTTCCTGCGCCTGAGTCACTCGCTCGGTCACCTCGCTGGCGATCTTGACGATTTCCACCACCTTACCCTGTTTATTCAGCACCGGCGCGTAGGTGCCCTGCAGCCATACCGCCTCGCCGTTTTTCGAGATGCGCTTTATGGTGTCCGTGATGGGTTGCCCCTTATTCAGCGTCTCCCAATGCTTGCGATATAACGGGCTGGCGACATAGTTCGGATCGCAGAAAATACGGTGATGCCGGCCAATCACATCATCGCGTTGAAATCCCAGCGTGCTGAGGAAAAGATCGTTGGCGCGCAATACCGTGCCGTCGGGCGAGAAGACGATCATCGGAACGGCGTGTTCTATCGCGCTCAGCTCGGCGCCTTTGTGGGTAGTTAACTGACTGAATCGTAACAGCATAAGGTGTAGTCCTTGTGGCAGAAGATGGCGCTTTTCTTATTTTTGCCTGGCCACATGCCGCGCCCACACGCAGACGTGCCATCGCGGAAGGAACGGGCAGCGCCGTTCCTTCTGGTTATTGCTATTAACCGGATTAAATTTATTTATTCAGTAAAGTAATTATTAGAATTTAAATAAACCAACAGCCTAAGATTTTTATTATTAAACCCGTATTGAGAATAACGTAAGTGATGAAAATTGAAAGGTAAAATGCGGATTTTTGTCGGCGCCGGCAGGATAACCGGCGCCGGAAGGGTTAGCGCCAGCGTTCGGCTGCCCAGGCGGCCTGTTGCTCGGCGTCGTGGAAGGTCCAGGCGACGAAGCGGCTGATCTTCTGCCCTTGCGCCATCTCGATGGTGCGCACCTCGGCCGCGCCCGCCACCTTCAGCGCATGATAAATGGCCGGCAGCGTGGTGTTTTTCGAGATGAGCGAAGTGAACCACAGGCAGTTATTGGCCTTGCCGACGCTCTCTTCCACCATCTTGCGCACGAAGGCCTCTTCGCCGCCTTCGCACCACAGCTCGTTGTTCTTGCCGCCGAAGTTTTGCACCGGCTTGGCGGCCACTTCCCCTTTGCCCAATTTGTGCAGCTTGCGGCGGGTGCTGGCGCGCGCTTCCTGCTCGGACGCATGGAACGGCGGGTTGCACAGGGTGGCGTCGAATTTCTCGGCCGCGCCGATGATGCCGCTAAAAATCAGCTCAGGCTGTTTTTGCAGCCGCAGACGCACGCTGTTACGCAGCGTCGGGTTCATCTCGACGATCATCTTGGCCGAGTTGAGCGACACCGGATCGATTTCAGACCCGGTGAAACGCCAGCCGTATTCGCGCAGGCCGACGATCGGGTAGATGCAGTTGGCGCCGACGCCGACGTCGAGGATCGCCACACCCTTGCCGCGCGGGATCTCACCGCCGTTGCTGGTCGCCAGCAGATCCGCCAGGTGGTGCAGATAATCGGCGCGGCCGGGGATCGGCGGGCACAGGTAGTCCGCCGGAATATCCCAGTGTTCAATGCCGTAAAAGTGTTGCAACAACGCACGGTTGAGCATTTTCACCGCCGCCGGATCGGCGAAGTCCACCGAGACATCGCCCCAGGCGTTCGGCTTCACGAACGGCGCCAGCGCCGGGCAGCTGGCGATCAGCGCCGGGAAGTCGTAGCGCGAACGATGACGGTTGCGCGGATGCAGGCCGCTTTTCTGCTGCGGGAAGGTTTTCTTTTTTTCCACCGTGACGGGCTCTCTTGAAGGTATTTCCGACGCGTAAGATAACACATCCGGCCCGCAATGGCGCAGCGGCGGGAAACCCGGCACAATGAAAGCTTCATCGATTGCCACAGGGTCCCCCATGAGCCGTGAATCTCGTTATTATTATGAACCCGCCGCCGGCCACGGCCTGCCGCACGATCCGCTGAACGCCATCGTCGGCCCGCGCCCCATCGGCTGGATCTCTTCCCGCAGCGCCGCCGGCTTGCGCAATCTGGCGCCCTACAGCTTTTTCAACTGCTTCAACTATCGCCCGCCCATCATCGGTTTCGCCAGCACCGGCTGGAAAGACAGCGTGGCGAATATCGTGGAAACCGGCGAGTTCGTTTGGAATCTGGCGACGCGCCCGCTGGCGGAAGCGATGAACAACAGCGCCATCAACCTGCCGCGCGGCGAGGATGAATTCGCCTTCGCCGGCGTCACGCCGCTGCCCGGGCGCAGGGTCAAAGCCGAGCGCGTGGCCGAAAGCCCGGTGAACTTCGAATGCCGCCTGACCCAGTGCATTCAGCTGCAAACCGCCGCCGGTGAACAGGTGGAAACCTGGCTGGTATTGGGCGAGGTGGTGGCGGTGCACCTCGATCCGGCGCTGCTGGACGAACACGGCGTCTACCAGACCGCCGCCGCCGAACCTATCCTGCGCGCCGGCGGCCCGACCGCCTACTATGGCATTTCCGAACAGCACCGTTTCGATCTGGCGCGCCCGACGCGCTGATCGTCTCCCCCCGTTTAGGCAGAAGATGAACGGGGGAATAAACAATCAAAAAATCTGAACAAAACCATCAACACTCTCCGATTTCATCCCGCCTGTCACTGCGCAATAATCTTCCCATCGAAAGGCAACCCCCCCTTTCTCCCTAATTAACTTTGACAGGAATGACGAACATGAAAACCATCAAAACTTTTGCTGCTGCTATCGCCCTGGCCACCGTTTCTTTCACCACTTTCGCCGCTGAGCACGTCAGCGCCCAGGATGCCGCCCAATTCGAAAAAGCCGGCGTGATCGTCGCCAGCGGCGCGACCGACCTGAGCAGCCTGAAGTCTCAACTGGCCGCCAAAGCCGATGCGGCAGGCGCCAAGGCCTTCACCATCACCTCCACCAGCGGTAACAACCTGATGCACGCCACCGCGGTTATCTACAAATAATCACCGCCCCAGACGTCAAAAAGCCCGCCGGCTATCACCCCGGCGGGCTTTTTTTATGTTCAAGTGCATTAGCGCTGAATGGGTACAACAGCGAGTTTCTTACCGTCTGCTTTGTCAGCAACCAATGTAAATTCAGTCCAATATTTGCGCGGCGCCTCATTTGACGCATTGCCGACCGTCGCAATCTCAACCGAATAGCTATGCCCAATCTGGAACCCGTCGAAAGCCACCGCCAAGCATTCGCCTGGCATGACCGCTATCGGTTGCTGACCTGGCGCAACAGAAGTGGACCATTCCGCCTTCCCGCCGACCCCCGGTTGATAAATTCCGATGCCCACCAGCTCGCGTTTTCCGGCAATATCGTCCGGCACGCTAATGCATACGCGATTGTTTTTAACGCTGACATTTGCCGGATAGAACCAGGGACGCTCCTGCACACAGCCGCTCAGTAATACCAACGCCACTAAAAAAGTCAGTTTTTTCATTTCATTGCCTTAGGGTTACGCGGCTCTTGGATGAACAACCGTAACACGGTTTCATAGCGAGTTTTAAGATCTGGCCCTTCCAAGCCAGCCATCCGTTTGTTACGACGCCACTCTTCTCGACTAAAACGAATAAGTAAAAAGTAGTCGGCAAGGATGGAGGCCTGCTGCTCCATTCCGTAATCAGCGAGAGTGTTATAGTTGGGAAGAGAGTATTCATAAGTTGCCGCCCAGCTCATGGTGCCTCTGAGCAACACATTCATCTTCATTTGATACTGCCAAACATGCGCCATTTCATGGATAAACCAATGTTGAAAACCCGCGCTCTCTCTTGAATAATCTTCACGAAAATTCTTTGGAGTGAAATAAATTTCACCGTTCGGTGTAACGGCCGTATTGTCATTTTGCAAACCAAAAGGGAAATAACCCGCGTTATGCACACTCACCCTCGAGTAATCGATAGCATTCTTAAAAATGATCTGGGCAACTCCTATCTCACCCACGGTGAGCTTTCGCGCCATTCCTTTAGCCGTAATCATATCGTCAGCTCCATTGACAAGTGAAAGAATACCCTAGCATAAATAGCCACCTTGTACGGGAATGCCCTGATAGTTTGGGATAATTCTCCCGGAAAAATTGATGGTCTCTCCTCGTTATTGCGGAACAAATTTTTATTTATGATGGACTAAATAAAATATATTTATTATTTGAATGAGTAGGGTAACTGGTTTCTAACCGTCCGCTTCTTCAGCACTCCACGCGTAAACGAACCGGACAATGCTGCCGAAAACGGGTAGAAACCCCGTATTTAATGGGGTTTGCAGGGGGGATGAGCACACATTTTTTTACCACCCCATTGCTGGACTAACGGGAGAGGATGATTATCATGTTACGCAGACTACAGATGCAGAGAGCGTTGTATGCAACATATTATTGAAGGTTTCCTCAGTTTCCAGAAAGAGATTTTCCCGCAGCGTAAGGAACTCTTTCGCAGCCTGGCCTCCAGCCAAAATCCTAAAGCGCTGTTTATCTCCTGTTCTGACAGCCGCCTGGTGCCCGAGCTGGTGACGCAGCAAGAGCCTGGGCAACTGTTCGTTATCCGCAACGCCGGTAACATCGTCCCTTCCTTTGGCCCGGAGCCGGGTGGGGTTTCTGCGACTATCGAATACGCGGTGGTGGCGCTGGGCGTGACTGATATCGTGATTTGTGGCCACTCGAACTGTGGCGCCATGAAGGCTATCGCGTCCTGCCAATGCCTCGATCCCATGCCTGCCGTTGCCCACTGGCTGCACTACGCGGATGCGGCCAAAGCGGTGGTCGAGAAGAAAACCTGGAATAGCGAAACAGACAAAGTTAACGCTATGGTGGAAGAGAACGTTATCGCCCAGCTAAATAATATCAAAACCCACCCTTCTGTGGCGGTGGGTCTGCGCAACAGCGGGCTGCGCCTGCACGGCTGGGTGTACGACATCGAAAGCGGCGAAATTAGTACGCTGGACAGAAACACCAAGAGCTTCGTGTCCCTGGCTGATAATCCCGACGTCTATTTCGAATAAAATAACGCCCGGTTTTAACCATTAAATAAAATCCACGCTGCCGCGTGGATTTTATTGTCAGCCTTAAACCAAACGTGCCTCTATCGCCGCGGCGAAGTCGCGGCACATCCGTTCGTCACCGTCGGCGTTGTCCGCCAATACCGTCTCGCCGTCCACCACCCGAATGTGCGCCTCCAAATCGAAATCCGCCGGCGGCTGCGGGCGCGCGGCGGCGGCGGCCATCGTCTGCTGCGCCTCGCGCCACGCCTGCGCCACCGTCTGGTTACAGGCCTGCGCCAGAGAGTCCGGGTTGAACCCTTCGCCGGTCAGGCTGCGCAGCGTGTCGTCATGGCTGACGCTGTTGCCCGGCAACCAGTAGTGTTGCGCCAGATCCGGGCCAATGGCCGGGTTGTCCGTCAGGTAACCGTCGCGCTGCAGAAAGAACTGGCGGGTTTGTTCCACCGCCATCATCGCCAGCAGATAGCCCTGGTAAGAGCAGGCGGACTCCAGCGACAGCAGATGCGGGATCGCCAGCGTCGGGCGCGGGCTGCCGCTGATGCCGAGGATCTTTTGCTCGACCTCGCGCGCCAGCGCGGTGATGGCTTCCGGCGTGCGCTGCTCATCATCCCACTGATACAGCGCCCACTCGAAGTACGGCACCAGCAGGATATGGCGTTCGTTGAACGCGCGCATCGGCTGGCGCGCCGCGATGCCGGCTTCGATCAGCGCATCGGGCACCGCTTCGCCGGCGGCGTTTTTCGCATAGCGTTTCAACCAGTCGGCGTCGTCCAGCAGGCTGTCGCAGAACATCGACTGGGTTTCGGCATAGGCCATCGAGGTCGGCGGGAACTCCTGCGAGAAGCACGGCGCATTCTGGCGAATGTTGGCGAAATGCGCCGCGTGGCCGCCTTCGTGGAACAGGGTGTTGAGCCCGTAAGCGCCGCTGCCCACCTGCCCCGGCTGCGCCAGGCTGGTGAAGTTGATGCGCGCCGGCACCCATTCCCCTTGGCGCACAAACGGCGGCACCGGGCCGTGCATAAAGCCGTTCTCATACTTGCCTTTGCGCACCAGCAGATCGAGGTTCATCTCGGCGCCGCCAAAGCCGATGTGCAGGCGTTTGAAGCTGTCGACCCAGCGTTCCAGCGAACGCGAAAACGGGAAGTAAGGATCCAGTTGGCGGGTGACGTCGCCGGCGCTGGCGAAGCGCACGTTCCACGGCTCCAGCGCCTGGCTGCCCTTGTCGGCCGCCAGCTGCTGCAGGCTGCGCGCGTTGGCCTCGCGGGTTTCCCGCTCGAAACGATCCAGAATGGCGAACAGCTGCTCCGGCGTCATGCGCTCGGTTTTGTTCACCTTGTAGTCGAAATAGTTGCGATAGCCCATCTGGCGCGCAAAGCGGTTGCGCAGGCCAATCAGCTCCGGCAGGCCGTTATGCAGCAGCCATTGCTCCAGGTCGCGCAGCGCCTGCTGCGAGCTGCGGCGGTAGTCTTCGTTCGGGTTGGTCGCCTGGTTGGTCAACAGCTCGCCGAGCGAGGCCGCCACCCGCTGGCCGTCGACGTTCAGGTGCGTGACCTGATAGCCCTTGCGGCGCGAGTAGAGATCGGATTCGGCGTGGATGATCTGATCCAACAGCGCCTGCGCCTGCGGATCTTCAATGGCGTTACAGTCGAAGAAACGCAGCCAGCCTTGCAGGCCGTGGATCAGCGCATCGCGCTGCGCCTCCTGCGGCAGCGTTTCCAATCCGGCCAGCAGATTGCGGATCTCCGCCAGCCGGCGCGGTTCGGCGATAAAGCGCTTATAGGCGCTTTCCGCGGCGGAAAAGCGCGCCGACACGTCTTCACCGCCGGTGCCCATGTAGTTTTGCCAGAACAGCTCTTCTTTGGCGCGGTGTACGTCGAGGTAATCCTGGTTCAATTGATTGAAGTAATCGAGAGCCTGTTGCATAACCGTCCTTCTCAGCCGATGAGGAAATATCCCAGTATAGTCGCGCTCAGGCCTGATGCAGGCGCTGCAGCCCCTGTTCCAGCGTCTCGCTCTCGCCGACGGCCACCAGGCAACAGGCGATCTGCCGCTGGATGGCCTGCGGGATCGCCACCTCGCCCGCCAGGCAGCGCTCGGTCCAGCGCGCGGTGGTTTCCGCGTCTTTCGCCGCCGGCAACGTCGGCGTTTCATCCTGCAAGGTGCGCTCCAGCAACACGCGCTGTTCGCCGCCGGCAATATAATGAATCTGCGGGCAGCGCAGCGGGTTGGCGTAGGCTTCGCCTTCGGTGCCGTGCATCAACAGCCCGCGGGCGCCGATCTGGCGGAAAAACGACGCCACCCGGCCGACATACTCCGGGTGTGAGACGCTGGCGAGGCGCAGCGCATCCTGTTCGCCGAACGGCGTCGCCAGCTTGGCCAGCGTATGGGCGCTGTTGCGCACCCCCATGCGCCAACGCAACCCGAGCTGCCGCGCCAGCGGCGCCGACAGCGTGGAAACCGGCATGAATACCGCCTCGCCGTTATCGAGACGCTGCTGGGCGTGAGCGGCCTGTTCCGACCACGGCAGCCCCAGGGCGCGGAAAATCTCGGCGCTGGTCACGCGGGTACTGTCGTCCAGCACGCCATGCACCACCACCGGCAGGCCCACTTTCGCGAGCAGCAGCGCCAGCAGCGGCGTCAGGTTGGCCTGCTTGCGCGCGCCGTTGTAGCTCGGCAGCACCACCGGCAATGGCCGCCCCTGCGGCGCCTGCAGCAGCAACACCTGCTGCTGCATCGCCTGGTAGAAGCCCAGCATCTCCTCTTCGGCCTCACCCTTGATGCGCAGCGCGATCAGAATGCCGCCCAGCTCCAGCTCGGGGACCGCCCCGGCCAGCATCGCCTGATACAGCTCAAAAGCGGTCTGCCGGTCCAGGTCGCGCGCATGATTTTTGCCGCGGCCTATTTCTTTGATAATTTTGGTGTAATCCATCCGAAGGTTCCCCTTGCTCACTCTTCGGTTAGCATACCCTATCCGCGCCGCCGCTCAACCTCCGCCGCCAGCCGCCGCTGCGTTTCATCCCCTTCGCGCAGCCCGGCGATCACCCCATCGGCATCGTCGGCGCTGCGGTTTTGGCTCATCTTCCATTTGCCTTCGCGCCGGGTGACGGCGATCTCGATACCGACGATGCCTTTAAGCTGCGCGGCGATGTAGTTGGCCGGCGCGTCGTCGAGCCGCCAGGGCGCCGGGCGGCGCCCTTCCTGTTGCGCCGTCAGGTCGATCAGCTGGCGGCGCAGCCAGGCTGGGTCGTCCATCACCGTCGGCACGCCATACAGTTGCACCACGCTGTAATTCCAGGTCGGCACCACTTTGCCGGTCTGGCGCTTGCTTGGGTACCAGCCGGGCGACACATAACCTTCCAAACCCTGAAAAATCACCAGGCATTCCGCCGCCTGCTGCAGCCGCCGCCAGTGCTCGTTGGCGCGCGACAGGTGCGCCCGCAGCCGGATCTGCCCCTGTTCGACATCGGCCAGAAACGGCAGCGGATCGGCCGTCAATCCCTGCTCGCCGTGGCTGACCAATAGCCCCAACGGGTGGGCGCGCACCAGCGCCAGTTGGGCATCCAGATCGTCTTCGCAAAATGCGGCGGGTTGAAACATCAGTGTGGCTCCTTACGCTCTCTCATGATGACCACAGTAAAGCACCCGCCGGCGGCCTACTTAAGATCCGCTTTCTGACTATTTCGAGTGATCCGGTTTAACAAGATCAGGGCAATGCCCATCGCCAACAGATTAAATACCA
>NZ_FCJA01000003.1:0-174826 GCF_001537385.1 Serratia sp. 2880STDY5682894 | reverse complement strand
AGCCGCAGCGGATGCGCCAGCGCCGCGCCCCACAGCGCCTGAGCCATCAACAGCGCCAACCCGGCGGCGTAAATCGCCACGCCCACGCTCAGTACGCCGTTGCCCCAACGCAGCGCCAGCCGGGGCGCCAGCATCGACGCCAGCATAAAGGCCGCGCTGGCCGGGGCGAACAGGCTGCCCGCCTGAAAAGGCGTCAGCCCCGCCCCCGCCTGCAGCAGCAGCGCGAAGCACAAGAAAAACGAGGAGGCGGTGGCATAAATCGCCAGCACCACCGCCATGCCCGGCGCGAAGTCTGCCTGACGTAACAGCGCCGGATCGAGCACCGCATCGCCGCCGCGCCGCGCCAGACGGCGCTCCCAACGCAGGAAGCTCCACAGCGTCACCATCGCCAACGCCAGCATCGGCGCTATCCACCACGGCCAGCCGCGCGCCGGCCCCTCCAGCAGCGGCAGCAGCAACAGCGACAGGCCGATCGCCGCCAGCCACAGGCCTACGCCGTCCAGCCGCTGCGCCTGCGCCACCCGCGATTCGGGAATGCGCCGCGCCGCCCACAGTGCCAGCGCGCCGATCGGCAAATTGATCAAAAAGATCATGCGCCAGCCGCTGCCGAACAGGTTGGCCTCGATGATAAATCCGCCGAGGATCTGGCCGAAGATCGCCGCCAATCCCAGCGTCATGCCCAGCCAGGCGAAGGCGCGCCGCCGCTGTTGCGGCGCGTACAGCACCCGCATCAAGGCGTAGATCTGCGGGAACAGCAGCGCCGCCGCCGCCCCCTGCAGGATACGCGCCGCGATCAGCAGGTTGAGCGATCCCGCCAGCCCGCACAGCAGAGAGCTCAGCGTAAATCCCAACATGCCGAGGCTGAACAGACGCCGGCGCCCGAAGCGATCCCCCAGGCGCCCACCGGCGATCAGCAGCACCCCGAACGCCAGTTCATAGCCGGCGACGATCAAACCAACACCGGCGAAATCGGCGGCGAACTGCCGCTGGATCACCGGCGCCGCCACGTTGACCACAAACAGATCGAACACCGTGACGAAGCCGCCTAACAGCAGCACCGGCAGGCCGGGCAATGCCTGCCGTTCACGAGATAATGAATGTTCCATACCACCTCCAGCGATTATGATGGCCGCAGTATGGAACAGGGTTTAAACTGTTACTATATAGCCAGTTATACTATTACTAACAGCAACAGGACGGCCGCCATGCCCCCACGTACCCTCGAGCGCACCCGCCACGAACTGGCGGATTTTCTACGTCAAAAGCGAGAACAGCTGTCGCCGGAGGCGGTCGGTTTGCCGAGCGGCAGCCGCCGCCGCACGCCGGGATTGCGGCGCGAGGAGGTCGCGGCGCTGGCCGGCGTCGGCCTCACCTGGTACACCTGGCTGGAACAAGGCAGGGAAATCAATGCGTCGGTGGCATTTTTGGAGAACCTGGCGCGGGTGCTGCAGCTCGACGCCGCCGGCCGCTACCACCTGTTTTTATTGGCGCATCAGCGCCCGCCGGTGCCGGTCGGCCATCAGTGGTGCCAGGTCTCGCCGCTGGTGCAGCGGCTGCTGGACGACCTTGTGCTGCGGCCGGCCTACGTCATGAACCTGAGTTGGGACATCATCGCCTGGAACCCGGCGGCGCAGCGGCTGTTCGCCATCGGTGAACGCCCGGCGGAAGAACGCAACATGTTGTGGATGCTGTTTGCCGATCCGCAGCTCAATGAACGCCTGTTGGAGTGGGAGGCGCAGGCGCCGCAAATCCTGGCCAGCTTCCGCCGCGACTATGCCCGCGCGCCGGAGGATGAGGTAATGCGCCAACGGGTACAGGCGCTGGAGCGGGTATCGCCGCCGTTCCGCCGGCTCTGGCGGCAGCACGATATCCACGGGCGCTGCCAGGGGCGGCGCAGCTTCACCCTCCCGGACCTCGGCCCGGTCACCTTTGACCACGCCTCTTTCATCGTCGACGAAGAGAATCACCTGCGGCTGGTGATGTACAGCGCGCTGCCGGACGAACCGGCCAGCGCGGCATTTGAAGCGCTGCTGCGCGAGGGTTAGCGGCGGCTGTCGAAAATGAGCTTGCAGGCCAGCCCGGCGAACACCCCGCTCAGCAGGTAGTTCGGCCAGCGGGCGCTGAAGCGGCGGCCGGCGAAGCGGCTTTTCATGCCGCTGACCGCCAGGATCACCCCACCGTTAATCAGCAACCCCACCAGATTCAGCACCGTCGCCAGCGCCAGCATCTGCACCACCACCGAGCCTGAACGCGGATCGATAAACTGCGGGAACAGCGCCAGCACGAACAGCGCCATTTTCGGGTTGAGGATGTTGGTGAACAGCCCCTGGCGGAAGATGCGCGCCGTCGGCACCGCCTGCAACCCGGCGGAAGCCTGCAAACTGCTGCCGGATCGCAGCGTTTTCCACGCCAGGTAGAGCAGATAGGCGGCGCCCAGCATTCTTACCGCGTCGTAGGCCAGCGGCACGGCGACGAACAGTTGCGACAACCCCAGCGCCGCCGCCAACGCGTGGCAATACGTGCCGAGCTGAATGCCCGCCAGCGAAGCGAAACCGGCGCGCCGCCCCTGGCTGACGCTGCGCGAAGCGATCAGCAGCATATCCGGGCCGGGGGTCAGCGCCAGCGCCACGCAGGCACCGGAAAACAACAACAGCGTTGCGGCATCAATCATGAATCACCTGATAAGAAGATGGACGGGAATGGAGCGTCCATCATAGCGACGCCGACGTGGCTTGTCAGCGTCGCTCGCGTCAGATCACCCACAGATCGAGATACTCGTTGACCGGCATCTGCGCCAGCCGCTGCCGGTCCAGCGACACCTCGAGAATACGCTGCTGCTGCAGGGCCGGGAACTGGCGCGCCAGGTTGGTTTTGAACTTCTCGATCAGCAGTGGGATGCCCTCTTCGCGCCGCCGTGCATGGCCGATAGGGTACTCCACCGCCACCTCATCCAGGCGGCTGCCGTCGGCGAACTCCACCGTCAGCGCATTGGCGATCGATCGTTTTTCCGGATCGTGATAATCGCGGGTGAAGGCAGGATCTTCATGGCAGTGGATCTTGCCGCGCAACGCGTCGATGCGCGGATCCTCCGCCACCCGATCCTCGTAGTCCGCCGCCGTCAGCCGGCCGAACAGCAGCGGGATCGCCACCATATACTGAATGCAGTGATCGCGATCCGCCGGGTTATCCAGCGGCCCCTGCTTGTCGATAATGCGCAGGCAGGCCTCGTGAGTGCGGATGCTCACCCTGGCGATGTCGGCGGCGGTTTTACCGGCGGCCTGCATCAAGCGGTGCAGCGTCATGGCCGCCTCCACGGCGGTCTGGGCATGGAACTCCGCCGGGAACGAAATTTTAAACAGCACGTTCTCCATCACGTACGCGCCGTACGGCCGCTGGAAGCGGAAAGGCTTGCCGTTGAAAGAGACGTCGTAGAACCCCCAGGTCGGCGCCGTCAGCGCCGAGGGGTAGCCCATCTCGCCGGTGGCGGCCATCAGCGCCAGCCGCACCGCGCGGGCGGTCGCATCCCCCGCCGCCCAGGATTTGCGGGTGCCGGCGTTCGGCGCGTGGCGATAGGTACGCAGCGACTGCCCGTCCACCCACGCCAGCGACACCGCGTTCAGGATCTCCGCCCGGCTCAGGCCGAGCAGCTGCGCCACCACCGCGGTGGACGCCACCTTCACCAGCAGCACGTGATCCAACCCCACCCGGTTGAAGGCGTTTTCCAGCGCCAGACAGCCCTGGATCTCATGCGCCTTGATCATGGCGATCAACACCTGCCGCATGGTCAGCGGCACCTTGCCCGCCGCCACCGCCTGGCGCGAGAGCCAGTCGGCCACCGCCAGGATCCCGCCCAGGTTGTCCGACGGGTGGCCCCACTCCGCCGCCAGCCAGGTGTCGTTGAAGTCGAGCCAGCGGATCATGGCGCCGATATTGAACGCCGCCTGCACCGGATCCAGCTGGAAGCGGGTGCCCGGCACCCGGCTGCCGTTCAGCACCTCGGCGCCCGGCACCACCGGCCCCATCAGTTTCTTGCAGGCCGGATAGCTCAGCGCCTCCAGCCCGCAGCCGAGGGTATCGAGCAGGCAATAGTGGGCGGTGCGGTACGCCGCCGGGGTATCGACGGCCTCTTTCATCACATAATCGACGATATCGACCATTTCGCGATCGAACGGCGGACGGCGGGTATTGGCAGACTCAAGCATCATGATTCCCAAAGGCTCCATAGTGAATAACGATCGGCGCTCAGCGCTGATCCAGCGGTACGAACGCCCGCGCTTCCGGCCCGGTATAGTTGGCGGACGGGCGAATGATTTTGTTGTCCTGCCGTTGCTCGATGATGTGCGCCGACCAACCGCTCACCCGCGCCATGACAAACAGCGGCGTGAACATTTCGGTGGGCACCCCCAGCTGGTGATAAGACACCGCCGAGAACCAGTCGAGGTTGGGGAACATCTTTTTGGTGTCGCGCATCACGCTTTCCAGCCGATCGGCGATGTCATACAGCTTCATCGCCCCCGCTTCCTGCGACAGGCGCAGCGCGATCTCTTTGATCACCTGATGGCGCGGATCGGAAACGGTGTACACCGGGTGCCCGAAGCCGATCACCACCTCTTTGTTGTCGATGCGGCGGCGAATGTCGGCTTCCGCTTCGTCCGGCGTTTCATAGCGTTGCTGGATCTCCAGCGACACCTCGTTGGCGCCGCCGTGTTTCGGCCCGCGCAGCGCGCCAATGGCGCCGACGATCGCCGAATAGACGTCGGATCCGGTGCCGGCGATCACCCGGCCGGCGAAGGTCGAGGCGTTGAACTCATGCTCGGCGTACAGGATCAAGGAAGCGTGCATCGCCTGTTCCCAGCTGGCGGAAGGCGCTTCGCCGTGCAGCAGGTGCAGGAAGTGGCCGCCGATGGAATCGTCGTCGGTCTCCGGCTGAATGCGCTCGCCGTTGTGGCTGTAGTGATACCAATACAGCAGCATCGATCCCAGCGAGGCCAGCAGCCGGTCGGCGATGTCGCGCGCGCCGGCCGCGCCGTGCTGCTCTTTTTCCGGCAGCGTGCAGCCAAGGGCCGAGACGCCGGTGCGCATTACGTCCATCGGGTGAGACGCCGCAGGCAACGCCTCAAGCACCGTGCGCACGCTGGCGGGCAGGCCGCGCAGCGCTTTGAGACGGTGTTTGTAGGCCTGCAGCTCATCGCGGTTGGGCAATTTGCCGTGGATCAGCAGGTGGGCAACCTCTTCAAACTCGCAGTGGCGCGCGAGATCGAGAATGTCGTAACCGCGATAGTGCAGATCGTTGCCGCTGCGCCCTACGGAGCACAGCGCGGTATTCCCGGCGGGCACGCCGGATAACGCCACGGATTTTTTCGGCTTATCGCCAGTCGGGCTTTGCGGGGGGATCGCTTGGCTCATACTGTCCTCGTTTGGCTTCTGCGTGAATGGCGCTTATTCGTCGCGCTGGCGAGCGAACAGAGCGTCGAGTTTCTCTTCGAACAAATAGTAGTTGATGCTTTCGTACAGCTCGTTGCGGGTCTGCATGGTGTCGATGACGCTTTTCTGCGTGCCCTCCTCGCGCAGGGCGCGGTATACCCGCTCCGCCGCGCGGTTCATCGCCCGGAAGGCCGACAGCGGATACAGCGCCATATCCACCTGGGCGCTGCGCAGCTCGTCGGTGGTAAACAGCGGCGTCGCGCCGAACTCGGTGATATTGGCCAGGATCGGCACCTGCGTCGCTTCGGCGAAGCAGCGGTACATGCCCAGTTCGGTGATCGCTTCCGGGAACAGCATGTCGGCCCCGGCCGCCACGTAAGCCTGAGCGCGCTCGATGGCCGCCTCCAGCCCCTCCACCGCCAGCGCGTCGGTGCGCGCCATGATCACAAAGTCCGGATCGCTGCGCGCATCCACCGCCGCCTTGATGCGATCCACCATCTCTTCGGTGGAGACGATGGCCTTATTGGGGCGATGGCCGCAGCGCTTGGCGCCGACCTGATCTTCGATATGCAGCGCCGCCGCCCCGGCCTTGCTCACCGATCGCACCGTGCGGGCGACGTTGAACGCCGAAGCGCCGAAACCGCTGTCCACATCCACCAGCAACGGCAGCGGGCAAACGTCGGTGATGCGGCGAATGTCGGTCAGCACATCGTCCAGGGTCGAAATGCCCAGATCCGGCAGCCCCAGCGAACCGGCCGCCACGCCGCCGCCGGAAAGGTAGATGGCCTGGAATCCGGCCCGCTGGGCCAGCAGCGCATGGTTGGCGTTGATCGCGCCGGCGATTTGCAGGGGTTTTTCTTTACTCAGGGCCTGACGAAAGGCGAGCCCGGGTGAGCGCAGCGTCATGACGTTTTCTCCGATTAGCCAGATGAAACAGACAGAGCAAGGGGCGGGCCAGGTTGTACTTCGGTGAGGGGAAAAATTAAACGCGATAAAAATAAGTGAGTTACAACACCTTCAGCGCCATTGGCCTGGCAAAGGAGTAAAAAACGTTTCAGTTAACGTTTCAATCGTTGTTTCACACAGTAAATTTGAAACATCACTGAAACCGGGCTACACCTAATGCAGCCACTTCCATTCGGTAACCCACCATGAGCGATCACGTCACGCCGGACAAACCGGTGATCTGGACCGTCTCCATCACCCGCCTGTTCGATCTGTTCCGGGACATCAGCCTCGAGTTCGACCATCTGGCGACCATCATCCCGATCCGCCTCGGCTTTGAGGAAGCGGTGCAGCACATCCGCGCCCGCCTGGCAACCGAGCCTTGCGACGCCATCATCGCCGCCGGCTCCAACGGCGCCTACCTGAAAAGCCGGCTGTCGGTGCCGGTCATCCTGGTCAAGCCCGGCGGCTTCGACCTGCTGCAGGCGCTGAGCAAGGCGCGCAGAACCGCCGATCGGATCGGCGTCATCACCTATAAGACCCCTCTGCCCGCGCTAATGGAGTTCCAGCAAACCTTCGATCTGCCGCTGGAGCAGCGCAGCTACGGCACCGAAGAGGATGCGCGCGGCCAGATCGCCGAGCTGAAAGCCGCCGGCATTCAGGCCGTGGTCGGCGCCGGCCTCATCAGCGATCTGGCGGAAGAGGCCGGGCTCACCGCCATTTTTCTCTATTCCGCCGCCACCCTGCGCGCCGCCTTCAGCGATGCGCTGGACGTGACGCGCCTAATGCGGGGCGGCGGCAAACGCGGCGGCGATTACGCCACGCGCAATACCCTGCAACCGCGCTACGGGCTGGGCGATTTGCAGGGCAAGTCCCCGCAGATGGAGCAAACGCGGCGCACCATCATGCTGTACGCCCGCTCGCCGGCGGCGGTATTAATTGAAGGAGAAACCGGCACCGGCAAGGAGCTGGCGGCGCAGGCGATCCACCGGGAATACTTTTCCCGGCGCGGCGCACCGGCCAGGGGCGCGACGCCGCCGTTCGTCGCCATCAACTGCGGCGCCATCGCCGAATCGCTGCTGGAGGCGGAGCTGTTCGGCTATGAGGAAGGCGCCTTTACCGGCTCACGGCGCGGCGGCCGACGCGGGCTGCTGGAAACCGCCAACGGCGGCACCCTGTTTCTGGATGAGATCGGCGAAATGCCGCTGCACCTGCAAACCCGGCTGCTGCGCGCGCTGGAAGAGAAGGCCGTCACCCGAGTCGGCGGGCAGCAGCCGGTGGCGGTCGACTTTCGCGTCATCAGCGCCACCCACAACCACCTGGAGCAGGCGATTCAACGGGGCGACTTTCGCGCCGATCTGTTCTACCGCCTGAGCGCCCTGCGGCTGCAGCTGCCGCCGCTGCGGGCGCGCGGCGACGATATCGCGATGCTGGCGGAACACTTTCTGAAACGGTCACTGGCGGCGCTCGACGTGCCGCTGACGGCGCCGCTGCGCGCCGCCATGGCCGGCTGTTACGCCGCGCTGAATCATTACGCCTGGCCCGGCAACCTGCGCGAACTGCGCAACATGATGGAGCGGGTGGCGCTGATGCTGAGCACCGGCGCCGCGCCGAGCGGCGAGACGCTGCGCTGGCTGCTGCCGGAGCTGGCGACGGGCACGCCACCCGAGACGCCGCCAGCGCCCGTCTCCGCCCACGAAGCGCTGGCGCGATGTGGGGGCGACCACGCCGCCGCCGCCCGGTTGCTCGGGATCAGCCGAACCACCTTATGGCGCCGGTTGAAACACCCGGCCTGAGGCTCAGCCGGCGCGCCGGCCGTCCGAGGCCGGCAGCAGCCGCGCTCGCCGCTCGCCCAGCAGGTTCATGCCCGCCGCCGCCAGCAGAATGATCGCCGCGCCCAGCAGCTGCCACGCCGACAGGCGGTGGCCAAACGCCAGGCGATCCACCAGCATGGCGGCGACCGGGTAGATGAACGACAGTGAGCCGATCAGGTTGGTCGGCAGCTTCTGCAGGGCGCCGTACATCAACACATACATCAGGCCGGTGTGCAGCACGCCGAGCGTCGCCAGCATTCCCCACTGCCCAACGCTGGCCGAAACGTGGAAATCCACCAGCGGCAACAGCATCACCGCCCCCACCGCCACCTGGATCAGCGCAATAAGATGCGGCGGCGTGCCCTTCAGCCGCTTGGCCGCCAGCGCCATCAGGGCGTAGAAAAACGCCGCCCCGAGCGCCAGCGCGATGCCCGCCAAATAATGACTCTGTTCCCCCGCCTGCCGCGGCTGCGCCAGCACCACCAGCATCATGCCGCCGAACGCCAGCCCCAGCCACAGCAGCTTGCGGGCGGTCAGCCGCTCCCCCAGAAACAGCGCCCCCAGCCCCACCAGTATAAACGGCTGGGTGTTGTACACCGCCGTGGCGATGGAGATAGAGGCATAGGAATAGGCGGCAAACAGCAGCAGCCAGTTGATCACCAGCGCGACGCCGCCGGCGATCGCCAGCAGCAGCGTGGCGCGCGTCAGCGCATCGCGCCGCAGCTGCCCCAGCGCGCCGCACACCGCCAGCAGCACCAGCGCCCCCACCGCGCAGCGCCAAAACACCACGTTGACCACCGGCTGGCCGGACATCAGCACAAACCAGCCGATGGAGCCAGAAATCAGCATCGCCGCCGTCATCTCCAGCGAGCCGCGTTTTATCTCTGCATTCATCCTGCGTTCCTCCAAACTTGCCCAGAGGCATAGCTTGCGGCTTCGCGGGACGGCTTTCCATAGCATAAAAAAGGCAGATATGCTTAACTGCCTTTTTCTCGTAGCTATAATAAAGAAAATACCTAACGGAGGCGTTATGGATGATATCGATCGCCAGATCCTGACTTTTTTGGCGCAGGACGCGCGCGCGTCGTTGAAGACGCTGAGCGCGCAGGTGGGGCTGTCATCGCCGAGCACGTCGGAAAGGCTGCGGCGGCTGGAGGAAAGCGGCGTGATCCAGGGCTATACCCTGAACGTCAATCTGCAGGCGGTGGGCTACGCCTTCGAGTCACTGGTGCGTATCAAGCCGCTGCCGGGCATGCTGAAGAAGGTTGAACAGCTGATTCAGGCGATCCCGGAAGTGGTCGAGTGCGATAAGGTGACCGGCGAAGACTGCTTTATCGTGCGGCTGGTGGCGCACTCGATGGAACAGCTCGACCACACCCTCGATCGGCTGGCCGAGCATGCGCAGAGCAACACCTCGATCGTGAAAACCACGCCGGTCAAACGCCGCCTGCCGCCGCTGCTCTGATTAACGCCGCCGCTTGCGGGCAAACGGGTTGCCGCGCTTCTTCTCTTTTTTGGCCGCGTCGGCGGCGGATTTCAGCGCCGCCAGATGCGCCTTGTCGGCCTCCGGCACCGCGCGCTGTTCGATCGGGAACACCGGCAGCGACGCCAACAGCCGCGAACCGTAGTTTTTGGTCAACAGCCGGCGATCGTAGATCACGATCTCGCCGTAGCATTGGTTGCTGCGGATCAGGCGGCCGACCTGCTGGATCAGGTTGAACGAGGCGCTCGGCAGGCTCTGCACTTCGAACGGATAGCGCTTCAGCGATTTCAGCCACTCGCCTTCGGTAATGATCACCGGGCTGTCGATCGGCGGGAACGCAATTTTGTGAATGTGTACCTGGGTCAGCAGCTCGCCTTTCAGATCCAACCCTTCGGCGAACGATTGCAGCCCCACCAGCACGCTGGCGACGCCCTTCTCCACCCGCTTGCGGTGCTCTTCCACCAGCCGGTAGCGCGGCTGGTCGCCCTGCACCAGCAGCATCAGCCGCAGATCGGTCACGTAGCTGAGGAAAGTCTGCATCGCCCGGTGGCTGCTGAATAGGATCAGCATGCCTTTGTGTTTGCCGCTCGCTTGCTCGGCGCGGAAACATCGTGCCATCTCCTCAAGGTGCTCCGCCTCGTTGGCGAGCGCCGGTTCGTAGCGCATTTGCGGAATGACAATCTTGCCCTGTTCGACATGATTGAACGGCGAAGAGAGCGTTTCGAAGCGATCGCCGGCCTTCTCGCTCAACCCGCTCATCTCCTGCAAACGCGCGAAGCTGTTCAGCGAACGCAGCGTGGCCGAGGTGACCACCACGTGCGGCACCTTGCGCCACAGCAGCTTCTCCAGCTGGTCGCTGACGCGGATGCCGACGCAGTGCAGGTAGAGATGGGTAACGTTATCGCGCAGCTCGCGCGTGACCCATTTGGAGATCGGCGCGTTGGACGACTTGTCGAGCGCCGCCAGCCGCCACAGCTTGCTCATCGCTTCCAGATAGCCCAGCGTGCGGCTCATCTGAATGATCGACCGGTGCAGGCGCACGATGTCATGCTTGCCGGTCTGCTCGGTGAGATCGTTAAGCACGAACTCCGCCAGCCCGCGCAGCGCATCGGTCAGTTTGAACAGCCGCGCGCAACTCTCCACCATCTCCGCCGGCAGCTCGCCCATTTCAAAACGGTGCTCGGCTGCCACGCTGTCGCCGGGCAGATAGGCGCTGACCTGATGCTCGAAGATCTGCACCAGCTCGCGCAGCTCCTCACAATGGTTCTTCAGCCGCTCGCTGTTGGCCAGCCCCGGCGGATTCTTCGGCCGGTACTGCGTCATGCACTGCTCGACCTGCCGCACGATCATGTCCAGCTGCAGGTTGGTCGACAGCGCGGTAATTTCCCCGTCGATCTCCAACGCGTCGCGCGCCACCTCAGGCAAATGGTGGCCTTCGTCCAACACCAGCAGCAGCTCTTTCGGGTTCGGCAGCACCGACTCCGTCTCCAGTGCCGCCATCACCAGAGCGTGATTAGCCACCACCACGTCGGCGCTCTCGATCTCTTTGCGGGCGATATAGAACGGACATTCGCGAATATAGTGGCAGTTGCGCCCCAGGCAGTTGGCCTTGTCGGTGCTCAGCTTGGCCCACAGCGGATCGTCGATGCTTTGTTGATAGTGATCGCGCAGCCCATCCCACTCGAAGCGAGCCAGCGCCTTGGTCAGCTTCTGGCACAGCGCCTGCTCTTCGCCGCTGGACGGCGCCAGCTCGTCGTCGAGGAACAGCGTCAGATCGCCCTGTTGGCTGACGTCGGTGCTCATCGCCGCCAGGTTGCGCGGGCACACGTAGCGCCCGCGGCCAAAGGCGCCGGTAAATTTCAGATCGGGGATAATCTTCTTCAGCAGCGGCAAATCCTTGCTGTAGATCTGGTCCTGCAGCGCCACGTTGGCGGTGCTGACCACCAGCGGTTTGCTCTCCGCCCGCCCGACGGCGATGCCCGGGATCAGGTAAGACAGCGTTTTACCGACGCCGGTCGGCGCCTCGATCGCCAGATGGCGCGGGTAGTCACCGGCCAGCGTCTTCGCCACCTCGGCGATCATCTGGCGCTGGGGCGCGCGGGAAATAAAATCCGGTATTTGCTGCTGCAGGGCTTTGTACCACTGGCCAATCTGATCTTTAACTGCGGAGGAGAGCGCCATTCAACTCTTATCTAAACGAAATGATGGCGCTATTGTCCCACAGACCGCCCGCGGCGTCAGCCCGAGTTACGTCTGCGGATCGATCATCGAGGCGCGCCCGGCGCTGAACGACCACTCGTCCAACTGGGTGGTGGTGATCACCACCATCACATCCTCGGGGCGCAGCCGCAGGTTTTCCGCCAGCAGCGCCGCCAGCCGCCCGTAGAAACGCCGCTTGGTGTCGGTGTCGCGCGGCCGCCCGGCGGTGATATAAAACAGCACGAAATCCGCGCTGCGCGGCCCGCCGAGATAGTCGCGATCGTAGATAAGCTCACCGGGGCGGTATTGATCGATCACCTGAAATTTATCCGTCGGCGGCACCTCAAAGGCCTCCACCAGCGCCTGATGCAGGCTGTCGGACAGGGTTTGCAGATAGTCGGCGGACTTGCCCTGATGCAGGGCGATACGGCTAAACGGCATGATTGGCCTCCTGTTCCAGCTCGCGCAGGCGCGCCACGGCCGACGCCGCCGCGGGCCAGCCGGCGTAGAACGCCAGATGGGTGATGAGCTCGGCCAGCTGCTGACGCGTCACGCCGTTGCGCTGCGCCAGCTGCAGGTGAAACGGCAGCTGTTCCACGCGGTTGAGCGCCACCAGCGCGGCGACGGTAATCAGGCTGCGCTCGCGCGGGCTCAGCGCCGGCCGCTGCCAAATATCGTCAAACAACACTCGGTCGCTGAGCTGCGCCAGCTTGGGGGCAATATCGCCGAACGCCTGTTGCCCGGCCTGGGATTCTGATGGCATCACACTCTCCTGTCAGTTGCGGATAGCCTTACGCTACCCGCCGCCGCAGCGAGTGAAAATCGGGATTTTCGGCAGTCTCGGTTCAGAAAAACGGGAGGGTTCCCCGCCGGGCGGCGGGGAGGATTCAGGATTCCAGCGGGGCAACGCCGTCGAACTGCGCGCTCAGCAGCGCATTCAGCTCCGGCCGCTGTTCCACCCGCTCAGCGATGGCGTACAGCTGCGGACAGTGTTGCCGGAACCACGCGCGGCCCGGCCGCCAGTGGCACATCACCGCCACGTACAGATCCAACGCGCTGAAGCTCTTGCCGAGAAACCACGGGCCCGCTGCGCCGGCGGCGGCGTTCAGCTGCTGCAATAAACGCTCGCGATAAGCCATTACCGCGTTTTTCAGCTGTTCCGCCCCCGCCGCCTGCGGCTGCCAGCGCTGCGGATGGTCGGCATAGGTGAAGGTGGGGTAAATCTCCGCGTTGATGAACAGCAGCCAGCGCAGAAAACGCGGCAACAGCGGCGAACCGCCGGGCGGCGCCAGCTCGGCATGCGGTGCGCGATCGTGCAGCAGCAGAATAATCGCCGCACTCTCCGTCATCACTTCGTCATTGGGCAACACCAAGGTGGGCACCTGACCCAGCGGGTTCAGCGCCAGCAGGCGATCGCGCTCCGGGCCGTCCTGCGTGTAGTCCACTTCCTCATAGCCCCAGGGGAAAGCGGTCAACGCCAACGCGGCGGCCACGATCGTCGAGCCGCAGCCCTGCGTACCGAACAAAGTATAAGTATCGTGCATGATTCCTCCCGCAGCGGAACAAGGTATCGGTAACTGTAGACCAGCCGCCGACCGTCGGCTGAAGAAAAAATTCACCCTTTGCGCGACTTTTTTAATCGTTCGACATGAAAATGAATTTTTTGTCATAAATAGATCACATTACTACGGTAAAAATTCTCCGCCGCAAACAATCAGGCGGCACAGTAAAACAGCAATGCAACTGATGATAAGCGTCTTTCAATCGAATAAAGCAGGGTAACTCATGAAACGTAATCTTCTGGCCGTTATTATTCCGGCACTTTTACTTGCGCAAGCGGCACAGGCAGCAGAAATCTACAATAAAGACGGCAACAAACTCGATTTTTACGGTCGTGTGAAAGCCCTGCATTATTTCTCCGATGATGCCGGCAACGACGGTGATAAAACCTACGTCCGTATCGGCTTTAAAGGCGCGACCCAGATTAATGACATGCTGACCGGTTACGGCCAGTGGGAATATCAGATCGCCGCCAACCATTCTGAATCCGACGGCACCAAAGACACTAAAACGCGTCTGGGCTTCGCCGGTCTGAAATATAAAGACTTCGGCTCTTTCGATTACGGTCGCAACTACGGCATTATTTACGACGTCGGCGCCTGGACGGATATGCTGCCTGAATTCGGCGACGATGCTTACGTCAAGACCGACAACTTCATGAACGGCCGCACCAACGGCGTTGCCACCTACCGTAATAACAACTTCTTCGGTCTGGTTGACGGCCTGAAATTCGCCGTGCAGTACCAGGGCAAGAACGAAAACGACGGCCGCTCCGCCAGCAAGGCGAACGGCGACGGTTGGGGCCTTTCCTCCAGCTATGAAATTATCGACGGCCTGAGCGTGGGCGCCGCCTATGCCTCTTCCAACCGTACCGCCAGCCAGAAAGCGGGCACCTTCGGCAAAGGCGACAAGGCCGATATCTGGGCCGCCGGTATGAAATACGACAACAACGATGTCTACCTGGCTGCCACCTACTCGGAAAGCCGCAACATCGCGCCTATTTCCGGCACGGCCACCATCAATAACCGTTCCACCTCCGTCAGCGGCTTCGCCAATAAAGCGGAAGGCCTGGAACTGGTTGCGCAATATCAGTTCGATTTCGGTCTGCGTCCATCGCTGGGCTACGTTCAGCAGAAAGGCAAAGATATTGAAGGCATCGGCGATGCCGACCTGGTGAAATATATCGATGTCGGCGCGTACTACTATTTCAACAAGAACATGTCGACCTATGTCGATTATAAAATCAACCAGCTCGACAGCAATAACAAGCTGGGTCTGAAAGACGACAACGTGATTGCCGTCGCCCTGACCTACCAGTTCTGATGTGATGAATGAATAACCACCACTGCAAACTTTAGCGTCACTTGATACCCAGAGTTTTATTTCGCCGGGCGGCTGCGTCCGGCTTTTTTGTTTTTATTTTCCCGCCAACGAATGCCCCCCGCTTGCCTTGCAAAACAAACGGGTCTACATGTATAGCTTTCCCCCCGAGCGGAATCAGCCATGCATAACGACGGACGCTTCGACTACCACAACGCCCTGCGCTACAGCAGCGACGAGCTGGCAAACATCCTCAACCACTGTTTTGAAAACTACATCGTGCGCTTCGTGCTCGACGGGCCGACCTTCGCCGCCCGCTTCGGCGCTGAGGATCTCAGCCTGAACGACAGCCTGATCGTCACCCACCGCCATGAACCGGTGGCGGTGGCGCTGATCGCCCGCCGCGGCCGGCACAGCCGGGTTGCGGCCTTTTCCGTGCGCCCGGAGATGCGCGGCCAGGGGCTGGGCAAGGCGCTGATGCAGCGGCTGGTGGCGGATGCCCGCCAGCGCGGCGACCGACGGCTGTCGCTGGAAGTGATCGAAGGCAACGAAGCCGCGCTGGCGCTGTATCATCGCGCCGGGCTGCGCATCGTGCGCACCCTGACCGGCCATCAGGCGCCGGCGGAAGCGCCGCCAGGCACGGCGGCGCTGCAGGCAGTCGATCCGCTGACCGTCAGCCATCGCCTGACGGCGGAAGGCGCCACCGACCTGCCCTGGCTGATCGCCCCCGAATCGCTGTTCAAGCTGCCGGGCAAACCGCAGGCCTATACGCTCAATCGTCAAGCCTACGCCGTGGTGATGCCCGGCGCCGAGCACTGCTGGCTGCGCCTGATCTACGTGCCGCCGCAGCACCGCGGCCAGGGGCATGCGCGCGCCTTGCTGGCCGCCCTGCAAACGCGGTTCGCCCCTTTGCCGCTGACCGCCAACGTCTTTGTGCCCGAGGTGGCGGCCCCCTTCTTTACGCATCTTGGCTGGCGGCAGGATCCCCTGCGCCAGTTCGAGATGGATATGCTGCTGGACAGCCCACAAGAATAAAACCGAGAGAGATAACGATGGCAGGAAAACAGGCAAGGAAACTCACCCTCGGCGCGGCGGTCGGCGTCGCGCTGCTGACGTTGGCCGGTTGCGCGCAGCCGCCGCACACCGACGCCCAGGCCCAGGCCCAGCAACGGCTGGCGGATCAGTCGGTGCTGGCGGTGAACTGGTTCCAACAGTCCGGCGAATACCAGGCGCTGGCGCATCAGGCGTTCAACAGCGCACAGCGCGCCTTCGATCAGGCCAAGGCCGCGCCGGGCCGTAAAAAGGCGGTGGTGGTCGATCTGGATGAAACCATGCTGGACAACAGCGCCTACTCCGGCTGGCAGGCGCAGCAGGGCCAGCCGTACGACGGCGCCACCTGGGCCCAATGGACACAGGCCGAACAGGCCGGCGCGGTGCCGGGCGCGGTGTCGTTTGCCCGTTACGTTAACACCCATCAGGGGACGATGTTCTACGTATCGAACCGCAAGCAGAGCGAGTACGCCGCCACGGTGGCCAACATGCAAAAGCTCGGTTTCACCGGCATGTCTGAAAAGACCGTGCTGCTCAGCACCGACACCTCCAATAAGCAGGCGCGCTTCGACGCCATCAAACAAGCCGGCTATGACATCGTGGTGTACGCGGGCGACAACCTGAACGACTTCGGCGCCGCGACTTACCACCAGGACAATGCGCAGCGCCGGGCATTCGTCAGCGAGAACCAGGGCAAGTTCGGCACCGAATTCATCGTGCTGCCCAACCCGATGTACGGCGATTGGGAAAGCGGGCTGGCCCGCGATTACAACAAACTGGCGCCGCAGCAGAAGCTGCAGGTGCGCCAACAGGCGATCAACGCCTGGCGCGGGCGCTGATTCAGGAATAGGGAGAAATGCCCCATATAACCTAATATATTGTAAGGGATTAACAGTGCATGCCGCCAAACCAATGGGGACGTTAGTTCGGCGGCATGAACATGAAGAAATACGTATGCTCAAATTTTAAGTTGCGGGTATCAGAAATGTGAGAAATCGGTATCACACCCTGTGAGCCAATCCAACAACGCTTCCCGGTGAAGCAGCACTTTCACTATCCTTTCAGCAATATCAGAGTAGTTCATCCTTTAATTCTCTCGATTTTAACCGCCCGAAAACCGTAGCAGCATCCCCTCTTTGATTTAATTTGGCCGTAACCTAAACAGCAAAGCACGGCTCTTCAATGTCAAATGGCTATGGGGACTTGCCACATCATTACAGAACTTTTTCGAAACAGACCGCCTGCGGGTTACCTCGATAACGGCCATAGTTTTCACGTATCCGATACCCCTGAGCCAGATAAAACTTGATGGCGCGCAGGTTCACTCTTCGAGTTTCCAGCCACAGTTGGCGATACCCCAACCATCGAGCCTGTTGTTCCAGAGCATGCAATAATTTACGACCAATACCATTACCAGGCTCGCGTACATACATTCGTTTTAACTCCGCAACGCCAGAAGTTAATCGACGCAGCGCCCCACAAGCTACGGCTTCATCGGCAGCATTGCGTACCAACATAAAACAACCTCCATCCGCTTCTATAGAAGCTGGATCAAACGAGGACGTACCGCTATCGCCGGTGATTTCAGCCAGTTGCACCGACAATTCCGCCATCAGCGCCAACGCGTCTGAGCTATCGACTTCACTTAATAGTATTCGAAGCCTCACAGCAGTTTGTACATATAGCAGGTGGCTTCCAACGCCCCGCCGTCGCTGGCGCGGGCGTACTGTGGGATGTCACCTGCCGCTTCGAACCCCAATTGGCGGTACAACCCCTGCGCCGCGCTGCCGCTCAGGGTATCCAGCACCAACAGGCTGCGGCGATGACGCGCCGCCAGCGCCTGCACTTCCTGCATCAACAGCCGCGCGACGCCCTGCCGCCGCGCCTGCGGGTGCACCATCAGCTTGACCACTTCCGCCCGGTGGCGGCCATTGTCCGGCATCGCCAACAGCAGCTGCACGGTGCCGACAGGCCGACCGTTCGCGAGCGCCACCAGCATCGCGCGCTCTCCCCGCGCCAGGGCCGGCAGCAACCCCTGCCAAAACGCCCGCGCCTGTTCCAGCGTAAAAGGCATGACAAAACCGATGCTGGCGCCGTGCGACACGCTGGCGTGCAGCATTTCGGCCAGGTCGGCCATGGCGTTGTGCGCCGCGTCGGCGTCCCACTGTTGTAATTCAATCATGGCTATGGCCTGCAGATAACGAGCGTGTAATGGGCCGGCTCATCGCCGGGAACATGGAAACGGGAAGCGCCGAACAGGCGGTAGCGCAGACAATCGCCGGGCGCCAGCTGGAAAACACGCCCTTCCAGCGTCAGATCCAGCTGCCCGGACAGCAGCCAGAGGTGATGCTCCAGCGCCGGAATCGACGGCAGGTCGTAATCGATCTGCGCGCCGGCATCGAGCCGGGCTTCGATAAATTCGGCCTTGTACAGCGCCGCAGGCGGGGAAACGGAACGACGGTGAAAACCGCTGGCGCGATCGACCCATACCGGCTGTTGCGGCGGCCGCAACAGCTCCGGCGGTTCGTCTTCGATTTCGCTCAGCAGGCGCGACATGGTCAACCCGTAGGCGGCGCACAGCCGGTTCAGCAGCGACGCCGTCGGGCTGGTTTCGGCGCGCTCCACCCGCGAGAGCGTCGCCCGGCTCAGGCCGGTGCGCTGCGCCAGCTCCTCCAGCGACCACCCCTGCTGCTGGCGCAAATCCGCCAACCGCTGCGCCAACCTCAGGTCGGCCGTCTCCAAACCGTTATCCATCGCTCACACTCCGCCGCAAAATCCCATATAAGAGAAATAATCTCAAATTAGAGATATGGCAAGCGAATTTTAAAAAATGCCGCGCAGCGCGATAAATATCAGCAGGCTCAGCAACACCACCGCCAGCATGTTGCGCAGAAAGAACGCCAATATCACCGCAAACACCGCCCCCCACAGGTAAGGGTTATCCGGCGCGGCGCGCAGCTGGTCGCCGCTGAAGGCGATAATCGGCCCGCAAATGGCCGTCAGCACCGCCGGCACGGAAAAGCTCAGCAGCGTTTTAACGCGCGGCGATATCCGCAGCGGCAATCCCGGCGCCAAAAAGCAGTAGCGGTTGAAGAACACCACCAGCCCCATCAAGACTATCGTCAGCCAGATCATCGGCGCCCCCCGCTGCACAGCAGCCCGACCAGCATCGCCGTCACGGTGGCGATCACCAGTGCGCCTGGCGTTTGGAAATGGTGCAACACGATGGAAAGCAGCAGCGCGGTCAGCACGCAGGCCAACACCGGCAGGCTGCGCACCAGCGGCACCACGATGGCGATAAAGGTGGCGGCGATGGAAAAATCCAACCCATAACCGTCCAGATCCCCGGCGCTGCCGGCGGCTACGATGCCGAGCAGCGTGGAGAGAAACCAGCACAGGTAAAAAGTCAGCCCGGCGCCCAGCGCATACCAGCGGTCGAAACGCGCCGGCGCCTGTTCGCCGGTCAGCGCAAACAGTTCATCGGTGAGCAAGAATCCCAGGGCCAGCCGCCAGCGTAACGGCAGCGGCGCAATGCGCTCCCGCAGCCGCAGCGCATAGAGAAAATGCTGGGCGGTGACGAAAAAGGTCGACAGCAGGATCGCCAGCAGCCCGGCGCCGCCCTTGATCATGCCCATCGCCACCAGCTGCGCCGCCCCGGCGAACACGATGGCCGACATGCCCAGCCCCTGTGCCGGCGTCAGGCCGTTTTGCAGGGCCATCGAGCCCGCCAGTATGCCCCACGGCACCACCGCCAGGCACAGCGGCAAGATCGCCACCCCACCCTGCAGAGCGGGGCGCAAGCGGGCAGACGGCGGCGTGATGAGGGGGATTGAATCAGTCATGGGCTTCTCCTTTGATTGAAGAAGCCAGCTTACGGCGCAGGCGCACACGGGTATTGCACCCGATTGCCCGGTTATTTCAGCGATTTGACGTAGTCGCCCGGCGTGATGCCCATCGACTTGCGAAAATGGCGGTGGAAATGGCTTTGATCGTGAAAACCGCAGCTCAGCGCGCTGTCCAGCACGCTGCTGCCGGCCTTCAGCATGCCGCGCGCCTTGCGCAGCCGCGCCTGAATTTGATAGGCGTGCGGCGGCAGACCGGTGGCCTGCTGAAACTGCCGCAGCAGGTAATAAGGGCTGAGCGCCACTCGCTCCGCCAGCTCCAGCAGCGAAATGTCCGCCTCGGGGAAATCGTCGAGAAAGGCTTTCACCCGCGCCACCTGGCTTTGCGCCCGGCTCTGCGGCGTGGGATCGATGCGGCTTTTGCCGTGCCGCAGCATCAGCCAGGTCAGCGCCGAGAACACCATGGTCTCTTTCATCAGCCGGTTCTCATCGCTGCGCAGCAGGCTGAACGCCATCCGCAGCTGGCCGGCCAGGCCGACGTCGTGCACCACCGGGTTGGGGAAATAAGGCGTCGCGCCGGCGCCGGTTTTCAGATCGCGCGACAAAAACGCCAGCAGCTCCGGCGTCGGGTACATCGCCTGATACGACCATCCCTCTTCGGTGGCGGAGCTGCCGGTGTGGATGTCGTCGGCGTTGACCAGAATGATGCTGCCCAGCGGCGCCACGTGTTCGCCACCGGTGCGGTAGAAACGCTGGGCGCCGTCGTCGATGACGCCCACGCAGAAGCCTTCATGGCTGTGGCGCGAGAAGGTTTGGCGGCGGTAGGTGGCCTGCAGCACTTCCAGCCCGCCGAGATCGTCGACGTGCATGAAATGGGCCTGTTCCCGGGATGCTTTGCGCGCTGCGCCTTCCACCTTCATCTTGCCTACCTCCGCTGAATGAGCGCCATTCTAGCACTCACGCGAGGGCGGGGTTTGTACAAAATTGCCCGTCTCGGCGCCCGGCGGCGCGATCGCCGCGCAGCGCCAGGCGCTGAACACCGCCAGCAGCGGCGCCAGCGCGAACGCCAGGAACAGCCAACGCGCCGCCGACGCCGCGCCCACCGCCCCGCCCGGATCGTTCAGCCCCGCCAGATTGGCCGTCATCCCGGCCAGCGCCGCCCCGAACGCGGTGGCGAACAGCTGCACCGTGGTAATGGAAGCGCCGGCGATGTCTTTGTCCGCCTCAGGCGCCACCTGCAAAATGCGCGTCAGCAGGTGCGGCCAGCCGAAACCGATGCCGAATCCCACCAGCAACAGCGCAATGACGATCGGCGCCAGCGCCTGCCAGTGGCCACCGGACGGCACCGGCATCAGGATCGCCAGCGCCAGCAGCCCCACCAGCACAAACAGCGGCCCGCTGACGATCGCCCGGCGAATACCCGCCCCGCGCCAGCCGGAGCTGAGGATCTCGGACAGCGTCCAGCCGGCGGCCATGGCAGCGGCGATATAGCCGGAGATCAGCGGCGACTGGCCGTGCAGCAGCTGCAGGAAATACGGCACGAAGATCTCGCTGGTCATGCCGATCACCAGCAACGCGGTCGTGATGTAGAGCGCCGCCAACGATGATCCGCGCCGCAGTGCGCCGTGCGGTAACAGACGGGCTCTCGAGTGCGCTTCACGCTTCAGCAGCCAGGCCATCAGCAGCAGCGAGAGCGCGATGCCCGCCAGGTTGATCCAGGCGCTGTGCGCCAGGCTGCCGGCGGACACCACCAGCACCGCCACGGTCAACAGCAGCAGCTGGGCGGCCGGCAACGGCGCGGCCGCCTGCTGCGCTTTGCCCTTGGGCAGGATCAGGAAGGTAAACGCGGCGTACAGCGCCATGATCGGCAGCAGAATGCCGAAGGCCCAACGCCAGGCGTGCAGCTCGGCGAAAATGCCGCCCACCGCCGGCCCCACCAGGGTGGCGATGCCCCACATCGCCGAGATGAGCGCCATGGCGCGCGGCCACAATTGCTGCTCGAACACCAGGTTGATCATCGCGTAGGAGAGCGCAAAGATCAGCCCGCCGCCGAAGCCTTGCACCGTGCGGCCGATCAGCATCACCGGCATGCTCGGCGCCAGCGCACACAGCGCCGCCCCGGCGATGAAGAACAGCGAAGCCACCAGATAGGCGCTGCGCGCGCCGTAGCCGCTGAGCAAGCGGGCCGACAGCGCGGAGCCGAGGATCGACGCCACCACGAACAGCGTGGTGTTCCAGGCGTAGAGATCCAGCCCGCCGATATCCTGCACCACCGAGGGCAGAATGGTGGTGGCGACCAGAATATTGATGGCATGCAGCGCTACGCCGAGCGAAAGCGCGATCGCACTGGCCGCATTTTTGCCGGAGAAGAGGTCGCTCCAGCGGCTATCGTCATGGGTTATCACGGTTGTCGTCCTGTTTTCAGAGGAATGGCATTGAGTTGGTCATGAGATTGCGTTAAATTTAACAAGAGATATCTTGGAATAAGTTAGGGCGAGGCGGAGAAATATGTCAAGAATAAACTTGGAAAATAGCGGCAGCACCGCACAATCGGTCAGTGACCGCTTGCTGACGCTATTGAAAACCCGCGGCCCGCAGCAAGCTTCTGACGCAGGAAAGGTGCTCGGCACCACCGGTGAGGCAGCCCGCCAGCAGTTCGTCAAGCTGGCGAAAGAGGGACTGGTCGAAGCGGTGGCGGAAACGCGCGGCGTGGGCCGCCCGGTGCAGCTGTGGCATTTGACCTCGGCTGGCAACGCGCGCTTTCCCGACACCCATGCGGATCTGACGGTGCAGCTGCTGCGCACCGTGCGCGACAAGCTGGGCGAACAGGCGCTCGATGTGCTGATCGAGACCCGCGAGCAGGAAAACCGCATCAACTACAAGCAGGCGATGATCGGCGCCGCCGATCTGCAGGAGCGCGTGGCGCGCCTGACCGAGATCCGTTGCCGCGAAGGCTATATGGCCGAATGGCGCCAGGAAGAGGACGGTACCTATCTGCTGGTGGAAAATCACTGCCCGATCTGCGCCGCCGCCACCGTCTGCCAGGGCTTCTGCCGGGCGGAGTTGAGTATCTTCACCGAAGTGCTGCAGGCGCAGGTAGAGCGCGCCGAACACATTCTGGCCGGCTCGCGCCGCTGCGCCTACCGCATTTCGCTCCTGTAACACCGGTTTTTGCCCACGTTTTCAACCGGTACAGATTATTCTGCTTGTGCACCCCGCACCTTCCCTTCTAAGGTTGAATTAACGAACATTCAGGCAAACAGCGGGCCTCGCGCCCGCCCTGAGAAATCCGTCGGCGCCTGGCGCGCTAGCGGCAGAGTAACCCCACGGGAGTTGAACGATGAAGAAGCCGCATGCCGGATTCTGGCTGGCGACGCTGGGACTGGGCGTCTGCTGGCTGCTGGCGCTGCTGACTCGCGATCGGCTCAACGGCATACTGCTGGCCGGCGCGGCGCTGGCGCTGATTTTTACCCCCGCCGCCCGCCGTAAAGGCGCGGCCCTGGCCGCCTTGGGCGGCATCGGCATGGATGGGCTTTGGAGCTACAGCGGCGTGCTGCACTACAGCGGGCAACACGGCCTGCCGCTCTGGGCCATCGCGCTTTGGATCGGTTTCGGCTGCTGGTGGTATTGGTTGCTGGACGTGGTCAGAGCGGCCCCCTGGCCGCTGGCGGTGCTGGGCGCCGCCGTCGGCCCCTTCGCCTACGCCGTATCCTGGAAGCTAGACGCCTTGCTGCCCGGCGTGCCGCCGGAGTTCATGCTGCTGCTGCTGGCCGTCGGCTGGTCGATTTATCTGCCGGCCGTCAGCTGGCTGCAGTGGAAACGACGGGACAGCTGAACGGCGGGCAGCGGCCGGGAAAAATAATGCCGAAGGCCATTGCTTATCGGTTGCCCGATCGGGTTTACTGAGCGTTCTAATAATAATCATCCCTGCAAAATACAATCCTATGCTTAGCCAACCAAGCCGTAGCGTCCTGCCGTTGATCGGGGCGTTGTTCACGTTATATATCGTTTGGGGTTCCACCTATTTCGTCATTCGCCTCGGCGTCGCGCAGTGGCCGCCGCTGATGATGGCCGGCATTCGCTTTCTGACCGCCGGCATCGTGCTGTTCAGCTTCCTGGCCTGGCGCGGCCACGCGCTGCCGACGCCGAAGCAGTGGCTGGCCGCCGGCGTCATCGGCATTCTGCTGCTGGCGGTGGGCAACGGCCTGGTGACGGTAGCGGAGCACCAACACGTACCGTCCGGCATTGCCGCGGTGATGGTCGCGACGGTGCCGCTGTTCACCCTCTGCTTCAGCCTGCTGTGGGGCATGCGCAACACCAAACTGGAATGGGCCGGCATCGCGCTCGGGCTGGTGGGCATCGTGCTGCTCAACACCGGCAACAACCTGGTGGGCAACCCGACCGGCGCGCTGCTCATTTTGCTGGCGTCGGCCAGCTGGGCCTTCGGCTCGGTATTGGGATCGCGCATCTCGCTGCCGGCCGGGCCGATGGCCGGCGCGGCGGAGATGCTGGTCGCCGGCGCGGTGTTATTGGTCGCCAGCCGGCTGAGCGGCGAACACCTGACTCAGATGCCGAGCACCAGCGGCTTTCTGGCGCTGGGGTACCTGATCGTCTTCGGTTCGATGCTGGCGATCAGCGCCTATATGTTTTTGTTGAAGAACGTGCGCCCGGCGGTCGCCACCAGCTACGCCTACGTCAACCCGGTGGTGGCGGTGCTGCTCGGCATCGGCTTTGCCGGCGAATCGCTGGCGCCGCGCGAGTGGCTGGCGCTGGCGATCATCGTGGCGGCGGTGGTACTGGTGACGCTGGGGAAATACCTGTTCGCCCGCCCGGCCCGCGTGCAGGCCATCGACAGCGAACGGTAGCGATCGCAAAAGGCGGTCTGTGGGCCGCCGTTAAAAACGATTCTTGTTTCACCCGGTGAAGGGGCTATAATTCCCGCTGTTCCAAGCAACCTGCGAAATTATTCCTATGCTGAAAAAAGCGTTCGTCATCGTCATCGCCCTGTGCGCCTTCGGTTCTTTGGGCGGCGTATTTCTCGCCGGGCTGAACATCTACACCCGTTCTACTACCCCGCACGAAGAAAGCGCGCCTGCCGGGGATGCCGCCGCCACGCCGGCGCAAACCGAAACCCTTCAGGCCAAGTGATCGTCCATCCAACGCTGGCAGCGCTGCTGTAAAAAGCGCTGCAGCTGCCTGACGCGTTCCGACACCTGCGAGCGATGCGGGCAGACCAGATTGATCGGCACCGCGTCGCTGCGCCATTCCGGCAGCAGTTGCACCAGCCGCCCGGCGCGAATATCCGCCGCCACGTCGATCGCCGACTTGCGCACCACCCCGTGGCCGGCCAGCGCCCAGCGTCGCGCGATCTCGCCGTCATCGGTAAAATAGCTGCCGTTCAGCGGCACTTCGACCAGCTCCTCACCGCGCCATAGCCGCCATTCCACCTGCCGTTTGCCGCTGGGCTGATACACCAGAATGCTGTGCCGGGCCAGATCGGCCGGCGTTTGCGGCACGCCATGCCGCCGCAGATAATCCGGGCTGGCACAAATCAGCCGCCGGTGCTGCGGCAAAATAGGCAGCGCCACCAGCGAAGAGTCGGCCAGCGCCCCGAAACGCAACGCCACGTCCACCGGTTCGCGGAACAGATCGGCCTGCCGATCGTTGATCAGGAGCTGCAGCTGAATATGCGGATGCTCTTGCCGGAACTCGTCCAGCCAGCCTAACAGCAGATTACGGCCGAAATCCGACGGCGCTGAAATCTGCAGCACCCCAGACAGCCCCTGATGCTTTTCGCGGATCGCCTGCTCCCCTTCAGCCAACGCGCCCAGCGCCAGGCGCGCGCTGTCGAGATAGCGGGCGCCCTCCTCCGTCAACCGCAGGCTGCGGGTGGAACGCACTAGCAGCCGCGCGCCCAGCTGCTGCTCCAGCCTTTTCACCGCGATGCTGGCCGCCGCCGGCGTTATATCCAGCGCGCGCGCCGCGGCGGAAAAACTGCCGCCGTCCACCGTGCGGACAAACACCTCGAGATCGACAAATGAGGTCATGCGTTTCCCTTCTTGGAGAGCCGGTTTCACGGCGTAACGGGTTGACGATAAAACGCTCAATAGTTATGATTAGATCATAATAAATGGAGCTTTGATCAATGGATGAACACAATGGACTGGACTACATCCTTAGCCTGCACGGCACGCGGGTCAATCGTGAGGATGGCTATTGGTGGAAAATCGAGGCTTGGACGGTGACCCAAACGGCCTTTATCCCTCACGGCATCCGTTACAATTTGACCTTGCATGATAACCACAATACCCGGGTTTTTGGCATAGATAACGCGCATGCCATTAAAACCCCTCGCAAAGGTAAATTTTCAGGCCGCGTCGTTTACGATCACCAACATGACACCCCGACGGACAAAGGCTCACCCTACGAGTTTCATTCCGCCTATCAGTTGGTGGAAGATTTTTTTACCCGGATAGACGAAGTCATACGCAAGAGAGAAAACCGAGGTTGATGATGAAAGCACTGATTGGCGTGATGCCTGAAGAACTGATTCGCAAGCGCATACTGGCGATCGCGAAAGGGGAATACCAGCCGCAGGAACGTGAACCCAAAGTCTGGTTCACGTCGATGATTGCGCTGGCTCAGGTGCTCAGCAACGAGAATATCGCCCTGCTGCGTCTTATCGACACTGCCCGCCCCGAGACCATCAGCCAACTGGCCGAACTGTCCGGTCGGCAGGTCAGCAACCTGTCAACCACGCTGAAAACGCTGAGCGGGCACGGCCTGGTGGCACTGGAAAAACAGGGGCGCTCGGTAAAGCCCCGAGCGCTGTTTACCGATTTCGAAATTATCGTGGATCAGAAGTTAAATGCCCGCTTTAGCGCTGCGTGATCTTTAAAAGATATTAATAAGTGTTTGTCAGCAAGGCCAATTGTTAGGTCATTTTCAATCAGGAAAGATAGATCCCGTTGAAACTTACCCTAAAAGAGACCTTAACATGACGATTCCCGATTCCCCACTGAAACGACAAAAACTGGTGATCCTGGGCGGCACCAGCGGCATTGGCGCCGCGGTGGCCTACGCGGCGGCGGCGCGCGGCGCTGAAGTGGTGCTGGCTTCGCGCCGCCTGCCCCACGCCAGGGAGAAGAACGACGCGCTGCGCCTGATGCAGGCCGACCTGACCGATGAAGTGTCGCTGCGCGCGCTGTTTGCCGCCGTCGGCGCTTTCGACCATTTGGTGATCACCGCCGGGCCGCTGGTGGAGGCCAAGCCGCTGGCGGAGACTACCCTGGAACGGGCGCAGGCCGACTTCAACGTCAAATTCTGGGGCAGTTTGCGCGCGGTGCAGGCGGCGCTGCCGACGCTGGCGCCGCAGGGCTCCATCACCCTGACCTCCGGCCAGCTGTCGCGTAAATACCTCGTCGGTCAGCTGGTCAAAACCGCCATCAACGCCGCGCTGGAAGCGGCCGGCAAGCAGCTGGCGAAGGAGCTGGCGCCGCGGCGGGTGAACGTAGTCAGCCCCGGCATCACCGCCACCGAAGCCTACGACGGCATGAGCGCCGCGCAGCGTCAGGCGCTGTTCGAACGGGTTGGCGGCAGCCTGCCTGTCGGCAGGGTCGGCCAGGCGGCCGACGTCGCGGCGGGTTACCTGCTGGCGATGGAGAACGGCTTCGTGACCGGCAGCGTGATCGACATCGACGGCGGCGGCCTGTTGTAACGGCGGCTAGAGCGCCGTCACGCCCTGCGCGGCGGCCTGCTGTTCCAGCACAGTGATAATCTGGTAGGCCGAACGCGGCACCAGGCTGAAATCGCCGATCAGCAGGCGGTCGCTGACCGCCTCATCCAGCATCGCCCGGGCGCCGGCGCGCAGGATTTCCACCTGTTCCGGCGGCGTACCCGCCGCGGTGATCAGCGGCAGGCCGGGCACCGCCGCCGTGCGGCCGATGATTTTCAGCCCCTCCAACGCCTGCGGCTGCGCGCGACGCAGCAGTTCCATGCTGATCGAATCGATGGCGGCGATATCCGCCTGCCCGCTGCGGATCAGCTTCAGCGACTGATAATGCGCGCCGGAGGCCATCGCCGCACCGAAGAATTTCCCGTCCTGCGCCAACGGCGCGATCAGCGCGCGCAGGCCGTTGTAGCCGGACTGGGAATCGGTGCTGTTATAAGCCACCGTCCGGCCGCGAAAATCCGCCAGCCGTTCGCCGGGATCGCCCGCACGCACCACCAGCCAACTGCGGTAATTCGGCCCGTCGCACCCTTCAACCCGGTAATGGTAGGTGCCGATCAGCTGCACCTGCGACAGGGTGCTGACCAACGGATAACCGCAGGTTTGGCTGAGCAGCAGATCGTCGCGCCGCCAGTGCTGCGCCAGATCGTCCGGCCAGCTGAGCCGCTCCGGCGCCGCCGGCAGCCCCAGCCGCAGCAGCTTGTCGCGCAATACCTGCCAGAAAGATTCGGCCTGCTCCCGGCCAACGCCGTACATCGGTAGAGACACCTGCATCATTTCCCCCTTACCCCGCCGGAGTGGACGCCAGCGTCTGCTGACGCCAGGCGGTGAGATAACGCACCCAACGTTCGAACAGCATATCGGTGATAATAGCCAACAACGCCACCACCGCCGCGCCCTGGATCACATAGGCGGTGTTAAACCCGCTCAGACCGATGATGATCGGCGAGCCGAGGGTTTTGGTGCCGACGGTGGAAGCGATGGCCGCCGTGCCGATGTTGATGATCACCGACGTGCGGATCCCGGCGACGATCACCGGCGCCGCCAGCGGCAATTCGACCCGCCACAGAATTTGCCAGGCGCTCATCCCCACGCCGCGGGCAATCTCGCGCGTGGCGGGCGGCACCGATTCGATGCCCGCCAGCGTGCCCTGCAGGATCGGCAGCAGGCCGTACAGCACCAGCGCAATGATCGCCGGCTGTTCGCTGAAGCCCATCACCGGCACCGCTACCGCCAGCACCGCCACCGGCGGGAAGGTCTGCCCCACCGCCACCACCGTTTCCACCAGCGAACGAAACTCCCGACCGCTGCGCCGGGTGACGGCCACGCCGGCCGCCACGCCGAGAGCCACCGCGATCAGGCTGGAGATCGCCACCAGCGACAGGTGCGCCCCCACCAGCGCGATAAAGCTGTCCTGCTGATAAATGGGCCGCTCCAGATCGGGGAACCAGGCGGAGAACAGGCCGCGCAGATGATCCATGCCGAACACCAGCGCCAACAGCAGCGCCAGCGTCCAGGGCAGCGGATCGCGCAACAGGCGCCAGACGCGCCCGCTCATGACAGCGCCTGCCCGGCGATCAGATCGTTAAAGTGCAACACCCCCAACGCTTCGCCCCGTTCATCCACCACCGGCAGGCAGTCGCTGCCGCGCGCCACAAACACCGACAGCGCCTCGCGCAGGCTCATGGCGGCAGCGATCGGTTCGCCCTCGGCGGCGCCGGGCCGCACCCGCTCCGCCACCGTTCCCAGCGACAGCAGCTTGATGCCGCGATCGCTGCGCCCGAAGAAATCCCGCACGAAGTCGTTGGCCGGCGCGGTCAGCAGCGCCAGCGGCGTGCCCTGTTGCACCACCCGCCCCTGATCGAGCAGCACCAGGCGATCCGCCAAGCCCAGCGCTTCATCGATGTCGTGCGTCACCAGCACGATGGTGCGGCCGGAGAGCTGATGGATGCGCGCGATCTCCGCCTGCAGCGCCGCACGGGTAACCGGATCCAGCGCGCCGAACGGTTCGTCCATCAGCAACACCTCGGGATCGGCGGCCAGCGCGCGCGCTACCCCCACCCGCTGCTGCTGCCCGCCGGACAGCTGATGCGGGTAGCGGCGGCGAAACAGATCCGGCTCCAGATGCAACAGCTCCAGCAGTTCGGTCACCCGATCGCGAATGCGCGCGCGCGGCCATTTCAGCAGCTGCGGCACGGTGGCGATGTTCTCCTCCACCGTCCAGTGCGGGAACAGGCCGATCGACTGGATCGCATAGCCCATGCGCCGCCGCAGATCCTGCGGTTTGAACGACTGGATCTCTTCGCCGGCAAAGAGAATCTTGCCCCGATCGTGTTCGATCAGGCGATTGATCATTTTTAACGTCGTGGACTTGCCGGAACCCGAGGTGCCGATCAACACGGTGAATTCGCCCTCGGCGATGTGCAGCGTGAGATCGTCCACCGCCGGCTTGCCCTGAAAAATTTTGCTGACTTGCTCAAAGTGAATCATCGGCGCGATACGTCCAGGATTGAAACCCAAAATTTAAACAGCGAATCGACGATGACCGCCATCATGACCACCGGGATCACCCCCAGCAAAACCAGATCCAGCGCGCTGCTGAGCAGCCCCTGGAACACGATGGCGCCAAAGCCGCCGGCGCCGATCAGCGCCGCCACCACCGCCATGCCGACGGTTTGCACCGCCAGGATGCGCACGCCGGTCAGGAACAGCGGTAGCGCCAACGGCAGCTGCACGCGCAGGAAGATCTGCCCGCGCGTCAGCCCCATGCCGGTGGCGGATTCGATCACCCCGGCCGGCACGCTTTGCAGCCCCGCCACCACGCTGCGCACCAGCGGCAACAGCGCGTACAGCACCAGCGCCACGATCGCCGGCGCCATGCCGATGCCGCTGACGCCGTGCTCCGCCAGCCAGGGCACCGCCGTCGCCAGCCCCGCCAATGGCGCGATCAGCAGGCCGAACAGCGCGATGGACGGCACGGTCTGGATAATGTTCAGCGCGGAGAAAATCGGCCGCTGCCAGCGTTCGGAGCGAAAACACAGCACCCCGAGCGGCACGCCGATCGCCAGCGCCGGCGCCATCGTCGCCAGCAGAATGGTCAGGTGCTGCAACAGCGCGGCGTCAAACACCTCCTGGCGATTGTGGTACTCCTTCAGCAGCGACAGCTGATCGAGCTGATGCCCGAACAGCAGCAGCGCCGGCGGCACCAGCACCAGCGCGTTGCCGAGCATCCGCCACAGGTGCGACGCGGTGAGGCGCGCCATGGCGTCGGCGGCGATCAGCAGGCTCAGCGCCATCGTCAGCCAGCATCCGCTGCCCCAGGAGGTGCGCGCCAGGCGCGATCCCTCCTGCGCCAGGCGTTCGGCGGCCTGCCCGCTGATCCAGAATGCCAGCGTCAGCACCCCGCAGGCGGCCAGCGCCGCCAGCAGCGCCCGCCCCCGCGTCGGCGGCAACAGGCTGAGGATCGCCAATGCCGCCAGCGGCAACAGCAGCCACAGCGCCGGGCCGTGCAGCAGGGAGAACAAGGAGAGGCTTTTGCCCGACAACAGGCGATTGGGGGCATAACTGAGGAACGGCAGGCCAAACGCGGCCAGCAGCAACAGCATGAACAGCGTCAACAAGACGCGATGTTTTACGGCGATAGTCAAAGAAACGCTCCGGCTCCCTCGGTTTACCCCCTCTCCCGACGGCAGAGGGGGCACCTCGGCATTATCCCTTAACAAACCCTTTCTCTTTCAGGTAAGCGGCCGCCACCTGTTTGGCGTCCTGGCCTTCCACGGCGATCTGCGCGTTGAGTTTTTGCAGCGTCGGCCCGTCCAGCGAGGCGAATACCGGCTTCAGCAGCTCAGGCAGATTGGCGTGCGCCTTCAGCGCCGCTTCGCGCACGATCGGCGCCGGCGCGTAGATCGGCTGTACGCCTTTCGGGTCCGCCAGCGTCTGCAGCCCCAGCGCCGCCACCGGGCCATCGGTGCCGTAGGCCATCGCCGCGTTGACGCCGGAGGTCTGCTCCGCCGCCGCCTTGATGGTCACCGCCGTATCGCCGCCGGCCAGGGACAGCAGCTGATCCTGATTCAGTTTGAAACCGTAGGCGTTCTGGAACGCCGGCAGCGCATCCGGCCGCTCGATAAATTCCGCCGAGGCCGCCAGCTTGAACTTGCCGCCGCCGTTGATCCACTTGCCGAGATCCGACAGCGTCTTCAGATGGTTGGCCTCCGCCACGTCCTGACGAATGGCGATGGTCCAGGTGTTGTTGGCCGGCGCCGCATCCAGCCAGACGATTTTGTTTTTGTCGTAGTCGAGCTGCTTCACCTTCTCGAAGCCGGCCTGGGCGTTCTTCCACGCCGGATCTTTCTCATCGGAGAAGAAAAACGCGCCGTTGCCGGTGTATTCCGGGTAGATGTCGATCTCGCCGGAGGTGATGGCGCCGCGCAGCACCTTGGTGGTGCCGAGCTGCAGCTTGTTGGTGGTCTTGATGCCGTTGGCTTCCAGCACCTGCACGATGAGGTTGCCGAGCAGCGAACCTTCGGTATCGATCTTGGAGCCGACGCGCACCGAGTCGGCCGCCTGCGCCAGACCGCCGGTGGCCAGCAGGGCCAGCGCGACGGCAAAGGAACGTCCGCGTGATAAGGTGATTGCCATACTTTTCCTCTGGTTATACGTTTTCCGGCTCATGGGCCGGTTAGGTTGGAAAATCCTGAGAAACGCGCTTCCAGCGCGCAATAAATTTTTCCGTCGGCAGGGCATCGCCTTCTCCCTGCGGTTCATCGGCGCGCAACGGATGCACGCCAACGTCGATCGGCGTCAGGGCATAATCGCGCAGCCACTCGCCGTAGCCCTGCGCGACAAATCCCTGGCTGCGCCGCTGATACGTCTCACTCTCCGCCAGATAGACTTCGCGCAAACCGTACCAGGGCAGGCCGGGCAGATCGTGATGCACTAAATGGTAGTTCAGATTGAGAAACAGCAGCCGCCACGGCCAGCCCGCCTCATTAATAATAGAACGTGCCTGCGGTGCGTCCACGGCGCGATGCTCAAAAAACGATCTTACCTTGGTCAGCGCCAGCGCCGGGTAGCTGATGGCCAGCAGGTAAAACGCCGCGCCGATACCCTGCGCCTGCAGCCAGTTCAGCAATATCACCAACAGCGACAGGTGCACTCCCCACATCATCCAGGTACGCCACTCCCCAGAGGCAAGCGCTTTCACCGCCCCGGCCAGGGTCGCGGCGATATCCAACGCCGGGCCGAGGAGCACCCGGCCGATCAGCGTATTGCGCACGGCGGCCAGCAGCGGCAACAGGCGGGGATAGCGCCGCCACTGCGCGGCGCTGAAGTAATAGCTTTCGGGATCTTCGTGCGGATCGGTCAGGTGGTCGTTACGGTGGTGGCGCAGATGCGAATCGCGATACAGCCCATAGGGATACCACACCGCCAGCGGCAACAGGCCGAACAGCTGATTGACGCGCGGCCAGCGCGTCGGATGGCCGTGGATCAGCTCGTGTTGCAACGACAGGTACCAGGTGGTCAGGAGAATCAACAGCGGCGCGCCAAGCCACGGGCCCAGCGTTTGCCACCCCAGCGCCACGCCGAACCAGCCGCCGTACACCGCCGCCATGATCCCCCAGGTGGGCAATTCCATTCGCCAATAGCGGCGCCGATAAAGCTGCCTGATTCGTTCGCGCTGTTCGGGGTGCAAATAGTGGGCATGGGACATGCTGCGGCTCGCGGTGAGAGATTTTCTCCCAGTATCCGCGAGCCGTAGCGGCGTTCAAAATAACGAAAATGGCAAAGCTAAGTGAAAATTCAGCGGGTTGCGTACGCGGCCTGCGGTTCGCAGGCCACCGGGAAATTCACCGAGTTGGCGATAAAGCACAGGTGATGCGCCTTCTCGTGCAGCTGTTGCGCCAGTTGCAGATCGTCGCCGTCGCGCACCGTGACCTGCGGCCGCAGCGTCACCGAGGTGAAAAAGCCGCCGCGCGCCGCGTCTTCACGCATCACCCCGACGGCGTTGTCCTGATAGGCCAGTACGGAAATGCCCGAGGTGGCGCACAGATGCAGATACCATAATTTGTGACAGGCGCTGAGCGAAGCCACCAGCAAATCTTCCGGGTTCCAGCGCGTCGCGTCGCCGCGGAAGGCCGGATCGGCGGAGCCGGCGATGTCTGCCTTGCCCACGGCGCCGATCAGGTGATCGCGCCCGTAGGCGCGGTAATCCTCGGTGCCTGCGCCCAAATTCCCCTGCCAGGTGACCGCCACCTGATAATGATGCTCGCCTTTCATGCCTTTTTCTCCCGTTGGCCGGCCAATGAAACATCGTCTTGAGACGTGCCCGGAAAACACTATTGGTGGAAAAGCGTGAATACGCAAACGGCGAAACGAGAAAAAACGGGCCGCGCAGGCGGCCCGTCCGTTACCTCCCTTCAGGGAACGAAATCGAGCACCACGGCGTTGAACAGCGCGTACTCGGTGGCGGTGGCCATCGGCGGAAACTGCGCGTGCTGCACCGCCGCGCTCGCCGCTGCGCACAGGGGCGCGTCGCCTCTTACGATATTGCTGCTCGCCAGCTTGCCGTCCGGCCGCAGCCGAATGCTGATGGTGCAGCGTTGGCCGCGCGCGCGTTCAGGCAAACGCAGTTCGCGGCTCACCGCGTTATGCACCCGCACCGGATAGCTGAGCGGCACCGTGGCCTGCGCCTCGGCCTGCGGCTCCGGCAACGGGATGCCGGCCTGACGCCCGGCGCCGCAGCCGCTCAGCAGCAACAGCGCCAACAGCGCCAACAGGCTTAGTGTCTTTTTCATTCCCTATGTCCTTATTGGGGGGATTTATCCTTAACGCGCGGCCCTCACTGCGCCGCCGGGTAAGCCTCGCCGTCATCCGCGTAACGCTGCAGCCGCTCGCGCCACCACTTGGCCGCCAGACCGCTGGCGCTTTCCCGCCAGCCGAAATAGGCAACGTCGCTGCAGCGCTCAGATTCCACGCGTTTCGCCACCAGTTCGCCGCTGTTCAGGTAAGGTTCCGCCAGAGAACGCGGCAGATAGCCGCAGCCCAACCCGGCCAACTGCGCCTGCAGCTTGGCGTCGAAGCCGAAGACCGTCAGCGTATCCTGCTCTTCGAGCAGGTTCAGGCTCTGCGGCGCATTGACCCGCGAGGTATCGCGCACCACCACCGCCCGGTGCTGACGGATTTCGTCCTTCGGCAACGGTTCCGGCAGCGTCGCCAGCGGATGCTGCGGCGCGACGGCGAACACGTAATCCAACTGCCCCAGCCGGCTGAACGCATAGCCCACCCGCGACGGCGGCTCGCAGATGGCGCCGATGATAATGTCGGCGCAGCCATAAACCAGCGATTCCCAGGAGCCGGCCAGCACCTCGTGGCTGAAACGCAGCCGGGTATGATGATGTTGCCGATAGAACTCGTCGATCAGTGGCAACAGGCGGGCGAACGGGAATGAGGCGTCGATCCCGAGCGTGATCTCGCTTTCCCAGCCGTTCTCCACGTAGCGCGCCTGCTGCTCCAGATCCTGCGCCGCCCGCAGCAACACCCGGCCTTTTTCCAGCATCAGCTTGCCGGTATCGGTGAACTTCGCCCGATGGCCGGAGCGGTCCAGCAGGGTGATGTCGAGATCGTTCTCCAGCTTTTGCACCATATAGCTAAGTGCCGAAGGGGTTTTAAACAGTGCGGCGGCCGCGGCGGCGAAAGATCCGTGCCGGTCCAGCGCGTCCAAAATCAGCAGCGCTTCCAGGTTTAATCTCATGCTTTCTCCCGTGTATAAAAAAACTCAACAAGTCGGCAAAAATTCTGCGGTATCTTTGAAATCGCCCTCTGCCTACCATGCGTTTTATCGGCGTTACACTCATCAGATGTTCAACCGAAATATCACTGGGAAGGTAAATTATGTCCAAGTTTCAACTGCTTGATAAAGACAACTCCGCACTGATTTTTATCGATCATCAACCACAAATGGCCTTCGGCGTGGCTAATATTGATCGTCAGCAACTGAAAAACAACGTTGTTGGTTTGGCGAAGGCGGGCAAGATTTTCAACGTCCCCACCCTTTTCACCTCGGTAGAAACCGAAAGCTTCAGCGGCTATATCTGGCCGGAATTGCTGGCGGTACACCCTGAAATCACCCCGATTGAACGCACCTCGATGAACTCCTGGGAAGACGCGGCCTTCGTTAAAGCCGTGGAAGCTACCGGCCGCAAAAAGCTGGTGATCTCCGCGCTGTGGACTGAAGTGTGTCTGACCTTCCCGGCGCTGATGGCGCTGGAAGCCGGCTATGAAGTGTATGTGGTGACCGACACCTCCGGCGGCACCTCCGTCGATGCGCACGAGCGTTCGATCGACCGCATGGTGCAGGCCGGCGCCGTGCCGGTGACCTGGCAGCAGGTGCTGCTGGAGTACCAGCGCGACTGGGCGCGCAAAGATACCTACGACGCGGTGATGGCGCTGGTGCGCGAACACAGCGGCGCGTACGGCATGGGCGTCGACTACGCTTACACCATGGTGCACCACGCACCGGCTCGCACGGTGAAATAATCCCCTTGCCCCGGCCCTGCGCCGGGGTATTTTCAGGAGTCGGTTTTATGGCCCATCCGCAGCATGTCACGCTGGTGATCACCCACCGTTTGGCGCCGGGGAACGAGCAGGCCTATGAGGCCTGGCTGAACCGCATCATGCCCGACGCCGCGGGCTTCACCGGCCATTTGGGCGTCAACGTGATTCGCCCTTCCGGCGACGAACAGGCCTATACGGTGTTGGTCCGCTTCGACAACCTCGACAACCTGTACCGCTGGATCCACTCGCCGCTGCGCAAGCAATACATCGAAGAAGTCACCCCGCTGCTGCTGGAGAGCGACCATATCGAGATCCGCCCCGGCGCGGAGTTCTGGTTTACCCCGCCCAACCCCGGCGTGCGCCAGCCGCCCCAGTGGAAACAGTTCATCATCACCCTGCTGGTGATTTTCCCTTCCACCAATCTGGTGCCCTGGTTTTGGGGGTTGGTGCTGCCGCAGCTGGACGGCACGCTGCTCGGCCATTTTCTCAATGACGCCACCGTGGTCGCCCTGGTGGTGTACCTGTGGATGCCTATCGTGACTCGCGTTTTTCATCAATGGCTGACCCGCCGCTAGGCGGTTCGCCGGGAGAATGTTATGAACCACCACGCTTCATTGATCATCACCAACGGCAAGTTTCACACCGTCGATCGCCAAAATCCCACCGCACAGGCGGTCGCCATCCGCGACGGCAAGTTTCTGGCGGTCGGTAGCGAAAGCGAAGTCATGCAGCATGCCGGGCCGGAAACCCAGGTGATCGACCTGCATGGCCACATCGCTATTCCAGGCCTGAACGACTCGCACCTGCACCTGATCCGCGGCGGCCTGAACTATAACCTGGAGCTGCGCTGGGAAGGCGTGCCTTCGCTGGCCGACGCCCTGCGCATGTTGAAAGAACAGGCGCTGCGCACGCCGAACCCGCAGTGGGTACGGGTGGTCGGCGGCTGGACCGAATTCCAGTTCGCCGAGCGCCGCATGCCGACGCTGGACGAGATCAACCAGGCGGCGCCGGACACGCCGGTGTTCATTCTGCACCTCTACGATCGCGCGCTGCTCAACCGCGCGGCGCTGAAGGTGGTCGGCTACACCAAAGACACGCCGAACCCGCCGGGCGGCGAGATCCAGCGCGACGCCAACGGCAACCCGACCGGCATGCTGATCGCCAAGCCCAACGCCATGATCCTGTACGCCACGCTGGCGAAAGGGCCGAAGCTGCCACTGGAACAGCAAGTCAATTCCACCCGCCAGTTTATGCGCGAGCTGAACCGTCTGGGCCTCACCAGCGCCATCGACGCCGGCGGCGGCTTCCAGAACTACCCGGAGGATTATCAGGTGATCGCCGAGCTGCACGAGAAAAAGCAGCTGACCATCCGCATCGCCTATAACCTGTTCACCCAGCGGCCGAAGCAGGAGCTGGAAGACTTCGAGCTGTGGACCGACATGCTCAAGCCGGGTCAGGGTACCGACTTCTATCGCCACAACGGCGCCGGCGAGATGCTGGTGTTCTCCGCCGCCGACTTCGAAGACTTCCTGCAGCCGCGCCCGGATCTGCCGCCGGGCACCGAAGACGAGCTGGAGCGGGTGGTGCGCCATCTGGTCGAGCACCGCTGGCCGTTCCGCCTGCACGCCACCTATGACGAATCCATCAGCCGCATGCTGGACGTGTTCGAGAAGGTGAACCGCGACATTCCGTTCAACGGGCTGCACTGGCTGTTCGACCACGCCGAAACCATTACCGAGCGCAATATCGAGCGGGTCAAGGCATTGGGCGGCGGCATTGCGGTGCAGCACCGCATGGCGTTCCAGGGCGAATATTTCGCCGACCGCTACGGCATCGAAGCCACCAAACATACGCCGCCGGTGGCGAAAATGCTGGCGGCCGAGCTGCCGGTCGGGCTGGGCACCGACGCCACCCGCGTCGCCAGCTACAACCCGTGGACGGCGCTTTACTGGCTGGTTTCCGGCCGCACCGTCGGCGGCATGGCGATGTACGACGACAGCGCCCGGCTGGATCGCGAAACGGCGCTGATGCTGTGGACGCAAGGCAGTGCCTGGTTCTCCACCGAACAGGGCAAGAAAGGCCAGATCAAGGTCGGCCAACTGGCGGATTTGGCGGTGCTGTCGCAGGACTATTTCAGCGTGCCGGAAGAGCAGATCAAAGGCATAGAGTCGGTGATGACGGTGGTGGACGGCAAGGTGGTCTACGCCGCCGGCAGCTTCTCGCCGCTGGCACCGCCGCCGCTGCCGGTGCTGCCGGAGTGGTCGCCGGTCACCCAGGTGCCGGGCCACTACCGCTCCGCGCCGCCGTCGGCGGCTGCCAAAGTCGGCGTGCTGAGCCAGGCGCACCAATGCTGTGGCCCGTGCGGCGTACACGCACATCAGCATGACATTGCGCGCCGCTCCAGCATCCCGGTGTCGGATGAAAATGCCTTCTGGGGCGCGTTCGGCTGTTCGTGCTTCTCGTTCTAAGTTGCCAGGTCAGCAACTTATTATGTAACTAGCTTAATAAGATATTAATTTAGCAACATAACAAATTAATGGCGCTGTCCACGAGAGAGCGCCATTTCATTTTCAATCGCGGTTGATCTCCAGCCAGCGCCGCTGCTCGGCGGAGGCGGCTATCGCATCCAGCACGCAAGACACCTTCCAGCCTTCTTCAAAGTCCGGCCACATGCGATCGCCCGCGGCGATGCCATTGACCAGATCGCGGATTTCCACCGTCTTCTGATCGTTAAAGCCGATGCCGTGCCCGGCGCTGATGCAGAACGCCGCGTAGTCCGGGTGCTTCGGCCCTACCAACAGCGTTTTGAACCCCTGCCGCTCCGCCGGCTCATCGTGCCGATACAGCTTCAGCTCCGCCATCCGTTCCTGGGTATAGCTCAGCGTGCCCTTGGTGCCGGTGACCACATAGGTCAGCCCCATCTTGCGCCCGCAGGCGATGCGCGAGGTTTCGAGAGTGCCCATCGCCCCGCCGGCGAAGCGCAGCAGCGCGCTGGCCTGATCTTCGTTTTCCACCGGCAGCAGGCGCGCCGGGTCTTGCGGATCCGGGCGCTGTTTGATCACGGTCTGCATATCGCCGGAGACCGCCACGATATCGCCCACCAGGTAGTGGGCCATGTTGACGATATGCGCCGCCAGATCCCCCAACGCGCCCAGCCCGGCGCTGGCGCGGCGGCAGTGCCAGTCAATCGGCGTGCGCGGATCGGCCAGATAATCCTCGTTGTGGGTGCCGTAAAAATGCACCACCTCGCCGATTTCGCCGTTAGCGATGATCTCACGAGCCAGCTGGCTGGTCGGGTTCTTCATGTAGTTGAAACCGACCAGCGTTTTCACGCCTTTGGCGCGGGCGGCCTGCACCATCTCCGCCGCGTCGGCGGCGTCCAGCGCCAGCGGTTTTTCCGAATACACGTGCTTGCCGTGGCGGATCGCCTCCAGCGCCATCTCTTTGTGCAAGAAGTTGGGCGCGCAGATGTCCACCACGTCGATCGCCGGATCGGCCACCAGCTGCCGCCAATCGCCGGTCGAACGCGCAAAACCGAACTCGCCGGCGCGCTGCGCCGCCAGCTCGGGCGTCACTTCCGCCAGCATCTCCAGCACCAGCTCCCCTTTCAGAGGAAAGACCGTGGGGGCCTGCGCATAAGCGATAGCGTGGCAACGCCCGATATAACCGGTGCCGATTAACCCAACGCGTACCTGTTTCATCATTTTCTCCCGTGATCGAAATCCTGCGTAGAACCAGGCGCCGTTCAATGAAACGCGCCGTCTGATAACGGGTTTATATGGAATATAAATTTCAATAACAAGCGCGCGGGAAAATAAAGTTCATATTCGTGATGCCGTTCATGAAACGTTGACGGGATGATGCAACGCAGAAAGCCCAGACACGGCTTGCCGTATCCGGGTGAGATAAAATGAACCGTTTATTTCATATCACGGTAAACCGTTGGCGCCGTGCTGCACGTAGCCGGGGCGTTGCAGCAGGCGCTGCTGATAGGCCGCCAGCGCCGCATAATCCGGCCGCTCGAACGGCGTCATCAGCCAGCGATTCAGCGACAGCCCCAGCACCACGTCCGCCAGCGTGAAAGCGGCGCCGGCGGCATAAGGGCCGTGCTGCGCCAAATGCCTGTCCAGCAACCCCATCAGCCGGTTCCACTCACGCTCGGCGGCGGCCAGGCTGGCGGCATCCTGATAATCCGCATGCCCACGCACCCGCGACATGAACACATAGCGCCAGGCGCCGTTCAGATCGGTGGCCTGCCAGTCCATCCACATCTCCACCGCCGCACGCGCGCCGGGTTCCTGCGGCAGCAGATCGCGGCACCCTTCCCGCCCCGCCAGATAGCGGCAAATGGTGTTCGACTCCCACAGCACCCGCTCGCCGTCGATCAGCACCGGCACCAGGCCGTTCGGGTTCAGCGCCAGAAACGCCGGCTCCTGCGTGGAGCGAAAGCCGCTGCCCCACTCCTCCCGCGCCAGCGGCAGCCCCAGCTCCTGGCAGGTCCACAGCACCTTGCGCACGTTGATCGATGAAGCCTTGCCCAAGACTCTCAGCATCGGTTTTCCTTATTCTTTCCAGAACGGTTTATAGCCTTCACGCCGGGCTTCCACCTGCGTCAGGCCGATGTCCGCCAGCTGCCTGTCGTTCAACAGTAACAGCTCCTTTCTCGTTCTGTGCCGCAGCAGATAGAGACGCCAGCGTGACCAACCTACCGAGCGCCGCAGCGGCGTACCAGAAAACAGAGCCATGTTGTTATTCTCCCTGATGTTTTCACGTTGCAGTCATCATGCTCGCCGGGAGAAAAACAATACAGATTCACACTGGCGCTATTTTTTTCATACAGCTGTGCCAAAAAAACCGCTGAATGGTTTACTTTGAAAGCATCTGTACCGGTTTTTTAATCATTCATCCCGATAAGAGGCCTCTGTATGACACGCTACGCCACCCTGGCCGCCATTCTCAGCCAACGTATTCAGCAAGGGCTGTATCCGGCCGGCCACCGCCTGCCTTCGGTGCGCACGCTGAGCCAGGAGCACGGCGTCAGCATCAGCACGGTGCAGCAAGCCTACCGACTGCTCGAGGAACAGCGCCTGGTGGAAGCGCGGCCGAAGTCGGGCTACTTCGTGCATACGCAGCGCGCGCAGGCCGAGCTGCCCGCCATGACGGCGCCGGTGCAGCGGCCGGTAGACATTTCGCAATGGGAGCAGGTGCTGGAGCTGGTGCGCAGCCGGCCGCGCGAGGGCCTGATCCAGCTGGGGCGCGGCATGCCGGATATCGCCGAGCCGACGATGAAACCGCTGATCGTCGCCCTGCGCAACGCCGCCCGCCACGGCGACCTGCGCAGCCTGTATTACGACAGCATTCAGGGCGTGGCCGCGCTGCGCGAACAGGTTGCCCGCCTGCTGCTGGATTCCGGCTGCCAAATCGGCCCCGATCAGTTGCTGATCACCACCGGCTGCCAGGAAGCGATCTCCGCCGGGCTGCGCGCCGTTTGCCAATCCGGCGACATCGTGGCGGTCGACTCGCCCTGCTTCCACGGCACCATGCAGACGCTGAAAGGCCTGGGTATCAAGGCGCTGGAAATCCCCACCGATCCGCTCACCGGCGTCAGCCTGGCGGCGCTGGAGATGGCGCTGGAACAGTGGCCGGTCAAGGCCATCCTGCTGACGCCCAACTGCAATAACCCGCTGGGCTACATCATGCCCGACGCCCACAAACAGCGGCTGCTAACGCTGGCGCAGCGCCACGACGCGGCGATCATCGAGGACGACGTCTACGGCGACATCGCCTATCACTACCCGCGGCCGCGCACCATCAAGTCGTTCGACGAAGACGGCCGCGTGCTGCTGTGCAGCTCGTTTTCCAAAACGCTGGCGCCGGGGCTGCGGGTGGGCTGGATCGCGCCCGGCCGCTACCTGGAGCGGGTGCTGCACATGAAGTTCATCGGCTCCGGCGCCACTGCCACCCAGCCGCAGCTGGCGATCGCCGAATTTATCCGCGGCGGGCACTATCTGCAGCACCTGCGGCGCATGCGTGCCCGCTACCAGCAGAACCGCGACCGCATGACCGACCTTATCCTGAAGCACTTCCCGGCCGGCACCCGCGTCAGCCGGCCGCGCGGCGGCTTTATGCTGTGGATCGAACTGGACGAGGCGTTCGACACCCTGCGGCTGAACCGCCATCTCGAGCCGCAGGGCGTGCAGATCGCCGTCGGCAGCATCTTTTCCGCCGCCGGCAAATACCGCAACTGCCTGCGCATCAACTATGCGCCTAAGCTGACGGCGGAGATCGAACAGGCGGTGCAGCGGGTCGGCGCCACCATCCAGCAGCTGATGCCGAGCGGCGTGTTGCAACCTCAGACGGACTGAAGCAAAAACTCCGCCACCCGGCGGCGCAGATGTTCGATGCCCTGCGGATGGTGAATAAACTGCGCCACCGGCATCATCTGCCAGCGCTGGCCCTCGTCGCCGAAGCGAATGGCGGCGATCTGCGCCGGGGCGATGTCGCCGGCCATAAACCAGGTCGGCGGGGAGCCGGGCAGGATGCCGTCGTAGCGCCGCCGCCAGGTCACCTGGCATTCGGCGATCGCCACGCCGAATTCTTCCTGCGTCTCCCGCTGCACGCACTGCAGCGGCGTTTCGCCGTTTTCCCGCCCGCCGCCGGGCAGATCCCACTGGCCGGGCCACGGAATGCCCGGTTTGTCGTCCCGCTGGTAGACCAGCAAGCGATCGTCGCACAGCAGCGCGATCTTGGCCCCGCCAAACGCCTGATCCGTCATGTTTTCTCCGCTCCCCGCCCATCCTCTTTGACTGAACATCATACTTCATCCCCGCGCGGCCTGGTGTATAGTGAAAATCCGTTTTCACAACAGGCGAACAATGACGATGAACTCTCCGTTTCTGGTGACTCCCCAATGGCTTGCGCAGCATATCAACGATGAAAATCTGGTGGTGATCGACGTCCGGATGTCGCCGGTCGGGCTGACGCCGAAGAAAGACATGCTTGCCGAGTTCGAACGCGGCCATATCCCTGGCGCGGTCTATTTCGATATCGACGAGGTGGCGGACAAAAACACCGCGCTGCCGCACATGCTGCCGACGGCGGCGGAGTTTGGCGCGGCGGCGGGCAAGCTGGGCATCAGCGAGCGCGATACCCTGGTGATTTACGATGAGGGCAACCAGTTCTCCGCGCCGCGCGGCTGGTGGACCTTCCGCAATTTCGGCGCCCGGCATGTTTACGTGCTGGACGAAGGGCTGAACGGCTGGACCGCGCTGGGCCAGGCGCTGGAGACCGGCCCGGCGCAGCCTGAGCCGCAGACGTTCAACGCCCGGTTCAACGCCGACGCGGTGGTGGATATGCGGCAAGTGGAACAGGCGTTAGGCACGCCGGTGCAAATTCTCGACGCGCGCGCCGCGCCGCGCTTTTATGCCGAAGCGCCGGAGCCGCGCCCCGCCCTGCACCGCGGCCATATTCCCGGCAGCATCAACATTCCGTACGGCGAGCTGCTGGAGAACGGCCGCTTCAAATCGCTGGAAGCGCTGCGCCAAACCTTCAGCGACAAGGGCGTGGACATCAACGGGCCGATCATCACCAGCTGCGGCTCCGGCGTGACGGCAGCGGTGCTGGCGTTCGGCCTGCTGTCGCTCGGCGCGCCGCAGGTCAAGCTGTATGACGGCGCCTGGAGCGAATGGGGCCAGCTGAGCGGCAAGCAGCCTATCGCTAAAGATTAAGTGCCGATCCGCTCGACCACGATCTGCGCCAGCCGCTGCACGGCGGCGGAAGGCTGATCCTCGGCGCGGTGCAGCACCACGCCGAGCTGGCCGAGAGCGGGCAGCAGTTCGGGCGCCAGCGGCGCCAGGCCGGGCGGCAAACCCGCCGCCGTGCGCACCGTAACGCCCAACCCGGCATTCACCGCCGCCCAAACGCCGTTCAGGCTGCGGCTGGTAAAGGCAATGCGCCAGGGAATGCCGGCGCGATCCAGCGCCTGCGTCGCCGCGCTGCGCATCAGGCAAGGCGCGTCGAACATCACCAGCGAAAGCGGCTCATCCCCTTCCCGCCAGGGCGCCAGCGCGAAGCCGGGCGAGGCGATCCAGTGCAGCTGCCGCTGCCCCAGCGCCTGATGAAACGGCGTGTTCAAGCCGCCATCCCACGCCAGCGACAGATCCAGCTGGCCTTTCAGCACCCAGTCGATCAGCTCGGCATTGCGGGCGATGCGCGCCTCGATGCGCACCTTCGGATTGGCGCGCGCGAAACTGCCCAATACCTGCGGCAGAAACGTCTCGCCGAAATCCTCCTGCAGCCCCAGCCGCACCGTGCCCTGCAGATCCAATCCGCGCACCGCGGCGGCGGCTTCGTCATTGAGCTCCAGCAGACGGCGCGCGTAGCCGAGCAGGGTTTCCCCCGCCTCGGTCATCACCATGCCGCGCCCGGCCTTGCGCAGGATCGGCGCGCCGACCTGCTGTTCCAGCTTTTTCAGGTGGGCGCTGACCGCTGAAGTCGAGCGCCCTAACCGTTCAGCGGCCTTGGCAAAGCTGCCCAGTTCGACGCCGGTAACAAAGCTGCGCAAATCCTCGAGATCGAACGTTATTCGCCCCATGCTGACCATCCTGATTTTCTGAATCATCAATCAAAATAATACCGATTTTACTGATAAAGATGGCGTGTCACGCTCTCCCGGTCAATGTCTTTCCGGAGAATCCTTATGCTCGCGATGCAATACCGTTTCACCCTGCCCGCCGATTACGACATGGCGATCGTCCGCCGCCGCATCGCCGATTTCGGCCACCGGCTCGACGCCTGCCCGCAGCTGATCGTCAAAGCCTATCTGTACGCGCAGCGCAGCGAAGGCAGCGCCGAGAACCTCTACGCCCCCTTCTACCTGTGGAACAGCAGCGCCGGCATGAGCGACTTCCTGACCGGCGAAGGTTTCAGGGGGCTCAGCCAGGCATTCGGCTGGCCACGCGTCAATCATTGGCTGCCGTGGCTGGCGCATTTCGATCGTCCTCATCTGACCGAGGCCGCCTGGGCGACCTGTCAGGAGCAGATTATCGCCCCCTACAGCGATCTGCCTGCGCTGCGTCAGCAACAGCAGGCGGCCCCCGGCGCGCTGGCCTCCATCGTGGCATTCGACCCCGCCGACTGGCGATTAGTGCGGCTGGATTTATGGCGTGAACCGCCGCAGTCCCCTGTGCAAAACGGCCAGCTGTTCCGCGTCGGCCATCTGTCCGCCCCCTTTGACCACACTGCGCCGCGGGTTGACAGCTAAACTTGATATTGATAATCATTATCAACACTAAACATTCATTTGCGGTTCGCGGGATGCGGGCCGCTCTCCGGGGTCAACCGCCATGCCGTCATCACCGATCACACCTTACGCCACCACCTGCTGCATCGTGGGGGGCGGCCCCGCCGGGCTGATGCTCGGCTATCTGCTGGCGCGGGCGGGGATCGACGTGACGGTGCTGGAGAAGCACGCCGACTTCCTGCGCGATTTTCGCGGTGACACCATTCACCCGTCGACGCTGGAAGTCATGCACCAGCTGGGCCTGCTCGACGAACTGCTGACGCTGCCACACCAGCGCGCCGAATCCCTGCACGCCGAAGTCGCCGGGCGCGACATTAAGCTGGCGGATTTCACTCGCCTGCCGACGCGCTGCAAATTTATCGCCTTTATGCCGCAGTGGGAGTTCCTCAACTTTTTGGCACAGCAGGCCGCCGCATTCCCCCATTTCAGGCTGCTCACCTCGACGCAGGTTCATCAGCTGCTCTACGACCGCGGCCAGGTATGCGGCGTGCTGGCCAACACGCCGGAAGGCCCGATCCGCGTGCGCAGCCAGCTGGTGATCGGCACCGACGGCCGCAACTCGGTGGTGCGCGAACAGGCGGCGCTCAGCAGCCGCTCCTTCGGCGCCCCGCGCGACGTATTGTGGATGAAGCTCAGCAAGCAGCCGGGCGATCCGGCCTGGTCGATGGGCCATACCGGGCCGAAGCAGAACTTCATCATGATCGACCGCGGCGACTACTGGCAGTGCGGCTACTCGATCGATAAAGGCAGCTTCGACGCGATCCGCCGCAGCGGCCTGGAGAAATTTTTGCTGCACCTCGCCGAGGTGGCGCCATTCCAGGACGATCGCCTGCAGGAGATCGTCGAGTGGGATCAGGTGAAGCTGCTGAGCATCCGCATCGATCGTCTGGATCGCTGGGCCAAACCGGGGGTGCTGTGCATCGGCGACGCCGCGCACGCCATGTCGCCGATCGGCGGCGTGGGCGTCAACCTGGCGATTCAGGACGCGGTGGCCGCCGCCAACGCCCTGATCCCGCCGCTGCGCCAGCATCGGCTGCAGCTGAAGCATCTGCTGAGCGTGCAGCGCCGGCGCGAATTCCCCACCCGTGCCATCCAGTTTTTGCAGATCAAAATGAGCCAGCGCAAGCCGGGCGAACGCCGCGCGGCGGGCGGTTCGCGCCTGATCGCCCGCGTCGGCAACAGCCGCTGGCTGCCGCGCCTGTTCGGCCGCATCATCGGCCTGGGTTTTCGCCGTGAAACGCCGCGACATCTGTCCAACGAAACCTGCCCGCCGGAATAATATTGGTTGTTTTTCCATCGCACCGTATAATGGTTAAATCGAACGATTTAATTAACTGGAGCGATTAAATGTACGCACTCAGCGCGAACGAGGCCAAAACCCAATTCGGCGATTTGCTGCTCAAGGCGCAGCGTGAGCCGGTGCAAATCAATCGCAACGGCAAACCGGTCGCCGTCGTCATGTCGGTAGAAGACTACCAGGCGCTGGAAGATCTCAAATTACGCGCGCTGCAGCAAAAAATCGCGCAGGCTACCGCCGAGGAAGACGCCGGTAAGGCGGTAGACGGCGATGCCTTCTTCAACCGTCTGCTCACCGACGAAACCGACTGATATGCCCGCGTTTCGCCTCACCCCGCAAGCCCAACAAGATCTGTTGGCTATTCGTCATTTCACCGTCGAGCACTGGGGCAAAGCGCAATCTCACCGCTATCTTGAGCAGTTGAGAGAGGTCATGCATCATCTGGCGGATATGCCGGAAGCGGGTAAGGCACACTTTCACGATCTGGGCGAAGAGATACGCAGTTTTCCTTACGCCAGCCATAGGATCTACTACCGCAGCCGCCCTGCCGGCATCACCGTTCTTGCCATTCTGCACCAGGCGATGGTGCCCCACCGGCATCTGGAACAACGGCTGTAATTTTTCTTACTCAAAGGGGCACAGATGTTCACCGTCCGTCAGGCATTGCTGGAAGATTTAACCCAGGTACGCGATATCGGCATCCGCACCTATCGCGCGCACTTCGGTGAGCTGTGGCGCTACCCGCACGAGCTGGAGGCCTTTCTGGCCGAGGATTTTTCCGTCTCTGCGCTGGAACGGACGCTGCGCAATCCCGACGTGTGCTGGCTGTTGGCCTATGAGGATGACGCCCTGGTCGGCTATGCGCGCGTGAACTTCGACAGCCTGTTGGCCGCCACCCAACGGCGCGGCGCCGAACTGCAAAAGATCTACTTCCTGCCGGATTACGCCGGGCGCGGTTTCGGCCGACAATTTTTCGAACAGGTGCAACGGCGGGCCGTCGAACGCCGTCAGCCCCTGCTGTGGCTGGAAGTGCTGAAACAGAACGCAGACGCCCAGCGCTTTTATCAGCGGCAAGGCCTGGCCGTATGTGGCGAGGCCCAATACACCAGCGAACAGGGTGCCATCGAACTTTGGGCGATGAGCAAGGCGCTGTAACCGCGCCCCGCTCCGCCGTCGTTTAGCGCGGCTCCCGCTGCAGCATCAGGAACAGCAAGGCAAACGCATTGGGCGCCAGGTAGATCAGCGCCCCCAGCTGCACCGCCAGCGGATCCTTCTTGGCCTGCCAGGCCATAAACCAGTCGCCGGCGACCACCATAAAGCCGACGCCCCACACCGCAATTGCGCAAATCGCCCCCAGCATCGCCCAGGCTTTACCCTTGGCGAAGGCGGCGTAAGGGCCTTTCAATCGCCCGATCATCAGCACCACGCCTGCGGCCGCGAATAGGCCGGCCAGCGTTTCCAGCGTGGTGATGACAGCCAACCCCAACATGCAGGCCCAGTCGGCGCTGATCGCGCGCCACATCAACCCCGGCGTCTGATAGGTATCCTGCATGGCGAGCAGCGGGCCCACCGCATTGCGCGCGGTGCCGGCGAAATCCGCCGTATTGTTCAACAGGCTGAACAGCCCCCACAGGGCCGGAAACAGGGACAGGACAATGCAACCGAGGCGTGACACAGTGATTTCGTTCATGATGATGTTAGCTATCCATGGCAAGGGATTAATAAAAAACGCCTTTTAGATTAGTCCATAACATCCGCAAGGAGAAACAGCTGCACGACTTTCAGACATGCGGCTCCCTTTGCCTCGTTCAAATCGCCACCAGCCCGCGTACACCGTCCTGTTCCATATTGCTGCCGGCGCCGCGCTGCACGATGCTACCGCGCGACATCACCAGATAGCTGTCCGCCAGATCGGCGGCAAAGTCATAGAACTGTTCCACCAGCAGGATCGCCATATCGCCCTTCGCCGCCAGCTGCTTGATCACCGCGCCGATCTCCTTGATCACCGAAGGCTGGATCCCTTCCGTCGGCTCGTCGAGGATCAGCAGCTGCGGCCGGCAGGCCAGCGCCCGGCCGATCGCCAGCTGCTGCTGCTGCCCACCGGAGAGATCGCCGCCGCGCCGATCCTTCATTTGCCGCAGCACCGGAAACAAGTCATAGATCGGATCCGGCACCGTGCGTGCGGCGGCGCCGGAAAAACGCGCCAGCCCCATCAGCAGATTTTCCTCCACCGTCAGACGCGGGAAAATCTCCCGCCCCTGCGGCACATAGGCGATGCCCGCCTGCACCCGCTGATGCGGTTTTTTACCGGTGATGGTTTCGCCCTGCCAGCGGACGCTGCCGCTGCGCGCCGGGACCAGCCCCATCAGGCATTTCAGCAGCGTGGTCTTGCCCACGCCGTTGCGCCCCAGCAGGCAGGTCACCTCGCCGATGCGCGCCTCGAACGACAGGCCGCGCAGAATGTGGCTGCCGCCGTAATACTGATTCAATTCCTCTACCTGTAGCATCGTTACGCCTCCTCAGCGCCCCAGATATACCTCAATCACCCGTTCATCGGCCTGCACCTGGGCCAGCGATCCTTCCGCCAGCACCTGCCCCTGGTGCAGCACCGTCACGCGATCGGCGATGGTTTCCACAAACCCCATATCGTGTTCCACCACCATCAGCGAATGCTTGCCCGCCAGCTCGCGGAACAGTTCGGCGGTGTAGTCGGTTTCGGCGTCGGTCATGCCGGCCGCCGGTTCGTCGAGCAGCAGCAGGTGCGGTTCCTGCACCAGCAGCATGCCGATCTCGAGAAACTGTTTCTGCCCGTGGGACAGCAACCCGGCGGGCCGGTGGCGTTCATGCCCCAGCCGCAGGGTCTTCAACATCTCGTCGATGCGGTCGCGCTGTTCGCTGCTCAGGCGAGCACGCAGGCAGGCCCACACCGATTTGCGGGTTTTCTGCGCGATCTCCAGATTTTCGAACACCGTCAGCGCCTCAAACACCGTCGGTTTTTGAAACTTGCGGCCGATGCCGGCGTGGGCGATCTGCATCGGCGCCAGCTGGGTCAGATCGACGGTCTGATCGTAAAACACCCTGCCGCTGTCCGGCCGGGTCTTGCCGGTGATCACATCCATCAGCGTGGTCTTACCGGCACCGTTGGGGCCGATCACGCAGCGCAGTTCGCCGACGCCAATGCGCAGCGACAGATCGGTCAGCGCGCGAAAACCGTCGAAGCTGACGTTGACGTTGTCGAGCTGCAGCACCGGATCGGTTTGCTGCCGGTATTTATCCGCCGGCAGCGGGTGGGTAAACAGCTCGTCGGTCACTTGCATCGCTTTCATGAGGTTTTCCTCCGGCGCAGCAGGCCGATCACCCCTTTGGGCAGAAACAGCGTGACGACGATAAACATAAGGCCGAGGAAGAACTGCCAGTATTCGGGAATGGCCATGGTGAACCAGCTCTTGGCGCCGTTGACGATGCCGGCGCCGAGCAGCGGCCCCACCAGCGTGCCGCGCCCGCCGAGCGCCACCCAGATGGCGGCCTCGATCGAGTTGGTCGGCGACATTTCGCCGGGGTTGATGATGCCGACCTGCGGCACATAGAGCGCGCCGGCCAGCCCGCACAGCACCGCCGACAGCGTCCAGACGAACAGCTTGAAGCCCTTCGGATCGTAGCCGCAGAAGGTCAGCCGGTTTTCCGCATCGCGCACCGCGGTCAGCACCCGGCCGAACTTGCTGCGCGCCAGCGCAAAGCCGATGGCCAGGCTGGCGGCCAGCAGCAGCACCGTCGCCAGGAACAGCGCCACCCGCGTGCCGGGGCCGGTGATGGGAAAGCCGAGCAGCGTGGTGAAACCGGTAAAGCCGTTATTGCCGCCGAAGCCGGTTTCGTTGCGAAAGAACAGCAGCATGCCGGCATAGGTCAGCGCCTGGGTCATGATCGAGAAATATACCCCTTTGATTTTCGAGCGGAAGGCGAAGTAGCCGAACAGGAAGGCCAGCAGGCCCGGCACCAGCACGATCAGGCACAGCGCCCAGGCGAAATGCTGGGTGCCGCTCCAGAACCACGGCAGCTCATTCCAGGAGAGGAACGCCATAAACGCCGGCAGCCCGTCGCCCGCCGCCTGCCGCATCAGGTACATGCCCATGGCGTAGCCGCCGAGCGCGAAGAACAGCCCGTGGCCGAGCGACAGCAGCCCGGCATAGCCCCATACCAGATCGAGCGCCACCGCCACCACCGCGTAGCACAGGATCTTGCCCGCCAGCGTCAGGGTATAGGTGGACACCGCCAGCGGATGATCCGCCGGCAACAGCGTCATGAACGGCATCACCAGCAGCGCCAGCAACGCCAGCCCGCCGATGCTCAACGCCAGCCGGGGCGCTTTCTGCACGCCGGTCACGGTCAATGGTTGGCTCATCAGTCAATCACCCTGCCCTTGAGGGCGAACAGCCCCTGCGGGCGCTTTTGAATAAACAGAACGATCAGCACCAGGATCAGGATCTTGCCCAACACGGCGCCGATCTGCGGCTCGAGGATCTTGTTGACGATGCCGAGGCCGAAAGCCGCCGCCACCGTCCCCGCCAGCTGGCCGACGCCGCCGAGCACCACCACCAGGAACGAATCGATGATGTAGCCTTGCCCCAGCTCCGGCCCGACGTTGCCCAACTGCGACAGCGCCACCCCGCCGAGCCCGGCGATGCCGGATCCCAACCCGAAGGCCAGCATGTCCACCCGCCCGGTGGGCACGCCGCAGCAGGCCGCCATCGCGCGGTTTTGCGTCACCGCGCGCACGTTCATGCCGAGCCGGGTCTTGTTCAGCAGCAGCCAAGTCATCGCCAGCACCAAGAGCACGAACGCGATCACCGCGATGCGGTTCCACGGCAGCACCAGGTTCGGCAGCAGCTGCACGCCGCCCGACAGCCACGCCGGGTTGGCGACCTCCACGTTCTGCGCCCCGAACAGCACCCGCACCAGCTGGATCAACACCAGGCTGATGCCCCAGGTGGCCAGCAGAGTCTCCAGCGGCCGGCCGTACAGGTGGCGGATCACCGTGCGCTCAAGCAGCATGCCGATCCCGGCGGTGATGGCGAACGCCACCGGCAGCGCCGCCAGCGGGTAGAGCGCCAGCCACTGCGGCGCAAACTGCTGAAACAGCCCCTGCACCAGGTAGGCGGAATAGGCGCCGAGCATCAGCATTTCGCCGTGCGCCATATTGATGACGCCGAGCAGGCCGTAGGTGATCGCCAGCCCGAGCGCCGCCAGCAGCAGGATCGAACCGAGCGACAGGCCGCTGAACGCCTGGCCGAGCAGATCGCCGATCATCAGGCGATGCTGCACCTGCTGCAGGCTGCGTTGCGCCTCGGCGCGCACCGCGGCGTCCGGCTCGTGGGCGGCGTCGGTTAACGCTTGCAGCCGCGCGCGGGTTTCCGGCTCGCCCGATTCGCCCAACAGCCGCACCGCATTGAAACGCACCTGCGGATTGCCGTCGGCCAGCTGCAGGTTAGCCAGCGCCAGGCTCAGCGCCTGATGCACCTGTGGGTCTGTTTCCCGCGCCAGCTGCCGGGCCAACAGCGGCAGCTGCTCGCCGTTCGCTTCGCGCTGCAGTGCGCTCGCCGCCTGCAGCCGCACCGCCGCGTCCGCGCTGACCAGCCGCTGCGCCGACAATGCGTTGGCAATCAGAATGCGCAGCCGGTTGTTCAGCCACACCTTCTTCGGTTCGCCAACCGGGGCCGCCTCGCCCTCGAGCGGCAGATAGCGATCGCCCTGGCGGATAAAGGCGCGCTTCGCCCCGTCGATCGCCACGGTTTCCTGCTGCAGCCCCTGCAGCAGCGGCAGGCGCGCGGCGTCCGGCTCGGCCGCCCAGGCCTGCAGCAGTTTGGCCTGCTGCGCACGGTTGGCCGCCGCAAACTCATCGGCCGGCCCGGCCTGCGCCAGCAGGGGCCAGGCGCACAGCAGCCACAGCCCGACGCGCAGAGAAGATAAAAACGGAGATTGCATCAGCTGCCTCTTCTGTTGGGCCGGCGGGCGTTGGGCCGCGCCGGCGCTGAGTGACGTTACTTGCCGCCCTTCACCGGGTAATCCGGCCTCTTGTCGTTGCCGGCGATATACGGGCTCCACGGCTGTGCGCGCACCGGCGCTTCGGTCTGCCACACCACGTTGAACTGGCCGTTGCCCTCGATCTCGCCGATCATCACCGGCTTGTGCAGATGGTGGTTGGTCTGGTCCATGGTCAACGTGAAGCCCGACGGCGCGGCGAAGGTTTGCCCGGCCATCGCCGCGCGCACCTTATCGACGTCGGTGGTGCCGGCCTTTTCCACCGCCTGCGCCCACATGTGCAGGCCGACGTAGGTGGCCTCCATCGGATCGTTGGTGACCGCGGTGGCGTAATTCGGCAGGTTGTGCGCCTTGGCGTAGTCTTTCCACTGGCTGACAAACTGCTTGTTGGTCGGGTTATCCAGCGATTCGAAGTAGTTCCAGGCCGCCAGGTTGCCCACCAGCGGTTGGGTATCGATGCCGCGCAGCTCTTCCTCGCCGACCGAGAAGGCGATCACCGGCACGTCGGTGGCCTTGACGCCCTGGTTGGCCAGCTCTTTGTAGAACGGTACGTTGGAGTCGCCGTTGATGGTGGAGATCACCGCCGTGTTGCCGCCGGCGGCAAACTTCTTGATGTTGGCGACGATGGTCTGGTAATCGCTGTAACCGAACGGCGTGTAGACCTCTTCAATATCCTTGTCCTGCACGCCTTTGCTGTGCAGGAAGGCGCGCAGGATCTTGTTGGTGGTGCGCGGATAGACGTAATCGGTGCCCAGCAGGAAGAAGCGCTTGGCGCCGCCGCCGTCCTCGCTCAGCAGGTATTCCACCGCCGGGATCGCCTGCTGGTTCGGCGCCGCGCCGGTATAGAACACGTTCGGCGACATCTCTTCGCCTTCGTATTGCACCGGGTAGAACAGCAGCCCGTTCAGCTCCTCAAACACCGGCAGCACCGACTTGCGCGACACCGAGGTCCAGCAGCCGAACACCGCCGCCACCTTGTCCTGGCTCAGCAACTGGCGCGCCTTCTCGGCGAACAGCGGCCAGTTGGAGGCCGGATCCACCACCACCGGCTCCAGCTTTTTACCGAGCACCCCGCCTTTGGCGTTGATCTCGTCAATGGTCATCAGCGCCACATCCTTCAGCGGCGTCTCGGAAATCGCCATGGTGCCGGAGAGCGAACTCAGAATGCCGACCTTGATGGTGTCGGCGGCCTGCGCGCTCCAGGCCAGGCCCAGGCCGATCGCGGCGGCGGACAGCGCAAAAGCTTTGATAAAACGACGACGTTGCATAGTTCAAACTCCTGATGTGTGTGAAATCAAAATCGTTGCGCCGAGCGCGCGGGCTGCTGGGACCGCGCCTGATGCAACATGTGCAGCGTTATTTTTCGTACCTCTGCCTTGCTGACGGCGATATGCTCGCCGAGCAGCGCTTGCGCCGCCTCGCTTTGCCGCTGCAGGATCGCCTGCAAAATGGCGGCGTGTTCGCGGTAGGTGGCGTCCACCCGCGCCTGCTGGGTGAAATCCAGCCGGCGAATGATGCGGATCTTTTCGGTCAGCTCGCGGTGAATGCGCGCCATCTCGCCGTTGCCCGCCGCGGCCACCAACGCCTGATGAAACTGCTCATCGTGCTGCGACACCGCCTGGCCGTCCGCCAGACGCGGCGCTTCGGTCCAAAAACGGTTCAGCGCCGCCAGCGCGGCCGGCGTTTCCCCGGCCGGCCATTCGCACAGCCGTTTCACCGCCTCTTGTTCCAGCACGATGCGCAGGTCGTACAGCTCTTCGAAGTAGGCAAAGTCGAACGGCCGCACCTGCCAGCCGCTGCGAAACAGCACCTCGACATAGCCTTCGCGCTCGAGCCGAAACAGCGCCTGACGCACCGGCGTGCGGCTGGCCGCCATGCGCTGCGCCACGTCGCTTTCGCTGAAGCGATCGCCCGGCAGCAGGCGAAACTCGAAGATGTCGGCCTTGAGCTGCAGATAAATGCGCTCCGCCAGCCCCTCAGGCCGCGCCTTGTGCTCCCCGTTGGTGATTTGCATCATCGTCCCTCCGTTCAGACCGCTTTTTCCAGCCACAGCAGGGCGTCGCCCGGCCCGACCGGCCGCCCCTGCCGGCAGCTGATGCGTTTGACGATCCCGGCGCGCGGCGCGGTGACCGCCAGCTCCATCTTCATCGCCTCGACCACGATCAGCGGCTGACCGGCCGCCACCGCCTGCCCCGGCTCCACCAGGATCTTCCACACGCTGCCGTTCAGATCGGCGCTGACCAGATCGCCGTCGATGGCGTCTTCTTCCTCCGGCGGCAACAGCTGCGCCTCGGCCTCGTCGTCATCGCTGCGCCAGCGCGCCACTTCGGCGCTGAACGCCTGCTGCTGGCGATGCTGGAAGTCGGCGATCGCCTCGGCGTTGTCGGCCAGGAAATCGGTGTAGGCGGCGAAGTCGAATTCGCTCTCTTCGATGCGCACCTGCATGCGCCCTTCGCGGAACGCTTCGCGCTGCTCGTCCAGTTCTTGCTCGCTGACCGGGTAGAAGCGCACCTGATCGAAGAAGCGCAGCAGCCAAGGCTCACCGGCGGTGAACTGCGGGTTTTTGAGGAATTTGTTCCAGATCGGCAGCGTGCGCCCCACCAGTTGGTAACCGCCCGGCGAGTCCATGCCGTAGATGCACATGTACATGCCGCCGATGCCGACCGTTCCTTCGGCGGTGTGGGTGCGCGCCGGGTTGTATTTGGAGCTCAGCAGGCGATGGCGCGGATCGAGCGGCACCGCGCAGGGCGCGCCGAGGTAAACGTCTCCCAGACCGAGGATCAGGTAGCTGGCGTCGAACAGAATGTCGCGTACCTGTTCGCGTCGGCTCAGGCCGTTGATGCGCTGGATAAAATCGACGTTGTTCGGCAGCCAGGGCGCCGAAGCGCGCACCGTCTGCTGATAGCGATCCACCGCGCCCAGCGTGGCCGAATCCTCGAACGCCATCGGCAGCCAGACGGTGCGCGTCGGCACCTTCAGGCGGCTGACGTCCCCCAGCGCCCGTTCGCGCGCCAGCAGGCGCTGCAGCAGGTCGACCTGGCTAATCTGTCGGCTGTCGTAGCGGATCTGCAGCGAACGCACGCCCGGCGCCAGCTCTGCCACGCCCGGTATCGCCTCCTCTCGCAGCGACTGCATCAGCAGATGGATGCGCAGCCGCAGCGCCAGATCGAGCACGTTGTCGCCGTACTCCATCAGAATGTAACCGTCCCCCGCCTGGCGATACGCCACCGCCGGGCGCCCTTCCGCCGCCGGCAGCGCCGCCAGCACCGCGGCGGAAACGGTCTCCGCCGGAGCCAGATCCGGCGGCGGCAGGGTGATGGCCTTCACCGCCGCCAGCGCTTCGATGCTGCCAAGCTGCGCCTGCTCCAGCGACTGCGCCTGGCGAAAGCCGATCGGATGGAACCGGATGCGGTCGCCCGGCTTCACCTGCCCCACTTTCCACAGCTCGGCCTTGGCGATGGTCACCGGGCAGACGAAGCCGCCGAGGCTGGGCCCGTCGCGGGTCAGGATCACCGGGAAATCGCCGGTGAAGTTGATTGCACCGATGGCGTACTCGCAGTCGTGCACGTTGGAAGGATGCAAACCGGCTTCGCCGCCGTCCTCCCGCGCCCATTCGGGTTTCGGCCCGGCCAGGCGCACGCCGAGGCGGTTGGAGTTGTAATGCACCTGCCAGTCGGCGGCGAAGAAGGCCTCTATTGATTCAGCGGTGAAAAAGTCCGGCGCGCCGTGCGGACCGTACAGCACGCCGATGTGCCACTGGTCGCCGTAGTACGGGATCAGGCTGTCGTCCATCGCCTGCGGCGCGGCGATCGGCGCCGGCGTGGTGCTGGCAGCCAGCGCCGGTTGAGCGATCGCCAGCATGTCCGCCACGCGCAAGGTGCGCCCGGCGTGGCCGCCGAACTGGCCCAGCGCAAAGGTGGAACGGCTGCCGAGATACACCGGCACGTCAAAGCCGTTGCGTACCGCCAGATAGGTGCGGCAGCCATGCGTGGCGCGCCCCAGCGTCAGCACCTGCCCGGCCCGCACCGCGATCGGCCGCCAGTAAGCGACCGCTTCGCCGTCCAAATCGGCCGGGCAGCTGGCACCCGTCAGCGCGATGATGGCGTCGCAGTGAAAGCGCAGCGTCGGCCCCTGCAGGGTAAACTCGAGCCCGGCGGCCGCCGGGTGGTTGCCGACGATGCGGTTGGCCAGCCGGAACGCGAAGTCGTCCATCGGGCCGGACGGCGGCACGCCGATGTCCCAATAGCCGAGGCGGCCGGGATAATCCTGCACGCTGCTGTAGGTGCCGGGTTGCAGCACTTCGAGGCAGTGCGGCTGGAAACGCACCTCGTCCAGCAGGCGCGTCCAAACGTCGCCGCGCTGAAATTGCGGCGTGGCGATCACCTGCCGCAGATAGTCGAGGTTGGTGGCGATGCCGTGCAAACGGGTCGCCGCCAGCGCCACGCGCAGTTTTTCCAGCGCCTGCGCCCGATCCGCGCCGTGCACGATCAGCTTGGCGATCATCGGGTCGTAAAACGCCGAGACTTCGCTGCCGGTCGCCACCCAACCGTCGAGGCGCACGTCGGTGGGGAAATGCACCTCGGTCAGCACACCGGGGCTGGGCTGGAAGTTTTTCAGCGGATCTTCGGCGTAGAGGCGCACTTCGATCGCCGCGCCCTGCGGCGCGCGTTGCAACGCCGCCCAATCCAGCGCGTCGCCCGCCGCCACCTGCAGCATGCCTTCGATCAGATCCAGCCCGGTGACCATCTCGGTGATCGGGTGCTCGACCTGTAAGCGGGTGTTCACTTCCAGGAAGTAAAACTCGTCGCGCGCGGCGTCGTAAATGAATTCCACGGTGCCGGCGCTGCGGTAATTCACCGATTCGCCCAGCGCCACCGCCGCCCGATGCAGCGCCTGACGGGTCGCCGCCGGCAGGTGCGGCGCCGGGGTTTCCTCCACCACCTTTTGGTTGCGCCGCTGCAGCGAGCAGTCGCGCTCGCCGAGCGCCACCACCCGCCCCTGGCCGTCGCCGAAAATCTGCACCTCGACGTGGCGCGCCCGATCGACGAAGCGTTCGATAAAGGCGCCGGCGTCGCGGAAGAACTGCTCTCCCAGCCGTTTGACGCTGTCGTACGCGTCGCGCAGCGCCGCCTCGTCGTCACAGCGCGTCAGGCCGATACCGCCACCGCCGGCGGTGCTTTTCAGCATCACCGGGTAGCCGATGCGCGCGGCGGCGGTAACCGCCTGCTCAACGCTCTCCAGCAAGCCGGTGCCCGGCGTCATCGGCACCCCGGCCAACGCCGCCAGCTCGCGCGCCCGGTGCTTGAGGCCGAACTCGCGGATCTGTGCCGCCGTCGGGCCGATAAAGGCGATGCCCGCCGCCTCGCAGGCTTCGGCAAACTCGGCGCTCTCGGACAAAAAGCCGTAGCCGGGGTAGATCGCCTGCGCGCCAGTGGCGGCGGCGGCCGCGAGGATCTTGTCGATGCACAGGTAGCTGTCGGCGGCCTTGTCGCCGCCGAGCGCCACCGCCTTATCGGCTTCGGTGACGTGCGGCGCATTGCGGTCGGCGTCTGAGTAGACTGCCACGCTGGTGACGCCCAGGCGTTTCAGGGTGCGAATGGCACGGCAGGCGATTTCGCCGCGGTTGGCGATCAGTACGGTATTAAACATGTTCATGCCCCTTAAGGCTGGCGAGATAGTCGCGCCAGCCGCCAAACTCAGTGATATCCGTGGCGCCTTCCAGCGCCCAGGCTTCGCAGATAAACCCCTTCACCCGCCTGCCGTCCGCCAGCAGCAGCGTGCCGATGCCCAATGGCGCCGGGATTTCCGCCACAAACTCGCCGAAACGGGCCAGCGGGATGTCCCACAGCTCAAGGCGGATCGCCGCCCCCTGCGCCGCGCGCGCCAGCCCCGGCTTCGGCGGCTCGGTATCGGCCAGCGCGTAGAGGCGGTAACAGGGGGCGGTGACGGTTTGCTCCACCCGCATCGCGTCGCGCTGCGTCAGCTGGACGTTGAGCGGCATACCGCTGAGGTGAGCGCCCACTACCGCCAGACGCACGTGTCCCGCTGACGGGGCCGGCGTGGGCTGCGGCGGCAATGCCCGGCCGGTAGCCCCGAGCGGTAAGGCGCTTTGCCGTTGCCAGCGCAGGCCAAACGCCGCCAGCGCCCGGTCATGCCAGGCGGGCGCAATCAGGGTGATGCCCGCTGGCAGCCCGTCTTCGCGCAGCGGCCCCGGCAGCGCCAGCGCGCTCAGATCGGCCAGGTTGGTGAAATTGGTGTAAGTGCCGAATTGCGAATTGAACAGCACCGGCTTCTGCGCCATCTCCGCCAGGGTGCGGATAGTGGGCGCGGTCGGCACCACCAGCGCGTCGAACGGCGCCAGCCGCTGGGCAATTTGCCGCGCCAGCTCGGCGCGCAGGTATTCCGCCTTGTAGGCGTCGCAGGCGCTGTAGCTCAGGCCGTTGCCGACGATGCCGCGCACCACCGGGTCGATAGCCTGCGGGCTCGCGTCCAGCACCTGCTCAATCGCCACCGTGCGTTCCGCCACCCAGGGGCCGTAATACAGCTGCTCCGCCAGGGTGCGAAACGGCGCGAAATCGAGGGGTTCCAGCGTGGCGCCGCCCGCCTGCAGCTGCGCCAGCGCGCGGTGAAACGCCCGCTCGGCCTGAACGTCACCGAAAAACTCCAGCTGGGCGGGGATGGCGAAACGCGGCGCGGCGGGAATATCCGCCGGCGCGGTATGCGGATCGGGGCGGGAATACGGATCTGCCGCGTCAAAGCCGCTCGCCAGTTCCGCCACCTGCGCCGCATCGGCCACCGTCAACGCGAAGACCGACACCGTATCGTTCAACCGGCAGGCCGGCACCACGCCGCGGTTGGACAACCGGCCCTTGGTCGGCTTCAGCCCGACGATGTTGTTGAACCCGGCGGGCACGCGCCCCGAACCGGCGGTGTCGGTGCCCAGCGCGAACGGCACCAGACCGCGCGCCACCACCGAGGCGGAGCCGGAGCTGGAACCGCCGCTGACGTAGCGGCTGTCGAAGCTGTTGACCACCGCGCCATAAGGTGAGCGGGTGCCCACCAACCCGGTAGCGAACTGGTCGAGGTTGGTTTTACCGAGGGCGATCGCCCCGGCGGCGCGCAGGTTGGCGACCACGGTGGCATCTGCCGCGGCCTGATAGGTGAACGCCGGGCAGGCGGCGCTGGTTGGCCAGCCGCCGACGTCGATATTGTCTTTGATGGCGAAGGGCACGCCGAACAGCGGCAGGCAGCTGAGATCGCCGGCGACCGCCGCCAGCAACTGCGCGAGCTGCCGATACTGCTGCTCGCGCTGCGCCGGCGTGGCGAGATACAGCCAGGCGTTATCGTCCGGGTTCAGCCCGGCGAGCAGCGTTTCGATCGTCGCGCTGACGCAGGCGAGGCGCTCACCCGCCGGACGGGTTTGATAATGGTGCTGCCATTCACTGAGGGTAAAACCGCACGTTTCAACAGGGTCGCTCATCGGCTGAATTCCATCTGGTACACAAGATGGGATTCAACAGAGCAACCGGCGTGCCAATTTTTAATCTCATGATTTCAATAAATTATAATTAAAACTTATGACGGCGAGGGTGAACGGCCTGCACCAGCGGCGCGCAGCGGGAGAACAAAAAGAGTGCAATAAGGGGATGATGCAGAGGAAAATCGGGGCGACGACACTCGCCGCCCCGGGAGGCCGATGGGGATCAATCCTTAATGCGTTTTAAACCGACCGGCGTAATGCAGTAGGTCTGTTGCTTGCCCTTCTCCGCCAGCCGCACATGCTGCATCTCGTTGACGATCGTCAGACGGTTGTCCGGCTCTTCATGCCGCAGATGGATCACCTCACCGCCGTAGCCTGACAGCGGCAGCACCCAGGTTTTAGCCTGTTGATTTTGGCTGCCGATGACGTCGTAGCTGAGCAAGGTATTACCGTCCGCATCCGTCACGCTGAGGAAGGCGTAGCTGTCGGTAAAGTAGTGGTGAGCAATCCCCGCCGCCAGCGTCACGGTCACGGTTTTCTTCACCAGATCGACGGCGCAGGTCAGAAACTGGCGATCGCCAATCCCTTTGCCGGCCACGGTAAACGCATTGCCGACGTTAGCGCCCGGCGGCGTATTGTCGGCCGGCAGGCAATCCCGATAGGTCGCCAACAGCGGCTCGCGCTGCGGCTCGGCAAAGGCGCCGATCGCCAGATAAATATCGTCCTTGAACGACGACGATGGCGCGTAGTAGGCCGGCAGCAGCCGGCGCAAACGCTGCGCCGCCTGTTCCAGGCGCATCAGCAGCGCCTGCTCGGGCTCGCCGGAAAGCGCCGGGTTTTTCAGCCCGCTGGTTTCGATACGCAGCACGTTGGTTTTGTTTTTGTTATCGATGACGCCGGCCGCCGCCGGATTCAAACGCACCCGGCTCGGCTCCACATGATAAATCTCGATGTCATCACCCTCGGCAAACGGCAGCTCGTCATGACTTAACGTAGCCTGAGTGCCCTGAACCTCTTTGCTGAACCGCACCGCACCCTGCCGATCGCGCAGCGTCACCCGGGCATAGGTTTCACCCGGGAAGTAGGCGTGCGGCGTGGTGCTGGTCACGTCAACCACCACCGCCCCTTTGGCGCGATCGACGACCACGGTGGCGAAGACCGCATCGCTCAGGCCCAACAGATTGATCTCCTGCGACACGATCGGCGAAGCGGCTTTGCGCTCGAAGCGAAGCGTCACCGCGTTTTTCCCCTGTTTCACCGTCAGGTAACCCGCCGTCGGCCGGTATTTGCGATCTTTACCGGTCGGCAACCGCAGGGTGTACACGCCGATCGGCAACCCAGCCAGGGTCAGGGTCGGCGCGTCGATACGGACCTTGTGGGCATAGCGCGCCCCTTCCATCAGGACAAGATCCTCACCGTAGATCTGCGCAAAGTCATCGATATCCAGACTCAGGGCGACATCGCCTTTCAGGCCGCTCGCCTTGAGCTGAGAGGAATCGACCAGGCGCAGGGAGGAATCCAGCTTCAGCTGTGCCAGCACCGCCGGCAAACTCTGCGCATCCACCAGTTGATACAGCGGGTATACCGCCTTGGCGTGGCTGAACGCGTTGAGATCGCGCTGCGTTTGGGTGATCACGCCGCCGGTCAGCTCGACGAACGGCGTCACGTCGATTTGCTCGCCGGCCGCGGCGAAGCTTGCCGACAGCAGGTCCAGCAAGGCATGTTCGGACGGCACGAAGCCCGGCGTATTGCAGCTTTGGCGATACTGCTGGTTAAAGTGCGTGAAGGCGTTCTTGCCTGCCTTGTCGACCATCAGCATCGCGAAGAACAGCTTGGAACGCAGATCCCACTGGTTGAGCGGCGTGCCCTGAGCGATCAGATCGACAATTTTCTTCTCGACGCCGGCCGCGTTGCCGTAGTTATACAGCCACCCTTCCTGGTATTTGCGCTCTCCCAGCATCACGTCCTGATAGCAAGCGGCGTAAATATTGTTCCACATCTCACCGGTGGAGAAATATTTGTCGCCCATAAAGTGCCCCTGATAGCCGTGCGCGATCTCATGCAGGCTGCCCCAGTTGCTGTCTTTCGGCGTCAGCCAGAAGCTGCTGACCGAGTTGCTGGTTTCCGCCGTCCAGCGGCCGCCGTAATACGCGGCGCCGGCGCCGTGTTTATCGGCCTTCATAAAGTAGCGGTTGCGAATATTGCGATCGGATTCGTGTTCAGCCTCGAACGAGACGCCGGTCAGCGCATTGTAGAAGGTGAAAATGCGGTCATAGTAGGCGATCAGCCCGTCGATGTTTTTCGCTTCGCCCAGCGACTTCAGCGCCGGTTTACTGATTTTCGGCACCAGCAACACCGCGTATTCCGCATCGACCAGCGCAAACTCGGCGTCCCGATCGTCCCAGCGGGCGAAGAATGCGGCTTCGTTTTCGCCGCGGCGATAAACCGGCAGCGCTTTCGCCGTGTCCGGATACTCGAACTCCAGCGCCGGTTCGCCCTGCCCGTACGGCGTATCGATAAACGGCACCGAGACGGCATTGACCTGGGCCTCGACCCAGCTCGCGCCGACGCTGAATTCAGCCTCCGTTTTGCTGTCGTCATTCAGCAAGCGCAGCGTGAGCTTGCCGGTAAACGCCGCGTTGGTCTGCCGCACTCGCAGCACCTGCCCGGCGGCGAGAATGATGCCCAGGTGCTGGCGATCGTGATCGATACCTTTGCTCATGCCTGCCGCATCCAGCCAGACCGGCCGGGTCAACGTGTAAAGTGATTGGGTTTTCGTGATGGTTGGCATCCTGCTTTCCTCATGGTTTGGGTGATTGAATTGACCATGAGAAAGTAACCGGGGGGCGGCCCGCCCACCATCGATGGCGGATGGCTGAGGGCCTGTACAACAACGGCGGGCGGGAGAGCGGCAATAAAAAAGGCGCAACCTTGCGATTGCGCCTGAGGCTCGGTGAACGCTGCGCGTTACTCGCCGCGAACGCGCTGCGCCAACCCTTTGAGGAAGTAGCGCAGCATCTGATCGCCGCATGGGCGGTAGTTCTTGGTGCCTTCTTTGCGGAACAGCGCGCTCAGCTCCGGCTTGGAGATGCGGAAGTCCACCGCGGTGAAGATCTGGTGCATGTCGGTGTCTTTCAGCTCGAACGCCACGCGCAGCTTTTTCAGCACCAGGTTATTGGTGATCGGCAGCTCAACCGCCGGCGCCGGGAACTTGTCGTCCTTGCCGCGTTTGAAGAACACCAGGCCATTGAGGAAGTGCGCCATCACTTCGTCCGGGCACTTCTCGTAGCCCGGCTCGCCTTCTTTGATCACGTAAGCGTCCATCGCCGACACCGCCACCTCGAAATCGTCCAGTTTGATAATCTCGACCATTTTGGCGTTGTTAATGCTCAGCATATAGCGCACGCTGCGCAGCACGTCGTTGTTCATCATGGGATTGCATTGCCTTTACTTGTCTAACGGGGACGTGCGCACATTGCGAAACGAAATGACTGCCACACACCTTGAATGTGCGGCAGTATAGGGATCGGCAAGGGGTTTCTCAATCGATTTGGCTTTTTTGCTGATACAGCGGGATGTCTTCGCCGATGATGTACTTGTTGCGCAGCATCGACGAGACCTTATCCATGATCATCACCACCACCACCAGGATCAGGGTGATGAACATCACCACGTCCCAGTTCCACAGCCGCATGTTTTCCGCGTACACCAGGCCGATGCCGCCGGCGCCGACGAAGCCCAGCACCGCCGCAGAGCGAGTGTTGGACTCGATCTGGTACAGGCTGAGCGCCAGGAAGGTGGGGAACGATTGGGTGAAGATGCCGTAGCGGTGCTTCTGCAACCCGTTGGCGCCCACCGCCGTCAGGCCGCGGCTGGGGGACTTGTCCACCGCCTCGTGCCCTTCGGCGTACAGTTTGCCCAGCAGCCCGACGTCCTGCATCACGATCGCCAACACCCCGGCCAGCGGCCCCATGCCGACGGCGCGCACGAAGATCAGCCCCCAGATCGCCATGTCGATACCGCGCAGCACGTCCAGCAAGCGGCGCACCAGCACGGAGATCGGCCGCAGCAGCGGCGTCGACATCACGTTGCGCGCGGCGAAGAACGACAGCGGCAGCGCGATCAGCGACGCGGTGATGGTGCCGGCGAACACGATGGCGATGGTGATGCCGATCTGCTGGAAGTAGTACATGAACGGCCAGTTGACGAAGTCGTGCCAGACGAACATGCGCAGGAAATAGCGCCCCAGCTGCTGGCAGCCGTTGATAAACTGCGGCCAGGTAATGCCGAAGACCAGGAAGAAGAACACATAGTACAGCACGATCGCCAGCGCGATCAGGCCGACGGTGCGCAGGTAGCGCCCCTGCTGCGCGAAGATCGCCGGATGCTGTTGTTTCAACTGGCGCAGCGTTTCCGCCGACGCCGGAGTGCCCGCTATCATTTTGCCCCCTCCACCACGCGCTTACGCAGCTCGCCCGACACGTAGTCGAGCACGGAAACCACCACGATGATCAACAGCAGCGTCATGCTGACCTGATCGTAGCGGTCGAGTTTAATGTTGGTCATCAGCTCCTGGCCGATGCCGCCCGCGCCCACCAGCCCCAAAATGGTCGACTGACGGAAGTTGATCTCCAGCCGCATGAAGCTGTAGGAGAGAAACACCGGCTTCACCTGCGGCCACAGGCCGAAGCGCATGCGCTGCAGCGGCGTGGCGCCGCAGGCCGCCAGCCCGCGCACCGGTTTGTTGGAGGCGGTTTCTATCGATTCGTAGAACAGCTTGGTCAGGCTGCCGATGGTGTGCAGCGCCAGCGCCAGGAAGCCGGGAATGGCGCCGATGCCGAACGCCATCACGAACATCACCGCCCACGCCAGCTCCGGCATGGTGCGCAAAAACGCCACCAGCGTGCGGATCGCCAGCCGCACCGAGGCCGGGGTATAGGTGTTGCCGGCCGCCAGAAACGCCAGCACGGTCGCCACCAGCACCGAGAAAATGGTCGCCGCCAGCGCCAACTGCAGGGTCTCCCAGATCAGCGGCAGCTGGATATTCAGGCGGTAACCCCAGTAGGCCAGCGAGCCCTCGGTGCGCCCGTCGGCGAACAGTAAATGCCAATGCAGCGTCGGAATGGTTTCGGCCAGGTAGTCGAAGAAGTGCGGAATAGACACCCAGACGGTGTGCAGGTTGAACTCGGCGAGGTTGCCGGCGCCCAGGTACAGCACCACCAGCCCGAGCGACCACAGCAGCGCTTCGCGCTTTTGCTTGCTGCGGATCCGTTGGTAATAGTGTGCGAAATCGGTATTCAAAAGAGGTCTTCCATCTTTATGGAACAAGGGGTTCAGCACGCTGAACCCCTTCATTCGGACGGCCGAGGCAGCCGGGAATTAACGGTCGCCTTTGGTCAGCTCGCGCTTCATATCGATGATGTTCTGGTATTCCGCCAGGGTGGTGTCGCCGATGTGCTGTTTGCCGCCCATCGCTTTGATAAAGCACTGGTGATCGTCTTTATCCAGCTTCTTGATCGCGGTGACCACTTTGGCCTTGAAGTCGGCCGGCAGCGAGTTGCTCACCAGGATCGGGCCGTTCGGGATCAGCGGCGACTGCCAGATGATGCGGATCTGTTTCATCAGGTCAGGGTGATCCATGCGGATCATGCGGGTGAACGCGCCGCTGGTGTAGCCGGTGTTGTAGTCGCCGATCATCGACGCCCAGGTCACCGCGCCTTCGAACTGGCCGTTCAACACGCCGAGAATGTCCTGCTCGTGGCCGCCGGAGAAGGTGACGCTGGAGAAGGTGTTGTTGTATTTGTTGTCGACCGTGCCGCCGAACAGCTTTTTAAACGCCTGGTTCGGGATCAGGAAGCCGGAGGTGGAATCCGGATCGGCGAAGCCGATGGCCTTGCCTTTCAGGTCTTCCAGTTTCTGGTACGGGCTACCGGCCTTCACCACCACCACCGAGTGGTAGCCGCGCGACTGGTCGACGTCGTCGACCGCGATGCCGACGATGTCCACCGCTTTCGGATCCTTGATGTAGACCGAAGCGAATGACGACGGCGACATGCTCAGCACCAGGTCAATCTTGCCGCCCAGCAGGCCCTGGATCACGCCGGAATAGTCGGACGAGTTGCGCAGCTTGGTATCGACGTTCAGCTCTTTATCCAGAAACTGCTTCACGCACTGGTTATCGCCGATCTGCTGGGTGGCGTTCTGGCCGCCGAGAATGCCCAGGTTCAGCTCTTTCGGCGCATCCGCTGCGGCAGCATTAAATACCATCATCGCGCCGGCCATCAGGGTGGTCAGACTCAATACTTTTTTCATTAGGTGTGCCTTGTGTGTAAAGGGTAAAGGTCAAAAGTGCTTCAATGGATCTGATTGGCTTCTTCGCCATACAGCTGGTGCAGGATCCGTTCGTTCAGTTGCGAAGGATGCCCGTCAAACACGATCTTCCCGTGGGCAATGCCGATCACCCGCGAGCAATACTCTTTCACCAGTTCGACCGAGTGCAGGTTCACCATCACCGCGATGCCGTCTTCGCTGATTTTCTGCAGCGCGTCCATGATGCGGCGGGTGTTTTTCGGATCGAGCGACGCGACCGGCTCATCGGCCAGCAGGATTTGCGGGTTTTGCATCAGCGCGCGGCAGATGGCGACGCGCTGCATTTGGCCGCCGGAGAGGTTCTCGGCGCGCTGCAGCGCGTGCGGCAGCATATTGAGCCACTGCAGCAGTTCGATGGCGCGAGCGCGGTCGGCGTCATCGAACAGTTTGAAGAAGGATTTCAGTGTGGACGTATGGCTCAGACGGCCCAGCAGCACGTTGGTCATCACGTCCAGCCGCGGCACCAGGCAGAAGTCCTGGAAGATCATGCCGCAGCGCGCGCGCCACTGGCGCATCTGGCGGCCGGCTAGCTGGGCGATATCCTGCGCCGCACCATCGTCTTCGAAGTGCAGCATCTCGCCGCAGCTGGAAGGAATGGTGCCGTTCAGGGTGTGCAGCAGCGTGGACTTGCCCGCGCCGGAACGGCCGATCACCGCCACGAATTCGCCGGCGTGCAGATCGAAATTGATGTCATCCAGCACGCGCTGCTGCGCTTTGTAGGCCTTGCCGAGTCCCTTTACCGATAATACTTTGCGGGATGCGGCGGCGTGCTGCCCTGGAAAGTCGTGCTGTGCCAATTTTAACAGTGCCTGAGCCATATGATTTCTCTGGTTTCAGTGGCTAATCATTATGGGCACCTATTAACGGATAAGTTTATGACAGTGGGATGATCGTTTTATGGCCGGGGCGTGACGCGTGCCGCCCCGGCGTTCGCCTCACGCCAGGGTGAAGAAGTCCAGCCCCAGCGCCGTCTTGACCTGTTGCAGCGTCTGTTGGCTGACCTGATGCGCGCGGCGGGTGCCGTGCTGCAGGATGCGCGTCAGCTCGCCTTTATCGGCGATGAATTCGGCGCGGCGGGTGCGGATCGGCTCAAGCAGGCTCTGCAGGCAATCCTCCAGCAGCCGTTTGATTTTCACGTCCCCCAACCCGCCGCGCCGGTAGTGCGCCTTCAGCTCCGCCACCAGCGCGGCGTCTTCGCAGAAGGCGTCCAGATAGGTGAACACCATGTTGCCCTCCACCCGGCCGGGATCGCTGACGTTGAGATGGCCGGGATCGGTGAACATGCTCATCACCGCCTTGTGAACCTTGTCGGCGCCGGCGCCAAGCTGGATGGCGTTGCCGCGCGATTTCGACATCTTGCCCTGCCCGTCCAGCCCCGGCAGACGCCCGACGTTGCTCAACAGCGGCTGGCACTCCGTTAATATCGGTTGGCCGACGATGTGGTTGAAACGCCGCACGATCTCATTGGTTTGCTCCAGCATCGGCAGCTGATCCTCGCCGACCGGCACGTGGGTAGCGCCAAAGGCGGTGATGTCCGCCGCCTGGCTGACCGGATAAATCAAAAAACCGGCCGGCAGGCTGCGGGCGAAATCCTTCTCGGCGATTTCGTTTTTCACCGTCGGGTTGCGCTCCAGCCGCGCAACGCTGACCAGATTGAGGTAGTACATCGTCAGCTCGGCCAACGCCGGCAGCGCCGACTGCAGGCAGATCGTGGTCTTGTGCGGATCGATGCCCACCGCCAGATAGTCGGCCACGACGTTGAGCACGTTGGCGCTGATTTTTTGCGGGTTGTTGCCGTTGTCGGTCAGGCCCTGCAGATCCGCCACCATCACCGTTTGGTTATGCTGGTGCTGCAGTTCGACGCGCTGACGCAGCGAGCCGACGAAGTGGCCTAAATGCAGTGGGCCGGTGGCGCGATCGCCGGTAAGAATGGTGTAGCTCATGACAGTGCTCCTGAAGGTCTGTAGACCGCCGGATCAACGCCACAAAAAATAATGCCGCCAAACCGGCGGCATTAAAAAGAGATGTGAATACTCGTGCCGCCTCAGAAGAGGCGCCACCATGACTGATTGTGGGTGGAGTGCATCGATATATTCATGCCATCAAGGTATACCCGCAGCGGCAGCGCGTCAATAGCCCGCCGCCGGCGCGTAAGACGGCGTTACACTCCGGCATTTGCGTTCCTGGCCTGGCGCGCTAGGGTAAAACCTTCAACCTGAAAAAGGAGCGCATGATGAAGATCGGATTTGCCGGACTGGGTGGGATGGGCAGCGCCATGGCGGCCAACCTGTTGCAGGCGGGCTTCGCCTTAACGGTATGGAACCGCTCGCCGCAGGCGGCGCAGCCGCTGGTGAGCGCCGGCGCGCAGCAGGCCGAACGGCCGGAGCAGCTGGCCGATGCCGACGTGCTGATCACCATGCTGGCCGACGATGCCGCCACGCAACAGGTGGTGGTCGACAGCGGGTTGCTGCAACGGATGAAACCGGGCGCGCTGCATATCAACATGGCAACCATCTCGGTCGAACTCGCCCAGCGTTTGACGGCGCTGCATGCGGAACACGGCATCGGCTATCTCGCCGCGCCGGTGCTGGGACGGGTCGACGTGGCCGCCGCCGGCAAGCTGAATATTCTGGCGGCCGGCGATAGCGAGCTACTGAAGCAAGCGCAGCCGCTGTTCGATGCCCTCGGCCAGAAAACCTGGCACTTCGGCGCCGATCCGGCGCAGGCCAACGTCGTCAAGATCGCCACCAACTTTACGCTGGCCAGCGCCATTGAAGCGATGGCGGAAGGCAGCGCGCTGGTGCGCAACTACGGCGTGTCCGGCGCCGACTACCTGCAGATGCTGAGTAGCACCGTCTTCGCCGCCCCGGCCTATCAGGGCTATGGCGCGCTGATCGCCGCCGAGAAGTATTCCCCCGCCGGATTCCGGCTGGCGCTGGGGCTGAAGGACGTCGGGCTGGCGCTGGCCGCCGGGGCCGACAGCCATACGCCGATGCCGTTCGCCGGGGTGCTGAAAGACAACTTCCTCGACGCGATGGCGCAGGGGGATGCGGATCTGGACTGGGCCGCGCTGGCCAAGGTGGCGGCGCGGCGGGCGGGCCTGAAATAACGAACGGGGGCCTCGGCCGCCGTTTTTCCGTTCTCAGAACACGATGTCTGCCGCGGGAACGGCGCGGATCGGCACGCCGAAGCTTTCGATATTCGACAGCGTCTCGTTATGGTGGGTGCGGATCAGCAGACCGTCGGCATAGGGTTTGTCGTGGCAGGTGTGGGCATCCGCTGCCAGCGTCACCGGATAACCGTGCGCCGCCGCGCTGCGCACCGTGGTGTCGATGCAAAACGGCGTGGAGTAGCCGCAAACCACCAGCTGCGATACACCGTTGGCGATCAGTAACGCGCCCAGTGAGGTGCGCAGGAACGAGTCCGGCGTGGTTTTATCCACCCGGTGATCGCCCGGCGCCACCTTCAGCGCCGCGAGCACTTGCCAGGCGGCGCTGCCGTGCCGCAACTCGTCGTCCGGCGTGTGGTGCTGAATGACGACAACCGGCACGCCCACCCGGCGGGCGCGCTCGCTCAGCTGATTGATGCGCGCAACGGTGCCCGCGGCATCCGCCGGCGGCGGCGTAAACAATCCTTCCTGCACATCGATAATCAACAGCGCGGTGGTCATGGCGGCTCCCGAAGAGAAGATAAGTGGCGTCAGCACACCGGCTGGCGCGGGCGGAAAATATGGTCGACGCCCTGCTCCCGCAGCCGATTCACCAGATCGTGCCCGCCGTTCGGCGTGGCGTGCGCCAACTGCCGCTCGGCGGTAAACACCGGGCTGGCCCAGAACAGGTTCACCGGATCGCCGTACTGCTGCGGCAGAGCCAGGTGCGCACTATGCGGATAGAAGGACGACGATAAAATATAACCCTCGTAGCCCAGCGGCGCCACGTCCGACTCCAGCGTATGCCCTTCGCCGATCCAGGTCAGCCGCGCCCACGGCGCGTGCGCGAAACCGGCCAGCGCACTGGCCATCTGCACCGCGTTGTCTTCGGTCATGTATTGGCTGTCGATGGCGATCGCCATCTCCATGCGGCGATAGCGCGAAGCCTCGTCGTTGAACAGGATCTCCACCCACGGCATCGGCCGGATGCTCACCCCCATGGTGAGGAAGTAATAGATGCCGTCACGCTCGTGCTGGGTGATGGCCATCGGTGGCCACTTGCCCTGATCGATGGCGTAGTACTTCACCGAAGGGCCAAAATGCGGCTCATAGCGCGCCTGAAAATCGCGCTGCATCTTCGGCCACGGATTGCCCTCTTCACGCTGCCAGCTGCGCCAGAACTGGCGGGTGCTCTCCGCCTGCGCATACTGCGTGTTGGTCGAGGCCGAGCCGAGCGGATAAGCCAACGGGCTCTCCTTGATGCAGCTGGCGGAATAGCACACCGAATGGTCGATATACAGACTCCAGCCGGGGATCACCGCCAGCAGTTGGCCGTAATACCACAGGGCCGCGCCGTCGTCGCTTTCGCTCCACACCACCATCAGCCCTTCCGGGTTCAGCGGCGCTTCGCCTTCCAGGTTGCGGCAATACTCCGCCGCCAGCATCGGCGGCTGCCCTTGCTCCAGCGCGGCGCGATCTTCTTGCAGCGGCGCGGCGGCCAGGTTGCGCAGCCAGCAGGCGCGAACCTGATAGCGATCGCTGTAGGCCTCGGCGGGATAGATATAAAAATAGGCTGCCCGGTGATCTTGCTGAACCACCGCGACCAGCGTCTGGTTCTCATTGCTGACTTCAGCAAGTACGTATGACTCGTTCATATCACCTCAATAGGGTCAGGGCGCGGCAGAATCGGCTGCGCGCCAAAAATGGAATGTGGCTTTGCCCCCAAGTGTAAAACGCATTACTGGCCGGATCACCCGTAAAAGTCTCAAAAGCGTCCGTAAACGAAGATAAACAAAGGTTAATTATAGCGGCTGTGGCTCATGACGGCTGAGTGATGCGCCGCACCGCGCGCTGATAGGAGCCGTTGCGCATCGACGCGCCCAGTACCTTACCCAAACCGGCGGCACCCGTTCGCACCAGCCGCCGCCGCAGCGCGCCCGGATGAAAGCCGAACTGCCGCTGCGCCCAATCGGGTAACAGATCGATGCCCGCCTGCATCACCACCCCGCCGAGCGGGCGCGCCAATGCGCTCGGCGCCGGCGCCTTCAGCAGAATGCGCGCCACCTCTTGCGTGCGTTCATCGCAGACCAGCTGCGGCCGCATCGCCTGCAGGTACTCTTCGACCTCCGCGCAGGACTGAGGAATTGCGGTCGCCCCCAGCGCGGCGGCCACGCGCGCCGCTTCGCGGTAGTATTGATCCTGCAAATCGCGGGAAAGATGGGGGTTGCGGTAGCGCAGGTGGCTGGCCAGAAAACGGCTGCTCTCCGCGACGTGTACCCAGGTCAGCAGCGCCGGATCGCTGGCAGCATAAGGCGTGCCGTCGCTGCCGACTCCGGTCACCCGCAGATGGATGGCTTTGACTTTGGCAATCAGCCGCTCCGCCTCGGCGGTCGGGCCGAAGGTGGTGACCGACACGAACTGGCTGGTGCGGCGCAGGCGGCCAATCATATCTTCGCGGAAGTTGGAGTGATCCCACACCCCGGCCAGCGCCAGCGGGTGCAGCATCTGCAGCAGCAAGGCGCTGACGCCGCCGCACAGCATCGGGGTGAAATCGCGGTGAACCTGCCAGATGACCGACTGCGGGCCGAACAAGCCCGGATCGCCCGGTGGGTTCTCAAAATCGACGCCGCCGAGCGCCAGCCCAGTCAGGCTTAGCACCTGTTTTTCTATCGCTGCGCGTACCGCTTCCATCCTGCTGCCCTCTCGCTCATTCAGCGGCCAGTGTATCACGCGGCGGGCGCCCCATTACGCCCTGCGGCGGTTGAAAGCATTAACTTACTGAATTACAGTTATTATACCGCTTGCAAAAAGGCGGGCCTATTCGATCCACTGCAGAGGCGCTTTGCAGGGCGTTAACCCACGTTAATTCGGCACTAACCCCACAAAACCTCTATCTAGTTTTTTTCCTTCAACTTAGATAGCAGAGAGTTCGATGATTACCATCAGAGCACGCGCGGCGGAAGACAACGCGCAATTGGCAGATATCTGGCTGCGTTCGGTGCGCGCCACTCACCATTTTTTAACCGAAGACAACATCGCGCAGCTGTTCCCGTTGGTGCTGAACGACTACCTGCCGGCGGTTAACGTCTGGGTGGCCGAAGAGCGGCCGGGGCATCCCTGCGGCTTTATCGGCCTGAACGGCAACAAGGTGGAGATGCTGTTTATCGACGCCGATCAGCGCGGCAAAGGGGTGGGCAAAGCGCTGCTGACCCACGCGGAAACGCTGCACGATGAACTGCAGCTGGACGTGAATGAGCAAAACCCGCAGGCCAGCGGCTTCTATCGCCACTACGGGTTTGTCATCACCGGCCGCTCGCCGCTCGACGGCCAGGGCAACCCGTTCCCGCTGCTGCACATGAAGCTGGACAAACGCTAGCCCTCCCGCCGGCCGCCCTGCGGCCGGTTTTCTCCCCCCTGTTTCACCCGCCGGTTTATATATCAAATCAGAATAAGTAATAGAATTTACATTCTTCCTGTCACTATAAACCCTCGGTAGGATTGCCCGGTATTCACCCGCAACAGAGGTTCCGTCCGCCACTCCCCGCCGGGTTGTGCCCCGCAGAAAAGCCGAACGATCCCTGTCCGGCGCACCGCGCTCTGGACGGAATGCTGTGAAGTATCGATAAGGATCCGCTTCGCTATGATCGTTCTTTCGAACGTTTGCAAAACTTTTGACAGCACACAGGGCCGCGTCGTGGCGGTAGACAACGTCAGCCTGGCGGTAGAGGCCGGGCAAATTTACGGCATCATCGGCTACAGCGGCGCCGGCAAAAGCACGCTCATCCGCCTGCTTAACGGCCTGGAAACGCCCACCAGCGGCCGCATTGACGTAGGCGGCTTCGATATCGCCCGCGCCAAAGGCAGCCACCTGCGCCAGGCGCGCCTGAAAATCAGCATGGTGTTTCAGCACTTCAACCTGCTGTGGTCGCGCACCGTCAGCCAAAACATCGCTTTTTCCATGCAGATCGCCGGCGTGCCCAAGGCGCAGATTGCGCCGCGCGTGGCGGAACTGATCGCGCTGGTCGGCCTGCAGGGGCGCGAAGACGCCTACCCGTCGCAGCTCAGCGGCGGCCAGAAACAGCGCGTCGGCATCGCCCGCGCGCTGGCCAATAACCCGAGCGTGCTGCTGTGTGACGAGGCCACCTCGGCGCTCGACCCGCAGACCACCGACGCCATTCTCGACCTGCTGCTGGACATCAACCGCCAGCTGAAATTGACCATCGTGCTGATCACCCACGAGATGCACGTGGTGCGCAAAATCTGCCACCGCGTGGCGGTGATGGAAAACGGCCGCATCGTCGAAGAAGGCCCGGTGCTCGACGTGTTCACCCGGCCACAGCAACCGATCACCCGGCAGTTCGTCAAACAGGTGTCGCAGTATGCGGATACCGAAGAGAGCTTCAACCCGCTGCTCACCGCCCATCTGCCGGGGGCGATTTTCAAGCTGACCTTCGTGGGCGTGCAAACCCATCAGGCGGTGATCGCCGAAGTGATCCGACGCTACGCCCTGACCATCAACATTCTGCACGGCAAGATCAGCCACACCCTCAACGGTTCGTTCGGCGAACTGTACATCCACGCCGAAGGCAACGAACAACAAGTCGCCGACATGCTCAGCCTGCTGCACGAAAGAGACATCGCCGTCGAGGTTATCCAACATGATTGAATCCCTGTTCCCCCACCTGCGTCTGGATCAACTGTGGGACGCCACCTGGGAAACGCTGTACATGACCAGCATCGCCGGTTTGGCCACGTTGGTGCTGGGCATCGTGCTCGGCGTGCTGCTGTTTTTAACTTCGAAGGGCCAGCTGTGGCAGAACCGGGCGGTCTACTCGCTGATCTCCGTGTTGGTCAACGTCTTCCGCTCCATTCCGTTCATCATTCTGATCGTGCTGCTGATCCCGTTCACCAAATCGCTGATCGGCACCATTCTCGGCGCGGACGCGGCCCTGCCGGCGCTGATCGTCGGCGCGGCGCCGTTCTACGCCCGGCTGGTGGAGATCGCGCTGCGCGAGGTCGACAAAGGGGTGATCGAGGCGGCGCGCTCGATGGGTGCCAAAAACCGCACCCTGATTTTCCGCGTATTGCTGCCGGAGAGCTCGCCGGCGCTGGTTTCCGGCATCACCGTCACCCTGATCGCGCTGGTGAGCTACACCGCGATGGCCGGGGTGATCGGCGCCGGTGGCCTGGGCAACCTGGCCTATCTGGAGGGGTTCCAACGCAACCACAGTGACGTGACGCTGGTGGCGACGCTGACGATCCTGCTGATCGTTTTCGTCATTCAGTTCATCGGCGACACCCTGACAAGAACGCTCGATAAACGTTAATTAACCAAGGAAAACGATGATGAAAAAGCACCTACTGATGTTGGCTTTCGCCTCCGTCGCCACCCTCGCCTCCTATGGCGCCACGGCAGTGACCAAGCTGGTGGTCGGCGCCTCCAACGTGCCGCACGCCGAGATCCTCGAACAGGCCAAGCCGATACTGGCGAAGGAAGGCATCGATCTGCAGATCAAGCGCTTTCAGGACTACATCCTGCCGAACACCGCGCTGGCCAGCCACGACATCGACGCCAACTACTTCCAGCACGTGCCTTACCTGAACTCGGTGCTGAAAGACCACGCCGACGACAAGAGCTACGACTTCGTCAGCGCCGGCGCGATCCATATTGAGCCTATCGGCATCTACTCGAAGAAGTACAAGAGCCTGAAAGATCTGCCGGAAAACGGCAAAATCATCATGCGCGACGCGGTGGCGGAAGAAGGCCGCATCCTGTCTATTTTTGAACGGGAAGGCGTGATCAAGCTGAAGCCGGGGGTGAGCAAAGTGGACGCGCGCATCAGCGACGTGGTGGAAAACCCGAAACACCTGAAGTTCCAGGCCAACGTTGAGGGCGCGCTGCTGCCGCAAATGTACAACAACGACGAAGGCGACGCGGTGGTGATCAACGCCAACTACGCCATCGACGCCGGGCTGAATCCGACCAAAGATCCGATCGCGGTCGAAAGCGGCGAAAACAACCCGTACGCCAACATCATCACCGTGCACAAGGCCGACGTGAACAAACCGGAGATCGTGGCGCTGGTCAAGGTACTGCACTCCAAACCGATTCAGGACTTTATCCGCGAGAAATACCAGGGCGCGGTGATCCCGGTCAATCAGTAATGGGTTACACGGCCCGGTAAAAGCCGTAATGCTGGTCAGTTAGCGTTTTTATGCAGGCGTTCGTGAAATTTTCGGTCGATAAAAGTGAGATGCTCTATGTGGCTCACGCACCTCGACCGAGCCAGGGGCCGAAGGCGCGGCCCCTGGCAACCCTCGCCTTTGCCCTGTCAGACGGTTGGCTTTGCCAACTCCCCTCCCTCCGCCATACCGCATTGAGGCCGGTTGCGACAGGCGTCCCTGCCTGTCTCACCTGAAACCGCCGTCCATGGCGGTTTCGCCTAATGCGCTATGCCTGCGTTCGGCGTCTTCAAGGGCGTCCAATACGGTGCTCATCTCCGATTCCTCGCTCTGCCATAACCTCATAAAGGACGGGTTGCCCGGTAGCTGCCAGCACGGGGGTTGACCTTTGGTGCGCATCACCGGCTGCCGAGCAAGACGGCGTTGTCAGGGGCAACCGGCCAGGGAAGGCCGGTTGAGGCGAGACTAACAGGGACGTTTGTCGCAGCCGACCCGCCCGACAATGCAGACGCGGCGAGGACAAATCTGCCGGGAGCAGATTTGAACGCTGCTTGCAGCGGCCCCGAAGGGGCGAGGCCCAGGATGGGCCGAGTAATTTCCGCAAAGCGGACAGACGGTGTTAAGCAAGAGCGCGGGTGGAGGGGCCGCGCCTTCGGCCCCTCCAATTGCCGTTCATGTTGGCCACAGAGAAATGCAGGACATTTACGGCAATTCCCCTGCACAGAACGCCCAGAGGCTGGATAAAAAATGCCACTCAGGATTAACTGATCAGCATTGCGGTAAAAGCCGGGCCGGTTGTTACACCTTATTGCCAATCTGGCTGAGCCGCGGCCACACCAGCATCAACGCCTCCAGCAACCGCAGCAGATCGCTCCGGCTTGCCCCTTCACGCGCCTGCACCGACATGCCTTCAATGGTGCAAATCACGTATTTCGCCAGCAGCGCGGTGTCGGTTTTCGCCAGCAGTTCGCCCTGCTGCACCTTGCGATCGAAGCAGGCCTTCAGCGCCGCTTCCTGCGCATGATGCTTCCTGCGCAGCATCTGGGCGACGTCATCGGACGCCGACGACAGCGCGGCGGAGGCGCACACCATAAAGCAGCCTGACGGCGTGTCGGGGTCGGTAAACACCTCGGCGGAAGAACGCACATAGGCCTCGACGATCTCGGCCACCGGCAGATCCTGCTCCAGCATTTGGTTGGCGCAAACCGTATATTTCTGCAGATAGCGCTCCACCGCCGCGCGGAACATACCTTCTTTGTTGCCGAATTCCGCATACAGCGTTGGCGCCTTGGCGCCGGTCACTTCCACCAGATCGGCCAGCGAGGTAGCTTCATAACCGTGCCGCCAGAACAGATCGAGCGCGCTTTCCAGCGCCCGGTCGCGATCAAATTGTTTCGGTCTGCCACGGCTTTTTTTGCCGCAGACCGTTTCATTGATGCTCATCGTTCCTCTCCTATCCCGCTCCACAGCAGGGTTAGCACAAATAACTTAACGATCATTATAAAAAAATATTGCGCCCTCGTCGAGAACCTATTAGCATTTAGTTATCGATCGTTAAGATAAATTAGCGAAGCGGATTAAAACCCTCTATTCACCGTTATCGGAAAGGAAATAACATCATGAAAAACTTAAAATTAACCTTAGCAGCTCTCACTCTGGCCAGCGTTTCCTTCGGCAGCTTCGCCGCCGATTTAGTCCAGAGCCAACCGGCTGACCAGCAGAAAGTGGGCGTCATCACCGTCAGCGGCGCATCCGATCTGACCTCGCTGGAAAGCAGCCTGGCAGCCAAAGCCGATCAGGCCGGTGCAAAATCCTTCCGCATCATCGGCGCCGGCGGTAACAACCAGCTGCACGGCACTGCAGAAATCTATCAATAACAACGCATTAAGCCAACAGATTGCCTGTTCTTTTGCTCACAACGCCAGGGCGTAAAAAAAATTAATTAACGAGCATTAAAAAAATACTTGCAATCTGTCAAACCGGCATCTAACATTAAATTATCGATCGTTAATTAATTTAGCGACCTTACCAAACAAATATTGTAAAGAACACAGATAGGAAATAAGACTATGAAAAACCTGAAAATGACCATCGCCGCCATCGCACTGGCTTCCGTCTCCTTCGGCAGCTTCGCCGCCGAACTGGTCAACGCTCAACCGGCCGATCTGCAAAAAGCCGGCGTCGTCACCGTCAGCGGTGCGTCCGACCTGAGCAGCCTGGAAAACAAACTGGCGGCCAAAGCCGACGCAGCCGGCGCCAAATCCTTCCAGATCATCGCAACCACCGGCGACAACAAACTGCACGGTACCGCGATCATCTACAATTAATTGCCACACCGGCAATCGCGCAAAAGGGCGGCTCAGGCCGCCTTTTGTTTTATCTGCCCGCCAACGCGCCGGTCGGTTTACGGGATCCACCCCAGCAGTCTGAACCACAGATAATCCAGCGGCACCAGCAGCGCAAAGCTGAGCGCGGCCAACAGCAGGCACAGCTTCAACCCTTCACGCGCCGGCACTTTGCCCATCCCCATCGCCACCACGATCGGCGAAGCCTGATACGGCAGCAGCGGCGTGGCGTAACCGATCACCTGGGTCATCAGCACCGTCAGCAGCGGCAAGCCGCTGCCCGCAGACAACGCCTGCGCCAGCGGGGTAAACAGCGCCGGCACGCCGTTGGCGGTCACCACAAAATTCAGCAATGCGGTGATCCCCACCAGCGAACCGAATGCGGTGAACGGTTTGCCGTGCAGATCCGGCATCATCGCCAACAGCGCACCGCCCAGCCGATCGCCAAGCCCCGAGTGGCTGACCAGCGCGGTCAGCCCCAGGATCCCCGCCACGTAGATGCAGGTGCGCACGTTAACCCCGGCGGCGAACTGCTCGCCGTTGAGAAATCCGATGCGCGGCAACAGGCAAACGCAGGCCGCCACCAACCCGATCCAGGCGGGAGCGATGCCATGCCAGCTGTCGGTCATCCACAGCAACACCGTGGCGCCCAACAGCGCGATCAGCCGCCATTCGGCGGCGCTGAGCGGGGTTTGCGCCGCCTCGGCCGTCACCGGCTGCGGCCGCGCACGGAACAGGCCGCAGATGCACAGCGTCAGCAGCGCGCCTTTGGCGAACCCGAGCACCGGGGCGTGCAACAGCAGGTAAGAAAGATAGGCGAAGTGGCTGCCGTAGGCGCTTTCCGCCGCGCCGCTCATCACCAGATTGGGCACGTTGGCCGGCAGGATGCTGGCGGAGAGCTGGAAAGTGCCGAACCCCACCGCCAGCGCCAAACCGATGCGGCCGCGCGAGCCCTCCCCCAAACCGGCGCGATCGGCCAACGCCATGACGATCGGCATCAGCAGCGTAATGCGCCCCATGTTGGAGGGCATGACAAACGCCAGCGCGTAGCTTATCGCCACCACCCCGCCCACCAGGCGGGGCCAGGAGTCGGCCAGGTGCGGCAAGAGCCGGTTGGCCAGGCGATCCGCCAAACCGGTGCTGCGGATGGCGGTGCCCAGCACGAAACCGCTAAGCACCAGCCAGAATGCGGAAGACGCGAAACCGGAAAAGGTCACCGCGGCGGGCGCCAGCTGCAACACCATCACCGCCGCGAAGAACAGCAGCGCGACCAAATACTCCGGCAAGCGGGCGCTGGCCCATAGCGCGATGACCACCAGCGTGACCAGCGCGGACAGCGCCATCGGATCCCCCAACATAGTTTCCTCCCTGATAAAACGTTGTGATTGTTATCAAACGGTTAACAGGGTGGCACAAGGCGCGGGCGCTAACCTTGAAACCGCTCACATATCGTCGTTCTTCAGATTTTTCAGCATGCACACGTTACAGCCGTGATGGCCGGTGTTGCCGCGCCGTTCCGTCAGCAGCGTGAATCCCAGCGCGTAGTACAACCCGATCGCCTCTTTCAACTGTTCGGTGGTTTCCAGGTAGCAGTAGCGATACCCCGCCGCCCGCGCCGCCTTCAGCGCCTGTACCACCATATAGCGCGCCATGCCCAGCCCACGCGCGCCGGGTTTGAAGAACAGCTTTTGCAGCTCGCAATAGCCGGGCTCTTCGCCCGCCAGCGGCGCCATGCCGACGCCCCCCACCACCTGCCCGTCCCGCTCCAGCACCCAGTAATGGCCGCCGTTGTCGCGATACAGACCGGTCAGACGATCGAGATCCGGATCGTGCAGGCTGACGCCTTCCATCTTGTCCATGCCGTACTCGCGAAACACATCGCGAATGATCGCCGCCATCGCCGCATCGTCGCGCGCGGCAATCGGCCGCACCCGCAGGTTGGCGTCGCGCTGTTTGCGCGCGCTGCGCAGCGCCGCGGTCATCTTTTTCATCGCCGCGGTGGTACTCGCCAGCTCATCGTCGTCCAACTGCGCCAGCGCCGCCTGCATAAAACCGTCGGCGTCGCTCTCGATGCCGGCCAGCGCCTTGCCGCCCTTTTTACTCAGCCGGTGCAGGTTGTGCCGCTTGTCATCCGGATGATCCACCGTTTCTATCACACCGGCGGCAACCAGGCTGCGCAGCGCCCGGCTGGCGCTGGCTTTGTCGATGCAAAGCCGGGCCGCCAGCTCGGTGACGCCCAGCGGCTGCTCGCTGACTTCAATCATCAGATGGATCTGCAGCGGCGAAAAGCGCGAGCCGTTGCTCTGCTTGTTCAACATGCCGAATTCTCTGACCAAACTGCGCGCCAATGCTCTGAAATCCCTGATGTTCACAATTGATATCCCCGATTAGCTACCGATAAAAAATGACACTTGGTTGATAGTGTTACCTAATTTTCACTACCTTAACGGATCATCAAGCCGTCATGAACCCCGGCATAACACAGGAGCTGATGCAAAACGTAACATTAATCAATACAAAAAACTGGTTAGTTAAAATATTTCAGGATTAATGGCCATGTATTTAAGATTAAAAAGACAATAACCCAGACAAAAAATACACAATCGTGAAAAACACTGTAATGAAGAGAGAAAATCGAGACTAATCCATTGCATTCCAACGGGTTACAACAATGTTAATAGCGGCATTAATGCCGATATATTGTTGTAATTTGTTACATATTCATGGCAGGATCGCGGCGTTTCTATAACGGCGACAACGCTCGTTATATCAACGTCGGGCGCGGGTTGCTCCCGCGCTGTTTTATGCTCATGGAGAGATTGCACGCCAATGAAAAAATCACTCGCCGTCTGTTCCGTCGCCCTTTCCGTCACCTTGCTGGCGGGCTGCGCGACCGAATCTTCTCGCACTTTGGAAGTGCCGAAAGTCGCTTCCTACAACACCACTTATCAGGGCCCACGCAGCCCTATCGCCGTCGGTAAATTCGACAACCGCTCCAGCTACATGAACGGCATCTTCTCCGATGGCGTCGATCGACTGGGCAATCAGTCCAAGACTATCCTGATCACGCATTTGCAACAGACTGGCCGTTTCAACGTGCTGGATCGCGCCAACATGGAAGAGCTGAAAACTGAAGCCGGCATTAAAGGGAAGGCACAAACGCTGAAAGGCGCCAATTATGTGATTACCGGCGATGTCACCGAATTCGGCCGTAAAGAAGTCGGCGATCATCAGCTGTGGGGGATCTTGGGCCGGGGTAAATCACAAGTCGCTTACGCCAAAGTCAATCTGAACGTCGTAAACGTACAGACCTCAGAAGTCGTCTTTTCCTCTCAGGGCGCCGGTGAATACGAACTGTCCAATCGCGAAATCATCGGTTTCGGGGGCACCGCCAGCTACGACTCCACCCTTAACGGCAAGGTGCTGGACCTGGCCGTGCGTGAAGCCGTCAATAACCTGGTCACCGGTATCGAAAATGGCGCATGGCGCCCTGCTAACTAACGGAATAGAAGCAGAAAGATGATAACTAAAAAAATGGGCGGGGCGCTGTTTGCAGCGACCCTGCTGGCCGGCTGCGCCGCGCCGAAAACGCTTTACAATTGGGATGGCTACCAAACTTCTCTCTATCAATACTACCAGCAGGAGGGGCAAAGCCCTGAGCAGCAGATCGCCACGCTGAAAGAGATCGTCGAGAAATCCCGCGCCAAGGATAAAGCCGTACCACCAGGTCTGCATGCGCAACTGGGGCTGCTGTACAGCAAAACCGGCAACGACGGACAAGCAATGAGTGAATTCAACACGGAAAAAACGCTGTTCCCGGAATCGGCGCCGTTTATGAATTTCCTGATGGCCAGGGATAAGGGGAGTTTTAAATGAAGCGTGTACTCACTTTACTCGGCGTTGCCGCCACCCTGTTGCTAAGCGGCTGCGCCAAGCAGACGCCTTATGATTATGCGGCGTTCCATGAGAGCAAGCCGAAGTCGATTCTGGTCTTGCCGCCGGTTAACCAGTCGCCGGATATCAAAGCCAGCCACAGCGTACTCGCCAGCGCCACCCTGCCGTTGGCCGAGGCCGGTTACTATGTGCTGCCGGTCGCTGTAGTGGAGGAAACCTTCCTGCAAAACGGTCTAACCAACGCCAACGACATTCGCGCCGTCAGTCCGAAAAAACTGCACCAGATTTTCGGCGCCGACACCGTGCTGTATCTGGATGTCACGCAATACGGCACCAGCTACATGGTGATCAGCAGCGAAACCCGCGTTACCGTAGCCGCTCGCCTGGTCGATTTGCGCAACGGCAAACAGCTGTGGGCCGGCACCGCCACCGCATCCAGCAACGAAGGCAACAACAACTCCGGAGGCCTGCTGGGCATGGTGATCAGCGCCGCGATTTCACAAATCGCCGATACCATCAGCGACAAAGGATTTGATGTTGGCGCCATCGCCAACACCCGTCTGTTATCGGCGACAGGTCAGAACGGCGCCATTCTTTATGGCCCACGCTCACCTCATTACGCCAGCCAGCGTTAAGCCATCTCTCGGGCGGCCTTCTCGGGCCGCCTATACCAAACTTGTCCCTTTTGCCAAAAGTAGCCCATGCTTTAACTGCTCCTCTCCTTCTGGCTAACCGGGACGCTGGCTCATGACGAAAAAAACCACCCTGCTGCAATTCTTCCACTGGTACTACCCCGACGGCGGCAAACTGTGGCAGGAGGCCGCCGAGCGCGCCCCGCACCTGGCCGAACTAGGCATCACCGACCTGTGGCTGCCGCCTGCCTACAAGGGCGCTTCCGGCGGCTACTCCGTCGGCTACGATACTTACGATCTGTTCGATCTCGGCGAATTTGACCAGAAAGGCAGCGTAGCCACCAAATACGGCGACAAGGCGGCGCTCGAACACGCCGCCACTACGCTGCGCGAACACGGCGTGGGGGTACTCTACGACGTGGTGTTCAACCACAAGCTTGGCGCGGACGAGAAAGAACAGGTACACGTGTTCAAAGTGGACGCCAACAACCGCAACGACATCGACGACCAGGGCTTCGACGCGCTGGCCTACACCCGCTTCACCTTTCCCGGCCGCCAGGGCGTGCATTCCGAGTTTATCTGGGATTACACATGCTTCAGCGGCGTCGATTACGTTGAACAGCCGGACGACAAAGGGGTGTTCAAAATCGCCAACGACTATGGCGACGACGGCTGGAACGATCAGGTTGACGACGAAAAAGGCAACTACGACTATCTGATGGGGGCCGACGTGGAGTTCCGCAATGCCGCCGTGACGGAGGAGCTCAAATACTGGGCGCGCTGGCTGTTGGAAAGCCTGCCGTGCGACGGCTTCCGCCTGGACGCCGCCAAGCACATTCCCGCCTGGTTCTTCAAAGAGTGGGCGGATCACGTGCGCGGCAGCGCACAGCGCGACCTGTTTATCGTCGCCGAATACTGGTCGCACGATCTGAGTGCGCTGCAACAATACATCGAGCTGGTGGACGGCAAGGTGATGCTGTTCGACGTGGCGCTGCACCTGAAGTTTCATCAGGCGTCGAAACAGGGCGACGGCTTCGACATGGCGCAGATCTTCACCGATACCCTGACCGCCGCCGATCCGGCCCACGCGGTAACGCTGGTCGCCAACCACGACACCCAGCCGTTGCAATCGCTGGAAGCGCCGGTGGAACCCTGGTTCAAACCGCTGGCCTACGCGCTGATCCTGCTGCGCGAACAGGGCGTGCCCTGCGTGTTTTACCCCGACCTGTATGGCGCCAGCTACCGCGACAAGGGGCGCGACGGCGGCGAGTACCAGATTGACATGCCGGCGATCCCGGAGCTGGAGAAGCTGATCGCCGCCCGCCAGCGTTTCGCCAACGGCCCGCAAGCCGACTACTTCGACGACAGTCACTGCGTGGCCTTCAGCCGCGCCGGCACCGCCGAGGCCCCCGGCTGCGTGGTGCTGCTGACCAACGGCGGCGAGAGCGGCAAGACCGTCGCGCTGGGCGCCGATTTGGCGCACACCGCCTGGCGCGATTTCCTCGGCAACCGTCAGGAGGAGATCACCACCGACGACCAGGGCAGCGCCCATTTCCCGGTCAACGCCGGCAGCGTCAGCGTCTGGGTGCCGGCCGCCAGCCTGTGAGCGCCCGCCGCCGCGTATTGATGACGCGGCGGCAAAACTAATGTTTGCCTTTCGGGTCTAACTTACGCTATCAACTGCGCAAGCCATTCACACCGGAGCCTAAATAGGGTACAAGGCTGCATGAAAATTCCAAAACGACTCCAGCCGCTGGTTGATGACGGGTTAATCGACGACGTCATCCGCCGGTTGAAAAGCGGCAAAGAAGCCGACGTGTTTATCGTGCGCTGCGGCGATGAGATCCGCTGCGCCAAAGTGTACAAAGAGGCCGAGAAGCGCAACTTCAAGCAGGCCGTTCACTATCAGGAAGGACGCAAGGTGCGCAACAGCCGCGACGCGCGCGCCATGAGCAAAGGCTCCAAATTTGGCCGCCAGCAGCAGGAAGAAGCCTGGCAAAACACCGAAGTGGACGCGCTGTATCTGCTGGCCAAGGCCGGGGTGCGGGTGCCGCAGCCGGACATCTGCCTGGACGGCGTGCTGCTGATGGAGCTGATCACCGACGAAGAAGGCCTGGTGGCGCCACGCCTGAGCGATGTCATCCTGACGCCGGAACAGGCGCGCGCCGATCACGCCCTGATGATGAACTACGCGGTGCGCATGCTGTGCGCCGGGCTGGTGCACGGTGACCTGTCGGAATTCAACGTACTGATGGATAAAGACGGGCCAGTGATCATCGATCTGCCGCAGGTGGTGGACGCCGCCGCCAACAACCACGCCAAAAGCATGTTCGAGCGCGATATCGGCAATCTGGCCGAGTATTACGGCCAGTTCGCGCCGGAGCTGCGCGACAGCCAATACGCCAAAGAGATTTGGGCGCTGTATCAGGAAGGCAACCTGACGCCGGACAGCGTCCTCAGCGGCCGGTTCAGCGAAATCCTGAAACGTGCCGACGTCGGCTCGGTGCTGGAAGAGATCCAGGCCGCCGGCGAGGAACATCAACGCCGCATGATGGCGCGCAACGCGGAAGAGTGACGCGCCGCGCTATTCGACGCGAAACACGTCCGGCCGCTGTGGCGTCGCCGCCTCGTGATAGATATCCCCCAGATAGCCGGCGATCTCCTCTTCGCGCAGGTCGGCCGGCAGCACGATATCGTAGCTGGGGGCATATTTGCGCTCCGGCAGCGTCACGCGGAACAGCCGCCATTCGTCCCCGATGCGCTTCACGCCCAGCAGACGGCCGAACACGTTAAAAATCATCATCCGCCATTCCCCCCCTTGACGCTTTCAGGCTATAACACTGTGATGCCGCCGCAGTGAAAAGGAAAGCGTATGAGTGAAAAAACGCCGCAGTTCTGGCGCGATCCGCAGTTGCCGTTCGTCGAAGCCCGCGCCATCAAGGATGGCCGCCAGGTGTGCTACAGCCTGCACAGCCACGAATTCTTTTCCATCGGCGCCATCACCGGCGGCGTCAGCACCTATGTCAACGGCGAGCGGCGCATGCAGGTCAGCGCCGGCGATCTGGTTGTCATCAACCCGCAGCAGGCGCATGCCTGCAACCCCATCGCCGATCGCCGTTGGTCGTACATCATGTTCTATCTCGATCTCGCCTGGCTCGGCGCGCTGCAGCAGGAGCTGCTCGGCGGCGACGGTGACCGTTTTGTTCCGTTCAGCCAGCCGCTCAGCCGCGATCCGGCGCTGTTCCACGGCCTGAACCGGCTTTATGCGCTGCTGACGGATCCGCTGTGCTGCGCGCTGGAAAAACAGATCGCCATGGTGGAGTATTTCAGCGCCCTGCAGCTCGGGCTGGGCGATGTCCGCCAGCCGGAGGCACCGGCGCATACCCGACTGGAAGCGGCGGCGGCGTTTATCGACGCGCACTGCACCCGGCCGCTGACGCTGGACGACATTTGCCGCGCCGCCGCGCTGTCCCCTTCTTACCTGATCCGCGCCTTCCGCCAGCGCTACGGCATGACGCCGCACGCCTATCTGGTCAACCGCCGCGTGCAGCACGGCCATCGGCTGTTGAAGAGCGGCCTGCCGATCGCTGCGGCCGCCAGCGAAAGCGGCTTTGCCGATCAGGCGCACTTCCAGCGCACCTTCAAGCAGCTGCTGGCCGCCACGCCGGGGCAGTATCAAAAACCCTCCGCCAGCAGATAGCAGGCGCTGGCCGCCAACAGCAGCGCCATCGCGCGGTTGAAACGCCGCACGTTGCGCGCCTGCCTGAGCAGGCCGCGCAGCATCGCGCCGACATAGGCCCAGCAGGCCACCGAGGCATAGCAAATCACGAAGTAGAGCCCGGCGAACTGCCACAGCAGCCGGATGTCGCCGTCGCCGACAAAAGCGCCAAGGCTGGCCACCGACGCCAGCCACGCCTTGGGATTCAGCCATTGCATCAGTGCGCCGTAGCGCCAGGAAGGCGCCCGCGCCGCGCCGCTGCCCAATCTGCCGTCGTCAAACGCCAGCCGGTAGGCCATAAACAGCAGGAAGGCCACGCCGGCCCACTGAATCAAGCGGGTCAGCGCCGGCCACAGGGTCAGCAGCTGGTGCATGCCCAATCCCAGCAGCACCAGCAACAGGGTAAACCCCAGCGTGGCGCCGAACACGTGACGCTGGGTCGCGCCAAAGCCGAATTGCGCCCCGGCGCTCAATGCGACGATGTTGACCGGGCCGGGGGTGATGGAGGCCGCCAGCGCAAACGCGGCCATGGAAAGGTAGATATTCATGATGGGCACCTGAGAAAGAATTCACAGGCGCCAGAATGCCGACCGCCGCCGACAACGTATTGAACAGAATTGCCCTGTTCGGTTTAACGCGCGATCGCCGGCCGGCGGCGCGGCAGCCCGAAGGTGTTGACCGCCATGCCGGCCAGCACCAGCAATGCGCCGCCGAACTGCGCCGGCGACAGCGCTTCGTCCAGCAGCAGCCAGGCGGCGAACAGCCCGACCAGCGGCACCAGCAGCGTCAGCGGCGCAACCCGCCAGGTTTCATAGCGCCCCAGCAGGCTGCCCCACACCGAATAACCGAACAGCGTGGCGGCGAACGCCAGGTAGGCAACCGCCAGCCAGGTGCCGGCCTGCACATGGCTCAGGCTGCTCAGCACCGCCTGCGGGCCGTCGAACAGCCAGCTGCAGGCCAGGAACGGCACGACCGGGATCGGCGCGCTCCACACCACCAGCGATAAAATATTACGCTGCGGGAAACCGGCCAGAATCTTCTTGTTGGTCAGGTTGCCCAGCGCCCAGGAAAACGCCGCCGCCAGCGTCAGCAGCAGGCCCGCCAGGGGGACCGCGCCGCTGCCCGGCTTATGCAGGCTGGCCTGCGCCAGCACCAGCATGCCGCCGCTGGCGATAGCGATGCCGACAAAATGGTTGACGCGCAGCTTTTCACTCATCAGCACGACACCCAACAGCAGGGTGAAGAACACCTGCGCCTGCAACACCAGCGAAGCCAGCCCCGCCGGCATCCCCACCTTGATAGCGACGAACAGAAACGCAAACTGCGCGAAGCTCATGGTCATGCCGTACAGCAGCAGCCATTTCCACGGGATCGTCGGGCGCGGGATAAAGAAGATCGCCGGCAACGCCACCAGCAAGAAACGCATTCCGGCCAGCAGAAACGGCGGCATGCCCTGTAAACCGAACTTGATCACGACGAAATTCACGCCCCAGATCACCACCACCAACAGCGCCAACAGCCGATCGCGCAATATCATCCTCGCCCCGCTTATCCCATTGAAAATTCGCTTTAGCTTGCAGGTTACAACCAAACCGGGCGCATGGACACCGACAAACGCCGGCGATTATTCAGGCATCAGGCCGATAAAGGTGGTCTTCTTGCGCGGGCCGGTCATCAGCGCTTCCAGCTTCTCCACGCACTGCAGGTAGTGCGGGGTCTGCTTGTGCGCCGCCACCGCCTGCTCGTCGCGATAGGCTTCGTAGATGTAAAACCGCGTCGGAATCTGTTCGTCCTGCAGCACGTCGAAGCGCAGGTTGCCCGGCTCTTCGATTGCCCCCCGATGATTGGCGCGGAAAACATCGATAAATTCGTCGATTTTGTCTTGTTTAACGTTGATCTCAACCAATGTGACGTGCATGGCAACTCCTTGTTTAAACGGCGTACCGCAAAATGACTCTTTCCAACCATAGGTTTATTCCCGTCGATTGCCCGCCGCAACGGCAATTTTGCCGCCTGGCTCACAAATCGCATCAGCGACGCCCACTCCTCCCCCGGCGGGGTAAGGCGGCGGCATCTATAGTTAACACTCCTCCCCCTGAGAGCATAGGCTATGGACAACTACTTGATGGCGCTGGACGCAGGAACGGGCAGCATTCGCGCGGTGATCTTCGATGTGGCGGGCAACCAGATCGCGCACGGCCAGGCGGAGTGGCAACACCTGGCGGTGCCGGGCGTGCCCGGCTCGATGGAGTTTGACCTCAGCCGCAACTGGCAGCTGGCCTGCCAGTGCATTCGCCAGGCCTTGCAGCGCGCCGGGCTGACGGCGCAGGCGATACGCGCGGTGGCCTGCTGTTCGATGCGTGAAGGCATCGTGCTGTACGACCGCAACGGTGTGCCGATCTGGGCCTGCGCCAACGTCGATGCGCGCGCCAGCCGCGAAGTCAGCGAGCTGAAAGAGCTGCACAACCACGGCTTCGAACGCGAAGTGTATCAATACTCCGGCCAGACGCTGGCGCTGAGCGCCATGCCGCGCCTGCTGTGGCTGGCGCACCATCGGCCGGACATCTACCGCCAGGCGGCGACGCTGACCATGATCAGCGACTGGCTGGCCAACATGCTCAGCGGCGAGCTGGCGGTCGATCCTTCCAACGCCGGCACCACCGGCATGCTGGATCTGACCAGCCGCGACTGGCGCCCGGCGCTGCTCGACATGGCCGGGCTGCGCGCCGATATTCTGTCGCCGGTGAAAGAGACCGGCAGCGTGCTGGGGCGCGTCACCGAACAGGCGGCGCAGGAGAGCGGGCTGCTGCGCGGCACCCCGGTGGTGATGGGCGGCGGCGACGTGCAGCTCGGCAGCCTGGGGCTCGGCATCGTGCGCGCCGGGCAGACGGCGGTGCTCGGCGGCACCTTCTGGCAGCAGATCGTCAATCTGCCGGAGCCGGCCATCGATCCGGAGATGAACATCCGCATCAACCCCCACGTCATTCCCGGCATGGCGCAGGCGGAATCCATCAGCTTCTTTACCGGCCTGACCATGCGCTGGTTCCGCGACGCTTTCTGCGCGGAGGAAAAATTGCTGGCGGAGCGGCTGGGGGTCGATGCCTACAGCCTGCTGGAAGAGATGGCGGCCAGGGTGCCGCCGGGCGCCTACGGCGTGATGCCAATCTTTTCCGACGCCATGCATTTCAAAACCTGGTACCACGCGGCGCCGTCGTTCATCAACATGTCGATCGACCCGGAGCGCTGCAACAAACAGACGCTGTTCCGCGCGCTGGAGGAGAACGCCGCCATCGTCTCCGCCTGCAACCTGGAGCAAATCGCCGCCTTCTCCGGCGTGCAGGCGCGCTCGCTGGTGTTCGCCGGCGGCGGGGCCAAGGGCAAGCTGTGGAGCCAGATCCTCAGCGACGTCACCGGTTTGACGGTGCGGGTGCCGGTGGTGAAAGAGGCCACCGCGCTGGGCTGTGCGATCGCCGCCGGCGTCGGCGCCGGGCTGTACGAGTCGCTGGCCGAAACCGGCGAGCGCCTGGTGCGCTGGGAGCGCGAGCATCAGCCGGACATGACCCACCACGCGCTGTATCAGGAACAGAAAGAAACCTGGCGGCAGGTTTACGCCGATCAGCTGACGCTGGTGGATAACGGCCTGACCACTTCGCTGTGGAAAGCGCCGGGGCTGTGAACGCCACGCGGCATTCGGTCATAACCTTATGCCGTTTTATTCCTTTCCCCTCAGCGCGGCGCAAGCCGCGTTTTCACCCGCCGCCGGCGATTGTTTCCCCTCAGAAACAGTGTAACCACCGCAAACGGATTTATCCGCGGCTTCGGCCTGCCGTAGATTGTGACTTCGGTCACACCGCACCCCGAGCGCGGCCTGCGCATTCACCCAAGACGAGCGGCATTATGCTGAATAATAAAGATAAACCTGCATCATCCCCGTGGCCGGCGATCTTCTCGCTGACGGTCGCCTGTTTTGTCATGGTCACCACCGAGTTTCTGCCGATCGGCCTGCTGACCAATATCGCCCCTTCGCTCGGCGTCAGCACCGGCACCGCCGGGCTGATGGTCACCATGCCCGGCATCGTGGCGGCGGTGGCCGCCCCCGCATTAAGCCTGATTTCCGGCCGCCTGGACCGGCGTTTACTGATGCTGGGGCTGTCGCTGCTGCTGATCGTCTCCAACCTGGTGGCGGCGCTGGCCGTCAACTTCCCGATGATGCTGCTGGGCCGCGTGCTGCTGGGCATCTGCGTCGGCGGCTTCTGGTCGTTCGCCGCCAACTACGGCCGTCATCTGGTGCCGGAAGCCAGCCAGGGCCGCGCCACCGCGCTGATCCTCAGCGGCATCTCGGTCGGCGCGGTGTGCGGCGTGCCGGCGGGGGCGCTGATCGGCGATCTGTTCGGCTGGCGCGCCGCCTTCTTCGGCGGTGCGGCATTGGCGGTCGGCGTACTGTTGGCGCAGCTGCGTTTACTGACCTCGGTGCCGCCTTCCCGACCGGTCACGCCGCGCGATTTGGTGCTGCCGCTGCGCCTGCCGATGGCGCGCATCGGCCTGATCGCCATCGTGCTGTTGTTCATCGGCCACTTCGCCGCCTACACCTATCTGCGGCCCCTGCTGCAACAGGTGTTCGTCCTCAGCCCGTCGGCAATCTCGCTGCAGCTGTTGGCCTATGGCGCCATCGGCCTGCTGGGCACCTTCCTCGGCGAGCGTCTGGGGGAATACAGCCTGCGCGCCACCTTCATCCTGATCGCCGCCATGCTGGCAGCCATCCTCATCGTCTCGCCGCTGCTCAGCGGCCTTGGCGGCGCCACGCTGATGGTGATGGTCTGGGGACTGGCCTTCGGCGCGGTGCCGGTATGCGCCACCAACTGGATGTTCGCCGCGGTGCCGCAGGCGCCGGAAGCCGGCCAGGCGCTGCTGGTATGCGTTGTGCAGATCGCGCTGGCCTCCGGCGCACTGCTGGGCGGCGAGGTGGTGGACTGGCAGGGCGTCAGCAGCGCCATGCTGTTCGGCGGCGCACTGATCCTCTCCGCCGCGTTGGTATTCGGCCTCAGCTTGCGCTCCGGCGTGATTGGCGCTAAACAGTGTTAATCCTTATTTATCCGCAGAAACGCGCCCCGGCCGCCGTCGGGGCGTTGCGCTGAGAGCCTATGGACCATCATCTACTCGCCATCCGGGTGTTTAACCGCGTGGTGGAAACCGGCGGCTTTACCCGCGCCGCCGATTCGCTGGGCATGCCGAAAGCCACGGTGACCAAGCTGATCCAGAGCCTGGAAGATCACCTGCAGACCAAGCTGTTTCAGCGCACCACCCGCAGCGTGTCGGTCACCCGCGAAGGCGAATGCTATTACCAGAATACGGTGAAATGGCTGGCGGATTTGGAGCAGATGGAAGGCTGCCTGACCGAATCGCAAAGCTCTCCGCAAGGCGTGCTGCGCATCGACACCGGCGGCGGCACCGCGCGCCGGCTGCTGTTGCCCGCCCTGCCCGATTTTCTGGCGCGCTACCCGCAGATACAGATCGATCTGAGCGTCGGCGACCGCGTTATCGATCTCATTAGCGACAGCACCGACTGCGTGATCCGCAGCGGCCCGCTGGCCGATTCCAGCCTGATCGCCCGCCGCCTGTTCGATCTGGACTGGGTGAGCTGCGCCACCCCGGCCTACCTGGCGCGCCACGGCACGCCGCGCCACCCGTGCGATCTGGAGCAGGGTTTCCCGATGGTACACTATCGCCATCCGGTCAACGACCGCATCCATCCGCAACGCTATGTCGAGCGCGGCAAAGAGATCGCCATCCAGCAACGCTATCCGGTCAGCATCAACGAAGGCAACGCGCTGCTGGCGGCGAGCCTGGCCGGGTTGGGCATCATCCAGACCTATCGCTTTATGGCGCAGCCGCACCTCGACAGCAGTGAGCTGGTCAGCCTGCTGCACGACTGGCAGCCGCCGCCGGAGCAGATGTACGTGGTCTACCCGTCCAACCGCCACCTCAGCGGCAAGCTGCGGGCGTTTATCGACTGGGCGGTGGAGACGTTTCATTAACCGCTCTCGCCGGCTATAGTGGCTTATCTTCCGGGCAACGAAATGGTCGCACCATGCGTATCGAACCTCTGCCGGCACATCGCCGGCGTATTGACGAACTGGCCGAGTTACTGCATCAGGAATGGGGCGCCTTTGCGCAATGGAGCAGCCGTGACACCATCAGCCAGCGTCTGGCCGAACGTTGCGCGCCCGGGCAGCGGGGCGTCGTGCTGTTGGCGCTGTCGCCGCAACAACAGATTCTCGGTACCGCCAGCCTGACGTTGTATGAACTGGCGGATAAACCGGAGCGCCAATACTGGCTGAGCGAAGTCTTCACTCACCCGCAGCACCGCGGCCAAGGCATTGCCCGTCGCCTGATTGCACGCTGCGTCGAACACGGCCGGACCCAGGGCATAGACGAACTCTATTTGTACACGCCCGATCAGCAGGCGCTGTATCAGAAACTCGGCTGGCGCTCGCTGGAGCAACGCCAGATCGCCGGCGAAGCCGTCACGGTGATGAGCCGCACGTTGTAACCGCACGCAGTGTGGTATTATTTGTCGCATAGTGATTCACTACGGACGACCACCATGGCCTATATCCCCAAAAACTATGCGAAGCTGGAAACCGGCTACCGCGAAAAAGCGCTGAAACTGTTCCCCTGGGTATGCGGGCGCTGCTCGCGCGAGTTCGTTTATTCCAACCTGCGCGAACTGACGGTGCACCACATCGATCACGATCACAGCAACAACCCCGAAGACGGCAGCAACTGGGAAATGCTGTGCCTGTATTGCCACGACCACGAGCACTCGAAATACACCGAAGCCGATCAATACGGTTCGACGGTGGTGGCCGGTGAAGACGCGCAGAAAGATGTCGGCGTCGCCACCCACAACCCGTTCGCCAACCTGAAGGCGATGATGAAGAAATAATGTCGACAACAGCTTAATGGGCCACTAACTTATTAAGCTGTTAAATTAACAAAACCCGCCTCCGCATCGCCACTTCCCAGAGAATTCCTACTTACCCATCCGGGCTATCCAGCGCAAAATAAGCTGCGCAGTTAACGACATACTGGCTTGGCAAGCCGCCGCAGTTGGTGCATATTGTTCGCGAGTTGTTCTTGTTAACCTGTTTGATTATCAACCTAATAAGCGCATTAACTTAATAAGTTATCAGCTTAATAACTTGAGAGATGGCAGCATGATTGTCCTGATTGGCTCGCAAAAAGGCGGCGTCGGCAAATCGACGAAAGCGGTGAATATCGCCGGGTATCTGATTCTTAAGCAAGGCAAGACGGCGATCATCGTCGATGCCGACGACCAGAAATCGATCATGACCTGGTACAACGACCGCCAGAACGTCGAAGGGTTGCCGCACATTCCGGTGGTGGCCGCGTCGGGCAAAATCAAGGAAACGCTGCTGGAGCTGGATCGCCATTACGACTACGTGATCGTCGACACCGCCGGCCGCGACAGCGCCGAGCTGCGCTCCGGGCTGCTGGCCGCCGATCTGTTCCTCTCGCCGCTGCGCCCTTCGCAGATGGATCTCGACACCGTCGGCTATCTGTCGGAGATGTTCTCCACCGCGCAGGAATACAACGAGAAGGTCAAAGGCTACATCGTGCTGAACATGTGCCCGACCAACATCTTTATCAATGAAGCCAACGAAGCGGCGCAGGTGCTGAGCGAATACCCGGAGTTCACGCTGGTGAGCCACCGCCTGTGCGACCGCAAGATTTACCGCGACGCCTGGGGCGAAGCCATCACCGTGCATGAGGCGAACAACGAAAAGGCGCAGAGCGAAATTGAATGCCTGGTGAAAGAGGTGATCCTGTGAAGAAGCGCACCCCCACCCACCGCATGTCGGAAGACGAATTCATCAACAGCGCCACCTCGCACACGCTGCCGGTCGCGGCGCCCGCGCCGGAAGCCAAACCGGCCGGCCGCAAGCGCACCTACAAGGCGATCTCCGTCAGCCTGACGGACAACCACATTGAAGCCATCGATGAGGTGATCGTCCAGGCGGCGCGCAGCGGCATCGTGCGTATCACCCGCTCCGACATCATCAAGCTGGCCATCGACGGGCTGGCGGAGAAAAGCGAAGCGCAGCTGCTGGAACTGCTGAAGAAGCTTTGAACGCACTACAGCCGCCGGCGAGCCACAGCCGGCGGGTTGTCATCACCTTCAGTTCCCCGCCACCGCACATTGGTAGTCCTGAATTTCGCCGGCTGAGCCCAGGTTCAGGTCGGTCAACTTCAAACGGTTCGCCAACAGCAGCATCTCGCCCTGTGGGCTGACCGCCAGCGCCAGGCCATAATTGCCGATGCTGTCGCCCTGCTCGACCACATAGTTCTGCAGTAACCGGAAAGGATCTTCCTGGGTTAAATCGGTGCCCGCCAATTTTCTGGCCAGATATTGGTGGCCGACCAATTTCACCGCCAGCGGGCGCCACTGTTGATCTAATTGTTCCGCCTGCTGCCCCAGCGCGTTATAGACATCCTGACGCAGGCAGGCAATGTGAATATGCAGCTGATTCTGAGAGCGGCCATATTTCGAATTGACCGCCAGAGAAAGCCACGCATCTTTTAACGGTTTACCCAGCTCGCCGGATATATGTCCCCGGTTATTCCAGGCCTGGGCGAAATAAGGCGGCGCGTGATCCGTCTGCAATGCCGGGCTCTCGATGCCGCTGACTTTTTCGGTTGGCATCACCAGATCGTGATAGGGGCCTTTGCTGTCCTTAAACAGCACATAACCCTCGGTTAAATCAACCTTTAAGCAGGGCGCCGGATCGTTGTTCTGCTGCTGATTAGGCACGCACTGTTGGCTGACGATTTGCCACAGCGCATTCGGATTACCACGCCCGAAGAACCACCACAGCACCGCCGCCAGCAGCAAAATGACAAGCAAAATAATTAATAGTCTGAAAAGTCTTTTCATCGTGACTCCCTGTTTACCTATTCCATCTTGAAAGGAGCGCCAGCATAAACCAAGGCTCTTATCGTCACCAGAATATTATCCTTAGCGTCACCTTTCATTGACGTCTTGTTATCAAGAGAAATTAAAAATAAGGGTTTACCTAAGTAATTTAAGGTAAATTAATACCGCAGGTTGAATATGAGTGTGATATAAGCAGCCGGACTCTCTTTATATAAGGAACCGATAAGATGCCAACGATGGGCAAATCCCTGCATTATCTCGACGTGGGCTCAGGCTTTCCGTTGCTGCTGGGCCACAGCTATCTGTTCGATCTGAACATGTGGGCACCGCAGTTCGAAGCGCTGGCGAAACGCTACCGCCTGATCGTGCCGGATCTCTGGGGCCACGGCGACTCACCGGCGCTGCCGGCCGGGCGAAACAGCCTGTCGGATATCGCCGCCGATCATTTGGCGCTGATGGATCATTTGGATATTGAAGAGTTCGGCATCGTCGGCCTGTCCGTCGGCGGCATGTGGGGCGCCGAACTCGCGGCGCTGGCGCCGGAGCGGGTCAAGGTGCTGGCGCTGATGGACAGCTATCTGGGCGACGAAACGCCGGAGGCGCGGCAGCGCTATATGGGCATGCTGGCAGCCGTTGAACAGGCCGGCGCCATCACTTCGCCGCTGCTGGAATACATCGCCGCGCAGTTTTATTCCGACGAAGTACCCGATGCGTTGTCGCAGCCATTGCTGGCCCATCTGCAGAGCCTGCCCGCCGATCGCCTGCGCGAGAGCATCGTCCCGCTGGGCCGGATGATCTTCGGTCGCCCCGACAAGCTGCCGCTGCTGAAAAACATCACCGCCGCCAGCATCGTCATCACCGGCGCGCAGGATAAACCGCGCCCGCCGGCGGAAGGCCAGCGCATGGCCGATCTTCTCGGCTGTCGGCACGTGCTGATCCCCAACGCCGGGCATATCAGCAACAAGGAAAACCCGGCGGCGGTCAACGAAACCCTGCTGGCGTTTCTGGCTGAAAACACTACCCCGCTGTTCTGGTAAGATTCCCCGGGCCGCCTGGCCCGGCGAGTCATTCCGCGCGCCGCATAAACCCGTGTCGGCTCAGGATTTCCTGCCCCTGTTCGCTCAAGATAAATGCGGCCAACCGCTGTGCGCCGTCATCCAACAGGCATAAACCGTAATCCGCCTCAATGTCCAGCGGCGGCGCCAACGGCCGCACCGCCAACGTCGGGTAGGCGGCTAAAGCCGGAGCATAGCTGGCGTAGCCGAGAAAAATATCCGCCTGCCCGCCGCCTATCAGATATTCCGCCGCCAGCCGGCCCGCCGGTACCGGGGCGGAATCCATACCGCCAACCAACGGCAGCGCCCGGCGGCGCAACGCTTCCCCTTGCCCCGGCCAGCATTGCTCACAGCGTTCGAAAAGCTGCTGCGCATAATCGCCGGAAGGATCTGCCCCCGGTGTCGAGGTGGCAAGGCGCCAGTGCGGATCGAACAGCACCTCCGGCAGCGGACGTTCGGTTAATGCCGGCACGTTGCGAACCGTCACGCAGAGCCGATTGCGCGCAAAAATCTGCACCGCCCCCGCGATACTGAGATCCGCCAGCCTTTGCGGGTGCGCCAGGTTGGCCGAAGCGAACAGCTGTGGCCGCTCACCATTCTCTATCCGTTGGCGCAACAACCCCGCCGGGCCGAATTCCGCCGTGACTTTTTGCCCGGCGTGCCGCTGAAATGCCGACAGCAGCGGCGCAAACGCCAGCCGCAGGCTGCCGGCGGCAAACAGCAGGATATCACTCATCATGTCGCTCCAGTTGGCTGCGATACAGCGGCACCAGCGTCGCGTAACGGCGGCCCGCCACCGTCAGCGGCACCCGTTCGATCGCCAGCTCGAACAGGGGCGACAGGGATTGCGCCGTTAACACCTCGCGGCAGGCCCCGAGCCGGCTGCGCCCTTCCTTGCCCAGCAGCAAAGCTCGATCGGCCACCGCGTGAGCATGGTTGGGCTGATGCGTGGAGAACACCACCGCCAACCGCTGCTCCCGCGCCAGGCGGGCCATCAGGCTCAATACCCGATCCTGGTAATGCAGATCCAGCGCCGAAGTCGGTTCATCCAGAATCAACACCTCGCAGCGCATCGCCAACGCGCGAGCGATCATCACTAATTGACGTTGGCCGCCGGATAGGCTGCCAAACTCACGCTCTGCCAGGTGCTGCAAATCCAACGACTGCAACGCTTCTCTCGCCAGCCGATGGTCCTCGGCTGACGGTGAACGGAACAGGCCGACATGGCGCGCCCGCCCCATCAATACGATATCCAGCACCCGATAGGCGAACGGCGGCGCAAAGTGCTGCGGGACAAAGCCCATCTCACCGTGGCGCTCAATCTCGCCGGATTGCGGCGTCAGGCTGCCTAACAACAGCTGCAGCAGCGTGCTCTTGCCACGCCCATTCGGGCCCAATACCGCCAGCACTTCGCCGCGCCGCAGCTGAATGTCCAGATGCTGGAACAGCGGTGCCCCGCCCGGCCAGGCGAAACTCACGCCCCTGGCGGCCAATAAGGTGTCAGTCATGCCAGCCTCTCACTTGCGCGCGGCGCAACAGCAGCGCGAACAGCGGCGCGCCAATCAGCGCGGTCAGAATGCCCAGCGGGATTTCGCTGCTGCTCAGCGTGCGCGCCAAATCGTCAATCAACAGCATGTACAGGGCCCCCAGGCAAAGCGAAGCCGGCAGCAGGCGCCGGTGATCCGGCCCCACCAGCCGCCTCGCCACGTGCGGGATCACCAAGCCGACCCAGCCGATGCTGCCGCTGACCGCCACCTGGGCGGCCACGATGGCGGCACACAGCGTCAAAATCAGCCAGCGGGTGCGCTCAACGTTGATGCCCAATGCACCGGCATCCTCATCGCCCAACGACAGCAGATTGATGCGCCAGCGCAGCGCCAACAGCAAGCCGCCGGCCAACAGCAAAGGCACAAACAGCATCAGCAGCTTTTGCCGATCGGCGGTGGCAAAGCTGCCGAGCAGCCAAAACACGATGCTCGGCAGTTTCTCTTCGGTATCCGCCAGATATTGCATCAGGCTGACGCAGGCGGAGAAAAAGCCGCTGAGGATCACCCCCGCCAGTACCAAAGAGAGAATATTGCGCCGCGCAATGGCGCTGGTGAGAGTGAAAATCAGCAGCAGCGCCGCCATGCCGAAAACAAAAGCCGACAGCAGCAGCGCCGCCAACGGCAGGCTGAGCAGGATAGCCAGCGTGCCGCCAAACGCCGCGCCGGAAGACACGCCGATAATATGCGGATCGACCAGCGGGTTGCGAAAGACGCCTTGCAAAGCCGCGCCACACAGGGCCAGCGCCGCGCCGGCGCCCATCGCCAACAGCACTCGCGGCACGCGCACACCCAGGATCACCTGGCGTTGGATAGCATCGATGCCTGCATAATGTTGCCCGGTGAACGGCTCCAGCAAAATCATCAGGCTGTGCGTCATCGGCACCTGAAAGCGGCCAACGCCGAGCGAAAACAGCGCGCAGCACAGCGTCAACAACGCCAGCCAGCCCAGCCTCATTGCCCGCTCTGGCAGCAGGTGGCGCGGTAATAACGTTGATAGTAAGCGTCGACCCGCTGCTGCAGATTGATATCGGCAAAGCGCTGCGGGTAAAGTTTTTTCGCCATCCACAACTCACCCAGCGCCATCGCCTCCGGCATCGGATATCCCCAGGCCTTGGCGTACTCCGGCATCAGGTAGACCCGCTTATTCTTCACCGCGTCGATCGGCTGCCACTGCGGTGACGTCAGGATCTGTTTCACCACGTCCGGGTAGCGCTCCTGCACGAAAATCACCGCCGGATCCCACTTCAGGACATCCTCGATAGAAACCTGTTTAAACCCCTGAATTTCCTTCGCCGCCACGTTGAGCGCCCCGGCGTGCCGCATCATCAACCCGGTATACTTGCCGGCGCCGTAGGTGGTGAGATCGGGGTTGGCCATATACACCCGCACCCGCCGATCTTCCGGCAGATCGCGCAGCCGTTCGGCGACCAGCGTGCGCTGCTGAATGACGTCCTTAATCAGGGCTTCGGCCTGAGGCTGACGCGACATCACTTCGCCGATCAGGCGAATGCCGTCCTGCATCCCCAGCGTATAGGCCCGATCTTCATCGCTCAGCTGGGGGTTCATTTTGCCCGCCTGATCGGCTGCCTCGCGGCGCAGCGAGACCGCCACCACCGGAATGCCCGCCCGTTCGATCTGCGCAATCATCTCCGGCGGCGCGTAGTTGGCCACGAATACCACCTGCGGATGCAGGCCGAGCAGGCTCTCGATGTTCACCGAAGTCAGATCGCCCGGCATCGGCAGGGTTGCCAACGTCGGCGCCAGCCGCAGGTAGTTTGGCCCCAGCTGCTTTTTCCAACTGCTGAGCACGCCGACCACCTGCGGCATCGCATCAAGCTGCACCAACAGGTTCAGCGTCTGGTGTTGCAGCACCACCGCGCGGGTGATGCGATCGGGCAACGTCACCTGGCGGTTGAGTTGATCGGTGACCTGGCGATCCGCCTGGGCGGCGGTGGAAAACAAAACAAGCGCCAACAGCAGGCGCGGGAGAAAGTTAAACATGGCAGTGACCGGTTGATTATCGTTGTATAGCAAATAATATAGCGATGAGCATGGCGAAACAATCAGCGGGATCAAACCGGATGCGGGTACTCGGGAGGTAAAACGAGGCGTGAATGCGATCCTGGAAGCGGATCCGCCGGTGCGGCGACGGATCCCATCGGCCCTGTAAGGGCGCGTGAAGAAGACTTATTGACCGATAGACGTCAGACCCTGGCGGATCCCTTCGTCAGCCTGCTGGCACCATGTCTGCAGCCCCTGCGGCGCTTCTTTTTCCAACGCAACCACTTTGCCGTCGTCGTTCAGCACATTGCCTTCACGGCCCATCGCTTCGCGCTTGTCGCCATCGCGGGTGTCGACGCCGCCGGGAATAGCCGCCACGTAGGCCACCATTTTCTTGGCGTTGTCGATGCTGTCGGCTTTCAGGAAGCCTTTATCGACGCAGTAAGACATCAGCCCGGCGGTATTGCGCGTGATGTCATAAACGTTTTTCAATGCGGCAGGATCCATCCCTTCAGCGTTAGCGGTGTTGAACAGGCCCAGAGTCGCGGCAATCATGCCGGTCAGAATGCTTTTTTTCATTGTTAACTCGTTTTAATAATGAAATAGTTAAGTTTTAATTATTCACAAAAAGAATGCGAACACCGCTACGGTATAACGGCGGCCTAGATTAGCACAACCCTAACGCGTTAATAACTGTGATTAAGTTAACCCCCAATAAAATAAAAACGCACGATAGGGTAATGACCCTCGCCCGGTATCATTTTTTCATGCTCGATATTGGCCGCGCTCAATTCATATTAAAAATAATCTCACCCAGGAATTATTTGCAACGGAAGTGTTGGCCTGCGGTCAATCGTGCTCCCGCCCTTTGCTAAAATCATAGGCGTGACATAGCCTGTTAAGACGCGCCATGCCTAGTGGGAGGGGATTCACATGAACTATTCCGTCCGGCCGCCGCAATGCGACGACAAAACCATTCTCGATATCACGATGAATTTATATCTCTATCCGGCGGTGCTTATCGCGCATCGCCTGGGCATCTTTGAATTTATTGCTTTGCACCCCCGCAACCTGACCGATATATGCGCTCAGGCCAATGTGGAAAGACGCCCGGCGGAAACGTTGGTCATGGCGTTATTGGCATTGAAATTGATAGACAGAGACGGTGAAACATTCTCTCTCACGCCGGAAGCGGAAACCTTTTTGTTAAAAAACAACCCGCATTATTTCGGCTACTTCTGGGATTTGATGGTTGAAAATAGCGAAATTTTCTCGCTGAAAAACCTGGAAAGCGCCATCAGAAAAAATACCTCGCAGGTGTACGGCGAGCAGGAGCTGTTTGAAACCCATACGCTCGACGCCGACAGAATGCGGCGGTTTACCCACGCCATGCACAGCCTGAGCATGGGCTCGGCCAGCGTTTGGCCGGCGCTGTTGCCCCTCGGTGCCTGCCGCGCGGCGCTGGATATCGGCGGCGCCTCCGGCGCCCATGCCATCAGCCTGGCGGCCCACTGGCCGACGTTGACCTGCACCGTGTTCGATCTGCCGGAGGTGTGCCCGCTCGCCGCCGACTACGCGCGCCATTACGGTCTCAGCCAGCGCATCGGCACCCACAGCGGCGATATGTGGCGCGATCCCTACCCGGCGGCGGATCTGCACCTGTACTCCAATATTTTCCACGACTGGCCGATGGACAAGAACCGCTTCCTGGCGCAAAAGAGCTATGCGGCCCTCCCGCCCGGGGGGAGGATCGTGATCCACGAAGTGCTGTACAACGATGACGGCGACGGGCCGCCTGCCGCCGCGGGGTACAGCCTGATGATGATGGGATGGACGCAGGGCCGCCAATACTCCGGCAGGGAAATCGGCGACCTGCTGCACGACGTCGGCTTCGGGCCTGCTCAGGTGCTGCCGTCGCTCGGCTATTTCAGCATCGTGACGGCGCAAAAGCCCCAGGCTTAGCGGTTCACCGAGCGCGCCATGCGGCTGTAGGTGTGGCGCACACCGCGAATCGCCACGCTGTAAGCGAAGATGTTTTCCGGCAGCGCCAGCCCCAGATAGCCGGTATCGCCGATATGGTGCAGGTCCGCCCCGGCCATTTTGCTCATCAGCGCAATCTGCCGCACGGTCTGCACGTCGGCCCCCTCTTGCGAGGTGCCGATCGCCGTCATCGCCAGCGCGCCCTGCCGCTGGGCAAAGGCGATCAGCGCCGCCACTTTCTCCTGCGACATGCCGGGAATGGTGCCCGGCGCCGGCAACAGCACGATATCCGCACCGTTCTCCACGAACAGCGCGATGTCCTGCTCGCCGATCAGCTGGCTGCCGCTTTCGCGCACGATACCGGCCCCGTGCATCTTGCCGGTCACCAGCACCATCTCGTCGCCCACTTCATCGCGAATCGCTTTCAGCGCGGCGGCGATCGCCTGATTGCTGACGCCGTTGTTCGGGTTGCCGGTCAGCACCAGCATGCGCGCGCCGAGCTGATACAGCTTGCGGGCATTCTCGGCGGTGGCGGCACGCCCCGCCGTCATCTGCCAGAAATCGTTATGTTCGGTGGCGAAGGCCGGATCGACGGCCTCCAGGTTCACCCCGATCACCCGCCCGGTCAGGCGCTGCAGCGTGCGCAGCGCCTCCTGCGGCGGCACGTCGGCGGGCAGGCCCGCGATGTGCGGATGGTCGACGTCGAACAGGTTCAGCAGCAGCAGGTCGGCGCCCTGGCTGGCCGCCAGCTCGGCGTTGGTGACGTTATTGAGCAGCGGCTGAGTGACCGCGATGGTTTCGCTGACCAAAATGCGCCCTTCGCTGGCGCGGATGGCATAGAGCAGGTCGGCTTTGCCGATATCGGCCAGATCGCTGGCGCTGCAGTCCAGATAGCGTTTCATGAGGCAAGCTCCGATGACGTTAGCGGGAATGGATGCCCCCTCGCTCAGCGCGGCGAACGAGGGGGACAGGGTTACTTCAGCGTAAAACTTTGCGCCTGCACGTTGTCGGAGTCCAGGCCGACGAACACGTTGAATTTGCCCGGCTCCGCCCCCCATTTCAGGCTGGCGTTGTAGAACTTCAGATCGTCTTCGCTAATCGGCAGCTCAACCTGCTGCGACTGGCCGGCCTTCAGCGTCACTTTCTTGAAGTTGCGCAGCTCTTTTACCGGCCGGCTGACCGAGGCGGTCACGTCCTGCAGATACAGCTGCACCACCGTGGCACCGTCGTACTTGCCGGTATTTTTCAGCGTGACGCTGGCGGTTAGCTTGCCGTTGCGCGCCATCGTCGGGCTGGACAGTTTCAGATCCGACAGGCTGAAGGTGGTGTAGCTCAGGCCGTAACCGAACGGATACAGCGGGCCGTTCGGCGAATCGAAGTAGCGCGAGGTGTACTTGCCCGGATTCTCCTTGCCGAACGGGCGGCCGGTGTTCAGGTGGTTGTAGTACATCGGGATCTGGCCGACCGAGCGCGGGAAGGTCATCGGCAGCTTGCCCGACGGGTTGTAGTCGCCGAACAGCACGTCCGCCACCGCGTTGCCGCCCTCGGTGCCGCTGTACCAGGTTTCCAGCATCGCGTCCGCCTGCTCGCTCTCCCAGCTCAGCGCCAGCGGCCGGCCGTTCATCAGCACCAGCACCAGCGGCTTGCCGGTGGCTTTCAGCGCGGCGATCAGATCGCGCTGGCTCTGCGGGATGGTGATATCGGCGCGGCTGGAGGCTTCGTGCGCCATGCCCTGCGATTCCCCCACCACCGCCACGACCACGTCGGCCTTGTTCGCCGCCTGTACCGCTTCGTCGATCATCTGCTGCGGCGAACGGGTGTCGAACGCCACCGCCGGCTCATACTCGTTCAAGTAGTCGATGATGCCTTTATCCTGCGTGACGTTGGCGCCCTTGGCGTAAAGAATGCGCGCCTTGTCGCCCACCGCCCGCTCCAGCCCTTCGCGCAGGGTCACCGACTGCTTGACCACTCCGGCGGCCGACCAGCTGCCCATCACGTCGCGCTGGCTGTCGGCCATCGGCCCGACCAGCGCGATGGTCGCCTGCTTGCTCAGCGGCAGCGTCTGCTTATCGTTCTTCAGCAACACCATCGTTTTGCGTGCCACCACCCGCGCCTCGGCGCGGTGCAGACGGCTTTCGGCGTTGGTGTCCTGCGGGTCGGAACCCGCCGGGCCCAGATGCACATACGGATCGGTGAACAGCCCCATGTCGTACTTGGTGTTCAGCACGTCGCGGCAGGCGCGATCGATATCGCTTTCAGGCACCAGCCCGTCTTTCACCAGACCCGGCAGGTATTTGTCGTAAAACTCGTCGCTCATGCTCATGTCGACGCCGGAGGTGATTGCCAGGCGTACCGCGTCGCGCGCGTCGGCGGCCACGCCGTGTTTAATCAGCTCTTTAATTGCGCCATGGTCGCTGATTGTGATGCCTTTAAAGCCCCACTGGTCGCGCAACAGGTCTTTCAGCAGCCACGGGTTGGCGGTGGCCGGCACGCCGTTCACCGAGTTAAGCGACACCATCACCCCGCCGCTGCCGGCATCCACCGCCGCTTTGTAAGGCGGCAGATAGTCCTGATACATGCGCAGCGGGCTCATGTCGACGGTGTTGTAATCGCGGCCGCCTTCGACGGCGCCGTACAACGCAAAGTGCTTAACGCTGGCCATCACCGAACCGGGCTTGGCCGGGTCGCCGTTTTGATAACCGTCGACCATCACTTTGGCGATTTTCGACACCAGCCAGGTGTCTTCGCCGAAGCCTTCGGAGACCCGGCCCCAGCGCGGATCGCGGGTGATATCGACCATCGGCGCGAAGGTCATGTTCAGACCGTCATCGCTGGCCTCCTGCGCCGCCACGCGGGCGCTGAGCGCAATGGCTTCCAGATCGAAGCTGGCCGCCAGCCCCAGGCTGATCGGGAACACGGTGCGCTGGCCGTGCACCACGTCATAGGCGAAGAACAACGGAATTTTGAGGCGACTGAGCTGCATCGCCTGATCCTGCATCACCCGAATGTCCGGGCGGGTGACGGTATTGAAGATGGCGCCGATCTGCCCTTTGCGGATGCCCTCGCGGATCGCTTCTTTCGGGTTATCCGGCCCGACGCTGATCAGCCGCAGCTGGCCGATCTTCTCTTCCAGCGTCATCTGTTTCATCAAATGGGACACGAAGGCGTCGCGCTGCTGGGTGTGAATGCCCTGCGTTATCGGCGTTTCCTGCGCAAAAGCCGGGCTGAGGGCCAGACCGGACAACATACTCACCACACAAAGCCATTTCATCTTGTTTTATCTCAGGCGTGTTTCCGCAGCCAAAGCCGCGAGGTTTAATCGGAGTGAAGAAACAGTTTGCCACACTCTGTTTCATCGCCAAGGGAATTCGCATCGGTAATGTTTACAAAGCATTACAGGTTATCGGCAGGTAATTCTGCAGCCGGGCGCGGCTGTCGGCGGCCTCCGCCGTCAGAAAATCGATCAGCGGCGCCAACGCCGGCGGCGGCGCCCCGCGTTCAGGATAGACCAGATAATAGGCCGCGCCGCTGCTGACGCAGAGCGGGAAAGGCGTGACGACGCGCCGCGCCTGAATATCCTCCTCCAGCAGACACAGATCGCCGATGGCGATGCCGAACCCCTGCAGCGCGGCGCTCATCGCCAGATCGAGAGTATCGAAATGCTGAGCCTTGCCGGACGGCAGCGCATCGGCCCCCGCCGCCTTCAGCCAGCGCAGCCAGTCGCGCCGATCGCGCGTCGGGTGCAGCAGGGTTTTGTCCGTCAAATCCGCCAGCCGGGGCGCCGGCGGCAGAAACGTCGGCGTGCAGACCGGCGTGAGGATTTCGTCGAACAGCAGGTGCGCGGCCAGCTTTTTACCCGGCGGCCGGCCGAATACCACCGCGGCGTCAAACTGCTCGGTGCTGAAATCCAGGCCGTGCGACACCGAGGCGGTCAGCTCGATATGCATGTCCGGCCGTTCATTCTGCAGGCGAATCACGCGCGGCAGCACCCAGCGCATCGCGCAGGTCGGGCATTTGATGCGCAGCGCCCCGGGCGGGGCGGCGGCCCGCGTCAGCGCCTCGTCCAGCTGCCCCAGCGCCTGCTGCACCGGCGCCAGCAGCTGCGCGCCCTGCGGCGTCAGCGCCAAACCGCGCGCCTGGCGGCTGAACAGCGGATAACCCAGGCGCTGCTCCAGCCCGAGAATTTGCCGGCTGACCGCCCCCTGCGTCAGGTGCAGCTCCCGGGCGGCATGGGTAAAGTTGAGGCGTTGCGCCACCACCACGAAGGTTTTCAACACGTCGAGCGACGGCAGGGATATCGGCATAGCGGGCCTCGAGTAGGTATGATCGTAGTGCATGGCAAGTATGACAAACTTTCCCTTGTCCGCCTACGCCGGCTGATGCTTAATCGCTCAACACTTCCCTGTTTGCCTGGAGCCCATCATGCAGAGCGCCTGTTCATCCCGCTCGAAGCTGCCGGACGTCGGCACCACCATTTTCACCGTCATTGGCCAACTCAGCGCAGAACATCAGGCCCTCAATCTGTCGCAGGGCGCGCCCAACTTCGCCGGCGACCCGCAGCTGATCGAGGCTACGGCGCAAGCCATGCGCACAGGTCATAACCAATACGCGCCGATGAGCGGCGTGGCGGCGTTACGTGCTGCTCTGGCGGAAAAAGCTGAACGATTGTATGGCGCACGCTATGACGCCGACGAAGAAATCACGGTGATCGCCAGCGCCAGCGAAGGGCTGTACTCGGCGATCAGCGCGCTGGTGCATCCCGGCGACGAGGTGATCTATTTCGAACCGGCGTTCGACAGCTATGCGCCGATCGTGCGCCTGCAGGGCGCCACGCCGGTGGCGATCAAACTGTCGCTGCAGGATTTTCGCGTCGACTGGGACGAAGTGGCCGCCGCCATCAACGGCAAAACGCGCATGATCATCATCAACACGCCGCACAACCCGACCGGCGCGGTGTTTGACGAGCACGACATCGAACGCCTGACCGCCCTGACCCGCGACACCGACATCGTGATCCTGTCCGACGAGGTCTACGAACACGTGGTGTTCGACGGCGAAATTCACCACAGCATGGCGCGCTATCCGCAGCTGGCGGAACGCAGCGTGATCGTGTCGTCGTTCGGTAAAACCTACCACGTCACCGGCTGGCGCGTCGGCTACTGCCTGGCGCCGGCGGCGCTGATGGACGAGATCCGCAAGGTGCACCAGTTTATGGTGTTCTCCGCCGATACGCCGATGCAACACGCCTTCGCCGCCGCGCTCGCCAACCCGCAGAGCTACCTGGGGCTGGCGGCGTTTTACCAACAAAAGCGCGATCTGCTGGCCAGCGCCTTGCAGGATTCTCGCTTTGAGCTGCTGCCCAGCCACGGCAGCTTCTTCATGCTGGCCCGTTTTAGCGGCTTCAGTCACGAAAGCGACAATGATTTCGCCGTACGCTTGATCCGCGAAGCGAAGGTGGCGACGATCCCGCTGTCGGCGTTCTACAGCGACGGCACCAATACCGGCCTAATCCGGCTGAGTTTTTCCAAAGATAACGAGACCCTGCTGGAAGGCGCGCGCCGCCTGAGCCAGGCGTAATTTTTTGTCCGACCATGGGAAAGGGGCACTGCCTATGAAAGCACTGAAAACGCTGTTCGCCGCCGGATGCCTGCTGGCCGCCGGCACTTCGCTGGCGGCGGAAAACAGCCTGCGCTTCGGCCTGGAAGCGCTGTATCCGCCGTTCGAATCCAAATCCGCCAGCGGCAAACTGGAAGGGTTCGACATCGAACTGGGCGACGCGGTATGCGCCGCCGCGCAGTTGAAATGCAGCTGGGTGGAAACCTCGTTCGACAGCCTGATCCCGGCATTGCAGGCGCGCAAGTTCGACGCCATCAACTCGGCGATGAACGTGACCGAACAGCGGCGTCAGGCGATCGCCTTTACCGACGCCATCTATCAGGTGCCGAACCGCCTGATCGCCAAGGCCGACAGCGGCCTGCTGCCGGACGCCAAATCGCTGGCGGGCAAACACGTGGGCGTGCTGCAAGGATCGATTCAGGAGATTTACGCCAAAACCCATTGGGCGCCAGCGGGCGTGGACGTGGTGTCTTATCAGGATCAGAATCAGGTTTACCTCGATCTGGCGGCCGGTCGGCTCGACGCCACGCTGGTGATGGCGCCGTCGGGGCAAAGCGGCTTCCTGTCGCAGCCGGACGGCAAAGGCTTCGCCTTCGTCGGCGAGGCGGTGCGCGACGACAAAATCCTCGGTGAAGGTATCGCCTTCGGCCTGCGTAAAGGGGATGAGGCGCTGAAGAAAAAACTGGATGCCGCCATCGCCAAAGTGAAACAGCAGGGCACGGTGGCGGCGCTGTCGAAGAAGTATTTCGGCGACATCGACGTGACGGTGAAGTGATAGACGGGGGCGGCACCGCCGCCCCCTCCCGCGTTTAGCGATCGAATACCGAACTGTTCAGCGCACGATCCTGCTGGTGGCGCTCCAGCGCCAATTCGATCAGGCGCGTGATCAGCGCCTGATAGCTGACGCCGCTGGCGGCCCACAGCTTGGGATACATGCTGATGTTGGTGAAGCCCGGCAGCGTGTTGATTTCGTTGATTACCACCTGGTTGTCCGGCGTCAGGAACACATCCACCCGCGCCAGTCCGAAGCACTCCAGCGTGCGGAACGCCTTCAGCGCCACCTCGCGGATGTGGTCGCTCACTTCCGGCGCGATTGCCGCCGGCACCACCACCTGAGCGCCCTGCTCATTGATGTATTTGGTGTCGTAAGAATAGAAGGCGTCGCTCAGCACGATCTCGCCGCACACGCTGGCCTGCGGATCGTCGTTGCCCAGCACCGCGCACTCGATCTCGCGGCCGACGATCGCCGACTCCACCAGCACCTTATGATCGAAGCTGAAGGCCAGCGATACCGCCGCGTCGAACTCGGCGCGGTTTTCCACCTTGCTGACCCCGACCGAGGAGCCCTGGTTGGCCGGCTTGACGAACAGCGGCAGGCCGAGGTGCTCGCTCAGTTGCTCAAACGTGGATCCGGCGCGGTTGGCGCGCGTCAGGGTGACGAACGGCGCCACCGCCAGGCCGGCGTCGCGCAGCAGGCGCTTGGTCACGTCTTTGTCCATGCTGACCGCCGAGCCGAGCACGCCGGCGCCGACGAACGGCATATTGGCCATGCGCAGCAGCCCCTGCAGCGAACCGTCCTCCCCCAGCGTGCCGTGCACGATCGGGAAGATGACGTCGAGCTGGCCCAGCGCGCCGGCGCTGCCCGCTTCGATCAGCTGCTGTTTTTCCTGGCCCGGGATCAGCGCCACGTTCTTGTTCGAGCGGTTCAGCGCGATCAGCGCCGGGTTCTCGGCGTTGAGCAGGTAGTTGGAGGCGTCGTTGATGTGCCACTGCCCCTGTTTGTCGATCCCCAGCAGCGTGACATCAAACTTCTCTTTGTCGATTGCATCCACAATGTTTTTGGCCGACTGCAGCGACACCTCATGCTCCGCCGATTTACCGCCAAAAATCACCCCAACACGTAGTTTAGTCACGCCTTAAATCCTTCTGAAAAATCATGGCAAAAAAGTCGTTCATCACAATAAACGCATTGTCTGGCGGCGGCAATCGTTGTTGCCAGAATCTTCTTACGCCACAGAATGCCACATCGCCACCATCCAAAGCGTATACACTTCGTATATCGTTCACTTAGGGAGACGCCGATGGGCATCGTAAAAATTTCGGACGCGCTGCATGACGATCTGCGCCTCGCCAGCCTGACCATGACGCGTTCGATCAACGCGCAGGCCGAGTACTGGATCAAGATCGGCATGCTGGCGGAGTTCCATCCGGAACTGACCTACCCGCAACTGGTAAAAAAAATGATGAAAGATAATGCGCTGACGCTGAAGGAGATTGTCGGGTGAAACAGATTGTGATTAAAACGCCGGAAGAGATTGCCAAAATGCGCCATTCCGGCGCCCTGCTGGCGAAAGTGTTTGCTATGCTCGATGAGGTTATCGTCGAAGGCATCTCCACCATGGAGATCAACGACCGCGCCGAGGCGTTTATCGTCGACGAGCTGAAGTCGCGCCCGGCCAGCAAAGGGCAGTATGATTTCCCCTATGTGCTCAACACCTCAATCGACGAGGTGGTGTGCCACGGGGTGCCGTCGGCCAGCAAAATCCTGCGTTCCGGCATGATTATCAACGTAGACATCACGCTGGAAAACGGCGGCTATATCGCCGATTCCAGCAAGATGTACTGCATCGGCCAGGTGACGCCGCTGGCTAAACGGCTGGTGAACAACGTCTATGAATCGATGTGGCAGGGCATTCGCGCGGTGAAACCGGGCGCGACCCTGGGCGATATCGGCCATGCCGTCCAGCGGCACGCCGAGCAGGCCGGCTACAGCATCGTGCGGGAGTATTGCGGCCACGGCATCGGCCGCGATATGCATGAAGAGCCGGCGGTGTTGCACTACGGTCAACCCGGCAGCGGTATGGTGCTGCAGGAAGGCATGGTGTTCACCATCGAGCCGATGATCAATCAGGGCGACCGCCGCATCAAGCAGAAGAAAGACGGCTGGACGGTGGTGACGCGCGACAAAAAACTGTCGGCGCAGTGGGAGCACACCGTGGCGGTCACCGCCGACGGCGTGGAGATCCTGACGCTGCGCGACGAAGAGCGCCGGGCCGGCTACGCCGAACGCTACTAAACCCGCAAGCCATTAGCCTGGCAAGCTGATAGCTTAATAAGTTATTTAATTGATAGCCTCTTAGCTTATATGCGGCACTCCGGCGCCGCGGTTAAAGCGACGGGGATGACAGGGAGACAGGCAGCATGCAGTCAGGCAATCAGGCATTTATCAACCAGCTTAAAGACATCGTCGGCGGCCCGCAGCTGTTGACCGGCGATCGCAACACCGAGCGGTATCGCAAGGGGTTCCGCTCCGGCGAAGGCCAGGCGCTGGCGGTGGTGTTTCCCACCAGCCTGCTGCAGCTGTGGCGCATTTTGCAGGCCTGCGTGGCCGCCGACAAAATCGTCATCATGCAGGCCGCCAATACCGGCCTGACCGAAGGATCGACCCCCAGCGGCAACGACTATGACCGCGACATCGTCATCGTCAGCACCCTGCGCCTCGACCATATTCAGGTGCTGGATAACGGCAAGCAGGTGGTCGGCTTCCCCGGCAGCACCCTGCACCACCTCGAGAAATTGCTCAAACCCTACGGCCGTGAACCGCATTCGGTGATCGGTTCCTCCTGCATCGGCGCCTCGGTGATCGGCGGCGTGTGCAACAACTCCGGCGGCTCGCTGGTGAAACGCGGCCCGGCCTATACCGAAATGGCGCTGTACGCCCAGCTCGGGGAAGACGGCCAGCTGCGCCTGGTGAACCATCTGGGCATCCGCCTCGGCGACACGCCGGAAGAGATCCTCACCCGGCTGGAAAAAGGCGACTATCGCCCGACAGACGTCGAGTACGGCGAGCTGCGCGCCTCGGATAACGAGTACGCCAGCCGGGTGCGTGACGTCGATGCCGACACCCCTTCCCGCTTCAACGCCGACAAACGCCGCCTGTACGAGGCCTCCGGCTGCGCCGGCAAGCTGGCGGTGTTCGCGGTGCGACTCGACACCTTCGAGAAAGAAGGCAAAGAGCAGGTGTTTTATATCGGCACCAACGACACCGCGGTGCTGACCGAACTGCGCCGCCACATGCTGAGCCAGTTCGAAAACCTGCCGGTGGCCGGTGAGTACATGCACCGCGATATCTTCGACATCGCCGAGGTGTACGGCAAAGACACCTTCATGATGATCGACAAGCTCGGCACCGATCAGATGCCGCGCTTCTTCACCCTGAAAGGCCGTATGGACGCCAGCCTCAACAAGCTGCCGCTGCTGCCGCACAACCTGACCGATCGGCTGATGCAGGGCCTGAGCCATCTGGCGCCGAGCCACCTGCCGAAGCGCATGAAGGAATACCGCGAACGTTTCGAACATCACCTGCTGCTGAAGATGGCCGGCCCCGGCGTAGACGAAGCGCAGCGCTACCTGACCGAGTACTTCGCCCAGGCCGAAGGCGCTTTCTTCACCTGCACGCCTGACGAAGGCAAAAAGGCCTTCCTGCACCGCTTCGCCGCCGCCGGCGCCGCCGTGCGCTACCATGCGGTGCACGCCGACAAGGTGGAGGATATTCTGGCGCTGGATATCGCCCTGCGCCGCAACGACACCGACTGGTTCGAAACCCTGCCGCCGGAGATCGACAGCCAGCTGGTGCATAAGCTGTATTACGGCCACTTTATGTGCCACGTCTTCCATCAGGACTACGTGGTGAAAAAGGGCGTCGACAGCCACGCGCTGAAGGAAAAAATGCTCGAGATCCTCAACCGGCGCGGCGCCGAGTACCCAGCGGAACATAACGTCGGCCACCTGTACCACGCCAAGGCAGATCTGCAGGCGTTCTACCGCACCGCCGATCCGACCAACAGCTTCAACCCCGGCATCGGCAAAACCAGCAAACGTAAAGGCTGGGCCGAAAACCCCCGCTAAGACCGCCCGATTAGCCCGCCGCCGCAGCCGGCGCGGGCTTCCTCTCCCCCTGCCTGCCTCGTCGTGACCTTTCTGCGCCCTTAAAGATGTATTTTTATTGCAACTTATAAATTTCCCGATTACCATTCACCGCACAATCGCAAATGAGAATCAATTACAAAGCTGTCATGACGGATACATGGCATCCGCCGTGGCAATCACCGCGAAGTTGTTAATGAGAAGGAACCTACCATGAGTCAAACCCTCGATTCCGCCCAGCTGTTGTCCGCGCTCGATAAAGTGATGGTGATCTCCACCACCGATCTGCAGGGCACCATCACCTACGTCAACGATCTGTTTTGCCAACTGACCGGCTTTTCCCGGGAAGAGCTGGTGGGCCAGCCCCACAGCATCGTGCGCCACCCTTCCGTGCCGAAAGCCGTTTACAAAGCGATGTGGGACACCATCAAGGCAGGCGGCATCTGGACCGGCATCATTCCGAACGTCGGCAAAGGCGGCGTGCTGTACGTGGTCGACACCACGGTGCAGCCGCTGTATGACGCCCAGGGCAATATCGCGGCCTATATCAGCATCCGCCGCGTGATCAACGATCTGATGACCGACTTCGAATCGGTGGAATTCGCCAAAGAACAGTTCGACAACCACTACGACAAGTAACCGCCATGGCCGACCTTATCGAACGCATCCTGATTGGTTACGGTTCGGAGTCGGGCAACGCCCGGGCGCTGGCGATGCGCCTGGGCGAGCAAAGCAGCCTGCAACCCTACCGCCCCGTCGTGAAAGAACTCAACGCCATCCAGCCCGCCGATGTGGGCGAACGTGACGCCCTGCTGATCGTCTCCAGCTCATTTGGCGACGGCGAACCGCCCGCCAACGCCGAGCGTTTTTCCGACGCGCTGGCGCAATGGCCGGATCGCCACCGGTTGCGCTACGCCATCTTCGGTCTCGGCGACACCGCGTACCCGCATTTCTGCGGCTTCACGCAGGCGCTGGATGCACGTCTGACGCAATACGGCGCCCGCGCCATCATCAATCGCGTCGACGCCGACGTTAACTTCGAACCGTTCTTCGCAACCTGGCTGACGACGCTGGAGAAGGTGCTGGCCGGCGATGCCCAGGCCGGCCGCGATTTGCATCTGCGCGTGACCGCCTACGGCGAAGACCATGCGTTCAGCGCCGCCCTCCTCGAACGGCGGCCGCTCAGCGCACGCACACCGCAGGCCTGGCACCTGCGGTTGAATATCGCCGGCAGCGGCATCGTTTACCGGGCTGGGGATACCGTCTATCTGTTGCCGGAGAACGACGAAGGATTATTGACCCGGCTGGCTGGCTGGCTCGGCAGGCAGGAGGCCACTGACGCGCTGCGCCGCCGGGAACTGCGCCAGCTCAACAAAACGACGCTGCGCGAACTGGCGCAGTTGGCCGACAGCGAAGAGCTCAAAGGCTTGCTCAAGATCCGCCAGCGCAAAGCCATGGAGAGCTATCTGTACGGCGCCGATCTGCTGGACGTACTGCACGATTTTTGCCCGCCGCAGACGGTCACGCTGGAGAACCTGTTGGCGCTGCTGCCCGTTTGCCTGCCGCGCGCCTACTCCATCGCTTCGGCAACGCGGGCTGAGAGCCTCGACCTGTGCGTGCGCGACGTACGATATGAACGCGACGGCCGCACCCGGCGCGGCACGGCGACCGGCTGGCTGCTCAGCCAACCCGGCCCTTTCCGCCTCTTCTGCCGCGCCAACCCCGGCTTTTACCTGCCGCGCGATACCACCGTGCCGGTGCTGCTTATCGGTACCGGTACCGGCATCGCGCCCTTGATAGGCTTGCTGCGCGAAATGGCCGCCCAGGGTGAACGGCGCGAAACCGTGCTGATCTTCGGCGAAAAACGGCGCGATGAAGACTTCCTGTATCACGAAGCGTTAGAAGCACTGAACGCGGCGGGCGTACTCACGCGCCTCATCACCGCCTTCTCGCGCGACGCCGCCGCCAAATATTATGTGCAGCATGCGATCGGCGAGCATGCCGATGCCATCAGCGGCCTGCTGCGGCGGGGAGCGCATGTCTACCTGTGCGGCAATCGCCAGTATCTGGAACATGCCGTGGCGACGGCGCTGGAGCAAGCCTGCGGGGCGGAAAACCTGTGGCAGACGCTGATTGAGCAGCAGCGCCTGCATCTGGAACTCTATTGAGACAGGGTGGCGTTCATCGTTCCGCACGCAGCAGCAAGGACACGATGAACGCGCCCCCCAGCCCGGCCGTAATGATGCCGATAGGCAGCTCCTGATTGGGGATCAGACTGCGGCTGAGCATGTCGCCGCCGGTCAGCAGCGTCGCCCCCAGCAGGCCGCACATCGGCACGGCCAAACGGTGGCGCACACCCACCAGGCGCCGAGCCAGGTAGGGCACCATCAGCCCGACAAAGCCGATCACGCCCGTCAGCGAAACGAGAAACGCCGTGGACAGTGCGCAGCACAGAAAGGTCTCGGTGCGCAGGCGCGCCACGTTGACCCCCATCGAATGGGCGGTTTGCTCGCCCGCCAGCAGCGCGTCCAGCGCCCGCCAACGCAGCGCCGTAAACCCGGCCAGCAGCACGAAACTCGCCAGCGGAATGAACAGATTATCCCAGCGCGCCAGCCCCAACCCGCCGAGCGACCAGAACAACACCGAACCGGCCGCCCGCTGATCGCCGGAAAACACCAGGTAGCTGGTGAGCGCGCTGAACAAAAACGAGACCGCCAGGCCGCAGACGATCAGCTGCTCGGCGCGCCTGACCCGGCCGACGCGAAACAGGATCATCACCGCCAAGGCGGACAAAACGCCGCCGGCGAAGGCGGACAGCGGCAACGTCAGCGCGCCCAGCGCATCGCCGAAGCGCGTGATGACCAGCACCGCGCCGGCGGAGGCGCCGGAGGAGAGCCCAAACAAAAAAGGATCGGCCAGCTCATTGCGGGTGGTGGTCTGCAGCAGCGCGCCGGTCATCGCCAGCCCGGCGCCGGTCAAGGCCGCCAGCAAGGCTCTGGGCACCCGCAGTTGCACGACGATAGTGTCCAGCATGCCGGAGAGGGGCGCCGATGAAAGCCCCAATGCCGCCATCGTCTGCCGCCATGACAGCGCGACGCTGCCCAGCTGCAGGCTCCAGATCATTAACCCGCACAATACCGACAGCGCCAACGGCGCGAGCAACATAAACCGCCGGGTCGGCGAGTTCATTCAGCCTCCGGCGCGTACAGCGCCCGCGCCAGCTTTTCCACTGCGCCGATGTTGGCCGGCCCCGGCGTCAGCTCCGCATACTGCAGTTTCAGATAGCGATGGTGCCGTACGGCAGGCGTTAATTTCATCAACGGGTGGGACTCGAGGAAGCGCCGCAGCGCATCGGCACCCGATCCGGTCTGGTAATCCAGCAGAATAATGAAGTCAGGCTCGGCCGCCGCTACCGCCTCCCAGGACGCCGTCGTCCAGCTCGCCGGCAAGCCGTCCATCACGTTGCGGCCGCCGGCCGCTTCGACGATCGCCGTCGGCATCGCGTATTTGCCGCTGGTGAAAGGCTTATCCTCCCCCGAGTCATAGACGAACACCTTGAGCGGCGCCTGGCCCGCCGGCCTGGCGGGCAGCGCAGCCAACCGGCGCTTCCAGCCCTCAACCAGCGCGGTGGCCTCTTGGCGTTTGCCGAAAATCTTGCCGAGCTTCAGCTCATCGTCATACAGCAGGTTCATATCGGCCTTCTGCGGCCGCCCGCCGGCCTGTACGCAGCTCTCGCTCAGCACCAGCGTTTTGATGCCGAACGGGGCGAGCTTCTCCGGCGTGACGTCGCCGCCGATCTTCATGCCGTAATTCCAGCCGGCGAAAAAGAAATCCGGCTGTGCCGCCAGCAGCGTTTCCAAAGCGGGATATTTCGGCGCCAGTTCGGGAATGGCGCCCATCGCGGCCTTGAAGTCGGGCGTCAGTTTGTACCAGCCGGTGATGCCGGTCAGCCCGACAATGCGATCCTGCAGATGCAGTGCAAAGGCCATCTCGGCCATGTTGATGTCGTTGATGACGGCGCGCTGCGGCGCCTGGTTGAAGGTGACCGGCACACCGCAGCTTTCTACGGTGACGGGAAAATGTTCGGCCGCTGCCGACCTGGCGGCCAGCAGCAGAAGCAGGATGAATACGCGTGCGTTCATGTTTCTCTCTGGTTGATCAAGCACAATGGGGAACGTCAAAAATGCGCAGCGTTTTCCCGCTGACGGGATGCGCCACCTTGAAACTGTTCATGCCGAACACCGGCAAAATCACCGGAGTTTGCAACACCGCCTCGGGCGTACCACAGGCTACCTGGCGGCTTTCGTTCAGCACCAGGATCCGATCGGCAAACGCCTCTGCCACGGGCAAATCGTGCAGCACCGCAATCACGGCAATCTCTTTATTTTTCACTAACGACAGCAGCGCCGAGCGCCCGGGCGGATCGAGGTGATTGGTCGGTTCATCCAGCAACAACAGATCGGGAGACTGTGCCAACGCCCGGGCCAGCGCGGCGCGCTGACGCTGGCCGCCCGAGAGCCGCCCCAGCGGATGGTGCCTGAGCGGCGCCAGCCCGGTTTCCCCGATGGCTTCGTCAACGATGCGTTTTCCCGCCGCAGAGCGTTCGCCATGCGGTAAACGGCCCAACGCCACGTAGTCCTCAACCGACAGCCGCAAATCCGGCGAATCGTTTTGCGCCAGAAAGGCGATGCTTTTGGCGCGTTCCGCCGCCGGCCACTCGGACAAGGCCCGCCCTCGCCAGTGAATGCCGCCGCTGTCCGGCCGCGTTTCGCCGATCAGGGCACGCAGCAGGCTGGACTTGCCGCTGCCGTTAGGGCCGATCACCGCCAGCTTCTCACCGGCGCGCAGCGCGAAATGGATGTTGTCGAGTATCAATGCCCCGCCATGGCCGGCCAGGCTAACCCTATCAACGTGGAGGATGTCGTGAACTGGATTCATCATGCATTAATTGTTATATTATAACATATCAATATTTTTATCACGATTGCCCGCCTTCTGCAAAAGCGAATCGCAACGTATTTTGCCGCGCCCCCTGCGTCAACACTGCGCGGCCAAAGCAACATAGCACAGCCTTTTATTAATGATAATGATTTTCATTATCAATTAAGTAATGATGATTTCCGATTGCGCATCCCGGCGAACTTGGTTATGTTTGAAGCGATTAGTTTCATTGCCGATTTTCAGGAACTCACATGACCTACCTGGCGCACAGCACAGATCCGACAGACGCGACCGTTCCGGCCGTCGTTTTGCTGTGTGCTTCCTCCGCTCCACCCGCCGTTTCCTCTGTCGTTTCAGCGGTTGCCGCTTACCCGCCACGCATTGTGGTTGTGCGCTAAGCCAAACCGACTTTTTACCTCCGGCTTATTGATCTGTTGCGTTCAGGCGTAGACCGCCGCGCGCGCCGGAGCCTGTAATTTTCACGACAGGTGAAATTGACATGCGATTACCTTCTCTCTGGGCCAATGCCGGCCTGGCTACGCTGTTCGTCCTGCTTTGGAGCAGCGGCGCGATCTTCTCCCGTTGGGGGTTGGAGCACGCCTCCGCCTTCGCTTTCCTGTTCTTCCGCTGCGCCATCGCGCTGGCGGTGCTGTTGGCCATCGGCCTGTGGCAGCGCCAGTGCCTGCCCGCTCCCGGCACCCGCCGGCGCGTCGCGCTGATTGGCGTGTTGATGATCGGCAGCTATCAAATCTGCTATCTGCTGGCGCTGGAACAGGGTATTACGCCCGGCGTGCTGGCGACGTTGCTCGGCGTACAGCCGATCCTCACCCAGTTCATCACCGAACGGCGCTGCACCGGGCTGCGGGCGCTCGGCCTGGCGCTGGCAATGGTCGGGCTGACGCTGGTGGTGTACCAAAGCCTGATGGTGGCCCACTTCTCGCTGAGCGGCATGCTGTTCGCCTTTATCGCGCTGGGCTGCATGACCGCCGGCACCCTGCTGCAAAAAGGCATGACGCAGCCGCCGCTGGCGGTCTTGCCGCTGCAGTATGCCGTCGGGTTGCTGATGTGTACGCTGGCGCTGCCGTTTGAGCCGCTGCGGGTCGAATGGCGGCCGGCGTTCGTGCTGCCGCTGCTGTGGATGGCGGTGGTGATCTCGGTGCTGGCGACCTTCTTGCTGTATCGCCTGATCCAGCGCGGCAACCTGGTGCAGGTCACCAGCCTGTTCTATCTGATCCCGGCGGTGACCGCCCTGCTGGACTACCTGTTGCTCGGCCACGCGCTGGCGGCGCTGAGCCTGCTGGGCATGGCGGGCATCGTGCTCGGTGTGATGCTGGTTTTCCGCCGCGTATAAAAGCAAAAGCCCCCGCGCCGTTCCACCGGCGCGGGGGCGATAACAACAGCCGTTAACTCAGAACAACCAGGAACCGTACCCCCACAGCAGCACCGTCACCCCAAGCAACAGCTCGAGCAACAGGATACCGATAGCGAAGGTCGAGCTGGAGAAGATGAACCCTTCCTTACTGTCGATATTCAGGAAGTGCGGGATCCCCAGATTCAGCAGATAGCCCGAATAGCACAGGCCGATAATGCCGACAAACAGACACAGCCAGACGACCGGATAGAGCGCCACAATCCCGCTGAGGAACATCGGGGTCGCCACGTAGCCGGCGAACACCATGCAGCGGTGCAGGCTGGGGCGCGATTCATAGCGCCGCGCCATCCAGTGAATGACTTTCCCCATGGCCGCTACGCCCGCCAGCATCAGCAGGTAAAACGCCACGGCGGTATAAAGCGCGGTAAACATGTCGAGCCTGATGGCATGTCCCTCGCCGGAGAGCCAGCCCAACTGGGTGGTGCCGATAAAGGCGCAGACCACCGGGATTGCTGCCAAGAGCAACACGTGATGGGTGTATAGGTGCGAGACGCTTTCATTCTCGCTTTTGATCTGTTCGAACTCGGCGCTGGGATGCGCCAGAAGTCCCCAAACATGACTGACCATGAGACACCTCCTATCTCGCCGTAGGCCGCGATCGGCGAACGAATTTCACACCTCCGACGGACAGCTACCCGTGCGAGGATTGCGGCCACGGGGCTCTCTCCCCTGTACTAATTATAGTCTTTCGGCGAAAAAACGTGCGGAAAGCGCAACGCCGCAACGCTTTGTCTTATACTCCCACCATAAAAACCAGGCTGCGAGGAAGGTCATGTCATCCGTTATCACCACCCGCCAGGCGGGGATCGTCGACGTCGACGCCGGGCGCAACGTCACCGTAGTCGAGCCCAGCAATCTGTACGGCTGCCGGCTCGGCGACGATGTCTTCGTCGGCCCGTTCGTGGAGATCCAGCGCCACGTCAGCATCGGCGCGCGCAGTAAAATTCAGTCGCACAGCTTTATCTGCGAATACGTCACCCTCGGCGAAGCGTGCTTTGTCGGCCACGGCGTCACCTTCGCCAACGATCTGTTCAAAGACGGAGCGCCCAATGCCGATCCGGCCAGCTGGGGGCGCACGCGCGTCGGCGATCGGGTGTCCATCGGCTCCGGCGCCACGATCCTGGCGGTGGAGATCTGCAGCGACGCGGTGATCGGCGCCGGGGCGGTCGTGACCCGCGACATTACCCGCAAGGGAATTTATGCCGGCAACCCGGCGCGCCTGCTGCGGGAGCTGCCATAATGACCCCGGCCATCCGCATCGCGGCCATTGAGGCGCTGCCCGATGATTACCTGACGTGCGGCGATTTCGGCTTTACCATCCGCAGTTACGCCCTGCCGCAGTTCGACAGCCCGGTCGACAGCTGGCCAACCCGCCCGGTGGCGCCGTTTCGTAAACAGTATCCCCTGGCGCCGTTCGCCAACGAAGACAGCGTGACCTTCCTGGCGTATCGCCAGGACGAAGCCGTTGGCCACATCACGCTGAGCAAAAACTGGAACGGTTACACCTTGATCGACGAGATCGCGGTCAGCGCTCACGCGCGCCGTCAGGGCATCGCCGGGGCACTGCTGGACTGCGCCAAACAGTGGGCGCGGCAGCAGGAAACCTCGGGTATGATGCTCGAAACGCAGAACAACAATCTGGCCGCCTGTCGCTGCTACCAGCATTACGGGTTTATTCTCGGCGGCATCGACCGTTTGCTGTACCGCGCCGAGCCGGAGATCGCCGATCACGAAATCGCGCTGTTCTGGTATTTGCCGTTCAATAGCGAAATCGGTTACTGATTTATCGGCCGCCATTGAGGCTATGTTTACTTTTTAACCCCTACCATCGGATGAGAACTGTTATCACTTACTCTGATAAACCAGCGACACCCAGGGAGGGCCGTATGAACCAGAACAAGGTTGTTTTACTGATGTTAGCTATCGCCATGAGCGGATGCGCCGATCGCCCCGCCGCCGTCACCCCCGCAACGCCGCCGACCGACGTCACCGTTTCGCCGCCGGGCGTGCAGCCGGAGATGGACGCCAGCACCCGCAGCAAGCTGCGTGAGATCCTCACGCTGCGCGCCGGTTGGCCCGCCGCACAGCCGCATGGCCGCACCGTCGATTTGATTTCGCGCGAGTTTCTCGGCACGCCCTATCTCGCCAACCGCCTGATCGGCTCGCAGAGCACGCCCGAGCAGTTGGTGATCGACTTCCGCGGGCTGGATTGCTTCACCTACATCGATTATGTGGAAGCGCTCAGCACCGCCCGCAGCGAGAGCGAGTTCGTACAGCGTCTGGTAGACATTCGCTACGTCGACGGCAAAATCGCCTTCCCGCAGCGCAAACACTTCTTCACCGACTGGGCGCAGCGGCCGCACCAGGTGGCCGAAGACATCACCGCGCAGCTCAGCCCGCACGCCGTCACCCTCGTGAAAACCCTCAACCGCAAGGCGGACGGCAGCAGCTACCTGCCCGGTTTGCCCAACGTACAACGCAGCGTGACCTATATCCCCAGCGACAACGTCGACGACAAGGTGCTGGCCCAGCTGCGCACCGGCGATTACATCGGTATTTACACCAACCTGGACGGGCTGGACGTGACCCACACCGGCATCTTCGTGATGACCGACAGCGGCCCGGTGCTGCGCAACGCCTCTTCGCGCAAGGCCAACATGCGGGTGGTCGATTCGCCCTTTATGGATTACGTGATGGCTACGCCGGGCATCGTGGTGCTGCGTTCGCTCAGCCGATAACCCCCCGCCGCATAACGGCTATAAGCTATAGCCGTTTATGCTGAACGAGCGTTTGACTTCATCGGCGGTTCAGGCTTAGCTGTAAGGACAAAAAACAACTGATTTTATTGTTCTTTTCAGGGAGACTTCGATGACCTTACGCTGGCGTATCACCCCTCTGGCGGCGGCCTTCGCCGCCGTATTGGCGCTTCAGGGCTGCGATCAAAAAACCGATCAGAATCATATCAAGGTCGGCGTCATCAACGGCGCGGAACAGGACGTGGCGGAAGTCGCCAGACAGGTGGCGAAAGAGAAATACGGGCTGGACGTCGAGCTGGTCGGCTTTAGCGGTTCACTGCTGCCGAACGACGCTACCGACAAGGGCGAACTGGACGCCAACGTGTTCCAGCACCGCCCGTTCCTCGAACAGCAAAACAAAGATCACGGCTATAAGCTGGTGGCAGTCGGCAATACCTTTGTCTTCCCGATGGCCGGCTACTCCAAAAAGATAAAATCGCTCAAAGAGCTGCCGGACGGCGCGGTGATCGCCATCCCGCTTGATCCGACCAACCTGGGGCGCGCCCTGCTGCTGCTGGAAAAAACCGGGTTGATTACGCTGAAACAAGGTAAGGGGTTGTTGCCCACCGCCCTGGACATCAGCGCCAACCCGCACCATTACCAAATCATGGAGCTGGAAGGCGCGCAGCTGCCGCACGTGCTGGACGATCCAAAGGTCACCGTCGCCGTCATCAGCACCACCTACATCAACCAGACCGGTCTGACGCCGACCAAAGACGGCATCTTCATCGAGGATAAGGACTCGCCGTACACCAACATCATCGTCACCCGCGAAGACAACAAGGACGCGCCGAACGTGCAGAACTTCATCAAGGCCTACGAGTCAGACGAAGTGGCCAAGGCCGCCGAGAAAATCTTCAACGGCGGCGCGGTGAAAGGCTGGTAAATTCGACCATCATCAAGGCGGATTCTGCGTACGAATCCGCAATATTTCACTTTCATTCCCCGTTTCCTTACGCCACACCTTTCTCTAAAAGCAAAACGCCCGCATGCTCACTCCTCCATAACACGGATTGTTCACAACAAAGGAGTGTCTCGATGCCGATCAAATTTGCCCCCAAGGTCGGGGAAATTCTTGAGTGCAACTATGGCAACTATCCCCTCTCAGTCTGCCAACCGCATGAAGCCGGCTTTTATGATGGCCACATTCCACCAGAAATGGTGAAGAACCGTTTAGTTGTTGTGTTAAACGGCAAAATTAACGGCAACGCCTGCATTATCGTACCGCTGTCGACCACCAGAGATTCGAACAAGATCGAACGGGGATTGCACATCGAAATTACGCGTGAACTCATCGAAGATATGAGATTCTTTCATCCGCAAACGCGCTGGGCAAAGGGCGATCTGGTGCAGCAAGTCAGCCGCCAACGGCTGAACAGAGCCCGTAAAGAGAGAGGCTTTCTTACCCAATGTCTGTCGCGCGAGCTTGTTGCTGACATACAACTCGCCGTCATTAAGTCGATCAATGCCAAAAATATGCTGTTCTGACCAGTACGCTGTTGTTGACAAAACAGACAAATCAGGTGAAATTGTCGCCGTAGCCGATAAAGGCCCTTATGCTATACCCTCCCTTTCAGGGACCTGCGAAGCCCAGCCATCCAGCTGGGCTTTTGCCTCTCTGGAGACCACCGATTTTTAAAACGTCATCTTTTCTTCCCGCTCTTGTCCCTTACGTGGCGTCAGGCTTTAGTATCCCGACACGCACAAGGGAGGAGCTGCATATGTTATTGAAAGTCGGGGAACTGGCGCGCCGGATGGGCGTTTCACTGGCGGAAGTCGGGGCAATTCTGGCGCGTTCAGGGCCGGTGCTTCCGGCGGTGATTGAGCAGCAGATCGCCATGTTGGACCCGCAGTTGGCACAGAGCGCTGCATTGTGCGGCTGACAACCCCATAGGGTTTTCTTATCTCACCATAAGAAAACCCGATTTACCCCGGCGGTGAGCGGCGCGCATAATGGCGTTTATCCGCTGATTTCCAAGGTAAACAGGCATTACCATGACGCTCTCCGCTCCCGTACTCAGCCTCCTCGATGCCACGCCGGACGATATGGCCTCCGTGCTGCGCATTTACACCCACCACGTGCTGTACGGTGCCGCCTCGTTTGAAGAACAGCCGCCGACCCTGGCGGAAATGCAGCTGCGGCTGAGCAAGGTGCAAGAAACCGGGCTGCCCTGGCTGGTGGCGAAAAGCGAAGGCCGTATTGTGGGCTACTGCTATGCCACGCCGTATCGCCCCCGGCCGGCCTATCGCTTTACCGTGGAAGACTCGGTGTATATCGCCGAGGGGCAACAGGGCAAAGGCGTCGGCAAGGCGCTGCTGAGCGCGCTGATCGCCCGCTGTGAGCAAGGCCCCTGGCGCCAGATGCTGGCGATCGTCGGCGATTCCGCCGCCAACCGCGGTTCGCTGGCGCTGCACCAGTCGCTCGGTTTTACCAGCGTCGGGACGTTAAAGGCCGTGGGGTTCAAACTGGGGGAATGGCGCGACACCCACATCATGCAGCGCGCGCTGGGCGCGGGCGACAATCGGCACCCCTGAATGCATGGCAACGCACGACAGGAAGTTAGCGTCTATAGTGAAGAGTGATTTCATTGAGTTAGCGCCAGTTGCGCGCCACATTTAACGGGTAAGGGAGAATCAAATGAAAATTATTCTGTGGATTGTCGCCATCATCTTTATCGTGGGTTTGTTGACGATTACCGGCGTTCTCAAACTGATATTTTAAAGCGTCTGCACCGTCCCGCCCCTCTCGGGGCGAGACTTTTCATCATGCCTTGAAACGCGCGCGCACCGCGCCCAGCGCCGACACCACCGCCAGCACCACGCCGCCGGCCACCAGCCCGAACACCACGTTCAGCAGAGCCGGAACCACCCCCTGCAAGATATGGCCAAACGTCGGCACCACCGTGGTGTACGAGGCCCAGTCTTCGAAAAGGTGATGCACCGGCGGCAGACCGTGGGTCAGGATGCCACCGCCGACCATAAACATGGCGACCGTGCCGACGATCGACAGCGTTTTCATCAAATAAGGCGCGGCGCGCACGATGCCGCCGCCGAGGGAGCGCGCTAACGCGCTGCTTTTGCGGCTCAGATACAGCCCCAGATCGTCCAGCCTGACGATGCCGGCGACGATGCCATACACGCCGAGCGTCATCACGACGGCGATGCCGCACAAAACGATTACCTGCTGGCTGAAGGTGGCGCCGGCAACGGTGCCCAGCGTGATGGCGATAATCTCGGCAGAGAGCACGAAATCGGTGCGTATTGCGCCTTTCACCTTGCGCTTCTCATAGGCCGCAGCGTCCTCATTGGCGCCGGGCCCGTCCGATTTTTCCTCCTGCGCCGCCTTGCCGTGGCTCAGGCTGTGAAACACCTTTTCGAACCCTTCGTAGCACAGGTAGGCGCCGCCCACCATCAGCAGCGGCGTAATCGCCCAGGGTGCAAAAGCGCTGATCAGCAGCGCCAGCGGCACCAGGATCGCCTTGTTGATCAACGAACCTTTGGCGACGCTCCACACCACCGGCAGTTCGCGATCGGCTTTAACGCCGGTGACCTGCTGCGCGTTGAGCGCCAGATCGTCCCCCAGCACCCCGGCGGTTTTTTTTGCCGCCATTTTGCTCATTAACGAGACGTCGTCCAACAACGAGGCGATGTCGTCGATGAGGGTAAGTAAGCTACTTCCTGCCAAAATGATTCATCCTTTTCATATTCACGGGCCATTCTATTTTTAGCATAGCGGTAAAGCGTCATGAAAGGATATGAGAGGATTGCGGAAAACGCCGGGCGGGCGAATGCCGCCCGGCGCCGGCGTTAGAGCGCTACGCTGCCCAGGATGAACGTCACGGTGATAACCGACAGCAGCGTCGTCCAGGTGATGATGGAGGCCATCGCTTCATGATCGCCCCCCATTTGCCGCGCCAGAATATAGGCGTTGCCGGCGCAAGGCACGGCGGAGTAGAGAATGGCGATGCTGGCCGGCACGCCGGTAGCACCGAAATAGTGCACCAGCGCAATGGTAATCAGCGGCATGGCCACCAACTTCAGCACGGTCGCATAAGAGATGGAAACCAGCTTGCGGATATGCATGCTGACGATCAACCCTGCGCCGACCGACATCAGGCTCAGCGGCGTGGCGGCGTTGGAGAGATAAACGAACAGCTGTTTAAGCGCGCCGGTAATGTGCAGGTTGCACAGGTTCATCAGCACCCCGAACAACGCGCCGATGATCAGCGGGTTTTTCGTCAGCGCCAGCAGCGCGCCGCTCAGGCTTTTCTTGCTGCCGGTGCCGTAGTGGTTCATCACCAACACGCTCATGATGTTGGTCAGAATGATCATGTATGCCACGAAGAAACCGGACAGTGCCACCCCTTCGCTACCGAACAGCGATTGCGACAGCGCGATGAATACATAAGAGTTGTATCTGACTCCGCCCTGAAAAATGGAGGTAAACAGATCGGCCGACGTATTGAAGAACAGTTTGCCAACGAAAATAATCAACGCGATGGCCAGCGTGGAAACAATGGTCGCCACAACGGGATAAAAGCTGTCCGCGCCGCTAAAATCCGCCTCACTGATATCCAATATCAACAGCGCCGGAAAAAACAGGTAATAAACAAATTTGTCTGAGAAGCCCCAAAATACGGCGACGTCTTTAACATAGAGTTTTGACAAATAGCCCAGCACGATTAACAAAAAAATCGGCAATATAGAAAGAAAAACGTTCAGCATGAATAATAACCTTAAATCGAGAAAATGCGCTCTTCAACCTGATTGAGGTTGCGGTGATTCCACAAGCTTGCCGAAATGAAGACGCGTTGCACCCAGCGCAACGGCGTATCTCTTTCATCGAAAGAAGGCGTGAATTTATCGCGCGAATGCAGCGCAAAGCGGTTATCGATATACACCAAATCGCCTGGGCAAATATCGATGCCGATGGCGTTTTCTTTCACCAGCCCGTAGAAACGCTCCAGCGCGGCTTCCGCTCGCGGCGTGCTGGCCGCAATCATGCCGGGATAGAAGACGGCGCTCACATCCGGCAATACGTGATTTTGCGAAATCAGCGGCACCAGCGCGGTTTCTTCCCGCCCGGCCTGCGTGGATTGGCGCCAGCGGTAAGGCAGTTTGATGCTGTACAGCGGGCTGGCCAGCGTTTCGACGTCCTCGCGGCTCAGTTGAGCGATCGCCAGACGCGAATCGGAGATGCGCGTCATCGGGCTGTGCGGATCGCGGCGCACACCGGCCAGCAGCAGGCCCATCGGCGAGACGTTGAACTGTTCCAGGTGTTTCAGCGCCGCATTTTCAATATGGAAGTCCAGTTCAACATCGAACCCCAGACCGGTATACTCTTTTTTGGCTTCGCGTTTGGGGATCAGATTATTAATCAGCTCCTTCCCCTCGAAATACATCGAATAGGGCTCACCGATTAGCGAAGAAATACCCACCAACAGGTTTTCGCTGATATTCCCGGATTTGGCCGAAGGCGTGTATTGGTTCGGACAAGGGGAAAAGAAAACTTCTTTATCCACCGGCACATTTTTTAAAATAAGGTAAGGCCGTGGTTTGATTGACGCCTTTTGCTGGCTTAATGCGGCGCTTAATCTGTGGGGCAAATGGGTAATCATCGCCGTTCGTATAGCGTGAATATACGCATCACCGCCGGCGGGATCGTAAGCAATTTTATCTAATGCCGAAAATAACTCGTTTCGTTCCTGATCCGTCAATTGAAAGACGTTTTGGTAATCCATCCTGAGCATTCCTTGACAATAAGAATATCATTAGCAAGCCTAATGAAAGCGGCAGGATGTTAACACTTTGCAATCAAATTCATAAAGATTTATTAACTAATTTCGTGATCTTAATCACCACTCCTCCGTCCAGTTAATGGCGGAGAAGAAGTGATTAAGAAACAAACAGCTACGCGGATACGTCTCCATCAGACGCGCCAGCGAATACGCGCGAGAGGTAGCGCAGAACATGATCGTGGGCCTCAAAGACGCACGATAAATGCGTACTGCCCTCAAGCAAGCCAAAGGCAACATGCACGCTGCCATGCTGTTCGACGAAACGCTGCAAGGATTGCGCGCTGAACAACTCATCCTGCGCCGCCGCCAGCAGCAAGGTCGGCAATCGCAGCGCCGCCAGTTGCTTTGCCGGGGTGCGTGGCGTCAACGCGTTAGCCATATTAACGCTGTATTGGCAGACAAAATCGGGGGCGGCGGCCAGCACGGCCGGGGGAAAATTCAGGCTGACCGCCCGAGACTGCCCAAACCACCGTCCACCGCTGAGTGCATTGGCCACAAAGGGCCATTGGCGCACCTGGGCAAAACGGGCCGCCACCGGCAAATCGCGGGCCATCCCGGAAAATGGCCCCAGCTCGGGCGCCAGCAGGGTCAGGCTGTCCGCCTGCTGTTCACAAGGATAGCGGGTCAGGTAGTTGAGCAACATCCCGGCGCCGCTGGAATGGCCAAGCAGGTGCCTGCGCGCTAACGGAAAACGCAGGCGCATTTCCGCCAGGATGACATCGACATCGCGCCAAATACGCTCAGGCCGCTCAACCGTCCCCCGCTCTCCCGTGGAATCGCCATGCCCGCGAATATCGACCAGGCACACCGCGAGCGTTGGCTCGGCAGCCAGCTGGCGCGCAAGAATGTCATACCCGGCGGCGCTGTTAACCCCGCCGCCGTGATAAACCACGATCACGTCTTCGCTCTCGGCAGTTTGCCGATACAGGCGGTAGCTCAATCCCTCAACGCTGCCGGACGACGTGCCCACCTGTGCCCCCGGCCACTCGCCGTAAGACTTCGCTTGCTCAACATAGCGGTCAAAATCAATCAATTCGCACCTTTCCATGATGTTGTCGGTATTCCCCACGGCAGAGTTCCTGCCCCGGCGATAAGCATATGAAACAACAGCAGGAACTGCCATGCCTTTTGCACGCTCCCCTTAGCCTCAGGGCAGATCCCCCGCCGGGACATTGAGCTGCCAGGAGAGCCCAAAGCGATCGTTGAGCCAGCCGAAGCGGGCGCTGAAGCCGTAGTCGTCGAGCGGCATCAGCACCTTGCCGCCCTCCGCCAGGCGGTGGAAAGCCTGCTCCAGCGCCTCTTCGTTAGGCAGGTTGATGAACAGCGACACCGCCGGGGTAAAGCTGAAATCATGGCTGATCGGGCTGTCGATAAACACCAGATTCTGCCGGTCGAAATCGATGGCGGCATGCTTGATCAATCGCCGGCCGTCCGGCGTCGGGTCGTAATGCTGTACCTGCATGAGCCGAAAACGCGCAAACACCTGGCTGTAGAGGTCGATCGCCTGCTGCGCCTCCCCCTGGAACATGACAAAGGTCGAAACCTGACTCATAACATCCTCTCCGGCAATCGTTGTGGTATTAATGGAGGATAGCGGATTACCGTTGAAGCGGCGGAAAGGAGCAACCATGAGCATCATTCATCGCCTGGCGCAGCCGGACGATCTCAACGGCCTGTTGGCTCTGTATCGCGAGCTGCGCCCACAGGATGCGCCGCTGCGTACCGACGACGCACGCCGCACCCTGCAACGCCTGCTGGACGATCCGGCGATCCGTCTGGTGGTGGCGGCAGACGAGGAACAGCCGATCGCCACCTGCATGCTGGCACTGATCCCGGGGCTGGCGCACCAGGCGCAGCCGTTCGGCGTCATCGAGCACATGGTGACGGCAGAGCCCTATCGCGGCCACGGCGTGGCGCTCGCGATGATCGAATACGCGCTGCAGCTGGCCTGGCGCAAGGGCTGTTACAAAGTGATGCTGCTGTCGGGGCAGCAACGCACCGGCGCGCACCAGCTTTATCTCAAAGCGGGTTTCGACGGCGATCGCGAGCGGGGATTTGTCATCAGGCGGCCCGAGGGCCGATAGCGGCCTGCTGCAAACGAGCAGGCCGCCAGGCGGGTCATTCGGTGGCGTTTTTCGCCAGGCTGGCGTCTTTTTGCCGACGATAGTCGCGGGCGGCGGCCGGGATCGGCGTCACCTTGCCGGTTTCAATCCAACTGCGCAGCCGGTTGGCGTCGGCGAAGTGGGTATATTTGCCGAAGGCGTCCAGCACCACCAGCGACACCGAGCGGTTACCGATCACCGTACGCATCGCCAGGCAGTGGCCCGCCTGGTTGGTGAAACCGGTTTTGGTCAGCTGGATATTCCATTTCGGGTTATACACCAGATGGTTGGTGTTGCGGAACGGCAGCGTATAGTTCGGATCTTTGAAGCTGGCCATGCGCTCGGTGGTGGTGCTGAGCTGGCCAATCAACGGGTATTGCTTGGTGGCGATCAGCAGCTTGGTCAGATCGCGCGCCGTCGACACGTTATGGATAGAGAGCCCGGTCGGTTCCACATAATGGGTATTGGTCATGCCCAGCGCCTTGGCCTTGGCGTTCATCGCTTTGATGAAGGCGTTGTAGCCCCCCGGATAGTGGTGCGCCAGGCTGGCGGCGGCGCGGTTTTCCGACGACATCAGCGCCAGCAGCAGCATATCCTTACGGCTGATTTCGCTGTTCAGCCGCACCCGCGAATACACCCCTTTCATCTCCGGCGTCTGGTGGATATCCACCGCCAGCATCTCGTCGAGCGGCAGGTGCGCGTCCAGCGTGACCATGGCGGTCATCAGTTTGGTGATCGAGGCGATCGGCACCACTTCATCCGGGTTGCGCGCGTACATCACCTTATGGGTTTGCATATCGACGACCATCGCGCTGCCGGAGGCCAGCTCCGGCTGGGTGGCGTGCAGGGCGGCAGCGTTGTCGCTGGCCAGCGCGCGCGGCGCAAAGCCTGCGCCCGCCTGCAAAGCGAGCAGGGTCAGAACCAAAACACGTATTTTCACAGGCATTACTCTGAAATGGGGGCTTGAACTCAGCGAATTATATGTGAGGGTTCAGCGCTTGGCACTGGGATTGTATGGCGGATTTGTGACAAATTCTGTCGGCCGAAAAACGACGCAGCCCGCGGGCGCTCTGGGATGAACGCCCACGTAGAAAAAGTTACAGCGCCGGCTGCCAGGCCGACTGCGGCAGCAGGTACAGCCCCGGCGTTTGCCGCGCCCCCGCGCCGACGATATGGCCGATGCCGGCCGCCATCACCGCCAGCGTCACGTCGAAGGCGTTGAGGCTGTCGCCGTAGCCGGCGGTCAGGTTGAACATCGAACCGTTGGCCAGCAAATAGACCGTCTTTTCATTGAGTTGGTAAGCGTTCACATAAGGCATCGGCTCGTGGTGCCGCAGGCCTTGCAGGAAGCCGACGTCGATCTCTTCCGCCACGTGGCCGACGTTGAGGATAAACACGCCGTCCTGCGCCTGCTGCAAATGCTGCGCCGAGAGCACGTTTTTCGCGCCGGTCGCGGTGGCGATCACGTCCGCCTGCGCGACGGCGCTCGCCAAATCCACCACCTGCCAGCCGTCATAACGCGCCTGCAGCGCGCGCGCCGGATCGATTTCCGCCACCATCACCTGGCCGCCGTAAGCCCTGGCCGCCGCCGCCGTCCCCTGCCCGACCAGGCCGTAGCCGATCACCAGCACGCGCTTTTCGTGCAGGGTCAAATGGGTGGTCTGGAAGAAGGTGTGCCAGGCGGTCAGCCCAACCATATGCCGATTGTGCAGCCCCTCTTTCACCGGCAGATCGTCCCAGTTGAAGATCGGGTAGCGCGGCGCCACGCCGTTCAAACGATTGATGCCCGATCCGGTGGCTTCCAGCCCGGCGACGATCTGCGGGCCGTTCGGCGATTGGTGCAAACGGGTGGTCAAATCCGCCCCCATTTCGCACAGGTGAGTCGGCTGCCAGGCCAACGCGCGGTCGAAAGATTCCGACCACTCGCCGGCGCCCATATCGCGCCAGGCATAGGCTTGCGCGCCCCGCCGTTCCAGCCAGGCCACCACGTCGTTCTGCACCGTGGTGGGATTGCAGGTGGTCAGAAAGATCGCCGCGCCCTTGTCCAGCAGACCGGCCACCAGCGGCGCCATTTTCAGATCCAGGTGCATATTGCACGCCAGCCGCACCCCTTGCAGGTCCGGCAACGCCGCCACCGCCGCCCGGGTGCGCGGCATATGGCGCATCGCCCAGTTCAATTCGCTCTCGAAATCCTGATACATCCGTTGCTCCTCTGGTGTGCCCCGCCGCCAGGCGTGGCAAAAAAGTTATCCCGCGCGGCCGAGCCGGCGGATCGCCTGCGGCGACAGGCCAAATACCCGGATAAACGCCCGCCTCATGCGCTCCGGATCGCTGAATCCCACCGAACGGGCGATCGCCTCCAGCGGCTCGGTGCTCTCTTCGATGCGCACCCTGGCCGCCTCCACCCGCAGCTGTTCGATCACCTTGGCCGGCGTCTGCCCGGTTTCGGCGCGGAACAGCCGACCGAACTGGCGCTCGCTCAGGCAGGCGGCGTCGGCCAGATCCGCCACCGACAGCGGCAGGTGCAAGTGCTCGCGCGCGAACGACAGCGCGGCGCGCATGCGATCCGACGACGGGTTCAACGCCAGCAGCAGCGAGTACTGCGACTGCCCGCCGGGGCGCCGGTGGTAGACCACCAGCTGCCGCGCCACGCCCGCCGCCATCGTGGCGCCAAGGTCGTCTTCTATCAACGCCAGCGCCAGATCGATGCCGGCGCTGATGCCGGCCGAGGTCCAGATATCGCCGTCGCGAATGAAGATACGGTTGCTGTCGACGCGGATGCGCGGGTAACTCTGCTGCAGCCGCGCCGCATGATACCAGTGGGTGGTGGCGCGCTTGCCGTCCAGCAAACCGCAGGCCGCCAGAATAAACGCGCCGGTGCACACGCTGGCGATGCGCCGCGCTCGCCGGCTGTGAGTCGTCAGAAACGACACCAGCGCCGGCGACTGCGCCGCCATCACGTTGCCGCTGCCGCCGGCCACCACCAGCGTATCGAAACGCTCGTCGCCGCATGGCTGCGTGGCGATCTCCACCCCGGCCGAGCTGGCGACCATCCCGCCCTGCGGCGAGATCGCCACGCAGCGGTAGGCCGGCGGATCGGTAAACTGGCTGACGTTATCGAACGCCGCCAGCGGGCCGGCAAAGTCCAGCAGGTTGAAACCGGGAAAAACCACAAAACCGATCGTTTTCATGATGGCGCTTTTTGAGGGTTATCTGTCATATCAGCCAAAAACAGGGCGGCTATTATGGCCCAGGTCCAACGATAAAAATGAGGCGAATGTCATGTCTGAACCACTCGTGATTGTATTTCCCATCTATCAAGGCGTCACCCAGCTCGATTTCACCGGCCCACTGCAGTTTCTGCGCCACATGCCGGGCGCGGAAATCGTCGTCGCTTCGGTAGACGGCGCGGATGTCGAATCGGAAGGCTTGCACTTCACCCAACTGCGCCCGCTGCCGGAGATCGCGCGCTGCGACGTGCTGTGCGTGCCGGGCGGCAGCGGCTGCACCCAGGCGCTGCAGGATGAAGCGTTCATGCGGCAAATCCGGCGGCTGGGCGCCGATGCCCGCTACCTGACCTCGGTGTGCACCGGTTCGCTGATCCTGGCGGCCGCCGGCTTGCTGCCGGGCAAACGCGCCGCCTGCCACTGGTCGATGCGCGACAGCCTGGCGCTATTCGGCGCCATACCCAGCGCTGCACGCGTTGAGCGCGACGGCAACGTGATCAGCGGCGGCGGCGTCACCGCCGGCATCGACTTTGCGCTGGCGCTGATCGCCGAACTGCACGGCGAAGACACTGCCCAGACGATCCAACTCTATCTGGAATACGCCCCGGCTCCGCCGTTCACGGGCGGCACGCCGGAACTGGCCCCGCCGCACATTTACGCCAAGGTACAGGCACAAATGGCGGAAAGCCTGGCGCAGCGCAGAGCGTTGGTGGCCCAGATCGCCCAAGGCTAGCGATCGGGCGTATACTTGCCCTTATGCGTCAGTCACATAAGGAGTAAGGAATGACCGATTTGGCCCACTACATTACGGACTACGGCTACTGGGCGTTGTTTATCGGCTGCCTGGCTGAGGGAGAAACCATCACGCTGCTGGGCGGCATCGCCGCCCACGAAGGGCTGCTGCACTGGCCGTGGGTGATAGCGGTGGTGGCGCTCGGCGGCACGTTGGGGGATCAGCTGCTGTACTTCACCGGCCGCCGGTTCGAAGGCCGAGTCATCTCGCGGCTCAAAGGGCAGGAAAAGCGCATCGCGCGCGCCAGAAGGCTGATCGCTCGCCACCCGATGCTGTTCGTTATCGGAGTGCGCTTTATGTACGGCTTCCGCATCATCGGTCCGGTGCTGATCGGCGCCAGCCGCCTGCCGCCGTCGCGCTTTGTGCCGCTCAACATCCTCGGCGCTATTCTGTGGGCGACGATCTTCGTCATGCTCGGCTATTTTGGCGGCCAGGCGATCGAAAGCTTCTTTACCGGCTTCAATAAAAAACTCTCCAGCCTGCTGTTTGTCGCGCTGGCGATTGCCGCCATCCTGCTGGTGCGCTTCTGGTGGCGCAAACGCCACGCGGAGTGAAACTCAGCGACTAAGCATCAGTTTGATGCCCAACAGCGCCAGCACGCCGCCGCTCAAGCGATCGAACCAGGCCTTGAAGCGCAGATAAATCTGGCGCGGACGCGGCGAAGAGAGCACGAAGGCGACAAAGGCGTACCACGCCACATCGACCGCCAGCGCGATCAAGGGTAGCGCCACATACATCCACGGCGCAATCGCGTGGCTAAGCAACGCGGCGAACACGCTGGCAAAGACGATGGCCGTATTCGGGTTGCCCAATTGAGTCAGCAGACCGGTGGTGAAGGCTTTACGCCATCCCAGCGGCTGCCCGCCCACTCCATCCACGTTCAGCGGCCGGTTGGCACCGCGCAACATGTTGAACGCCAGATAGATAAGATAGGCGCCGCCCAACAGCTTCAACGTCCCGTAAAGCCATGGCAGCGCCAGCAACAGCGACTGCAGCCCAAGCAGGGCCAACAGTGCAAAGACAAAGCATCCGACGCCCATTCCCAGCGCGACCGCCATGCCGTCGCCACGTGAGGAAGCCACCGCCGTACGCGCCACCAGAATAAAGCTTTGCCCCGGACTCATCGCCCCCAGCGCTATCGCGCCGGTAATGCTTATTATTGACAGCGCCGTCTCGCTCAACATGCCCACTCTCCCGTTGTCATTTTTTATTCAAACTAGCGCAGAGGTGAAAACAAAAGCAATAACAGTGCGTCAAGATCCCTGCGGCGCCGCGCGCATCAGCTCGACCAGCTCGCGCGCCGCCTTGTCCAGCGGGCGGCTCTTCAGCCAGATCAGATGCATCGGCAAGCGCAGCTCGTTCTTGGTATTTTTGAATTTCAGCCGCACCAGCCGCCCCTGCGCCAGCAGCGGCTCGGCCAGCGACAGCGGGAAATTACCCCACCCCAAGCCCGCTTCCACCATGTTCAGCGCCATCGGCAGGCTGTCGGTGCGCCAGTAGGCCTCCGCCACCTGCGGGCGCAGATCGCCGATCGGCAGATCGCGGCTGGCCACCATGATCTGCCGCACGTTGATCAGATCCTCGAGAAACAGCTCGCCCGCCGCGCCCTCCAGCGCCGGATGCTGCGGCGATACCATCGCCACCAGCGACTCCGCGCCGACGGAGTGGAACTGCTCCGCGCTGTTGATGTTGAGCCCGCCGAACGCCAGGCAGACGCCAATGCGCCCCTGATGCAGCATATGCAGCACGTCGTCCTGCGGCGCGCTGAGCACTTCGATGTTCAGCAGAGGATAACGCTGCGACAGCGTTTTCACCGCCGCCAGCAGGCCGGCGCCGTTGATGTCCGACGCCACGCCGATCGAAAGCGTGCTTTCCAGCCCCTGGGAAAGTTCGATGGCGTGCACCTGCAGCTGCTTGAGCTGCCCGGCGATCAGGCGGGCGTGCGGCGCCAGGGCCAACGCCAGCGCAGTCGGCGTCGGTTCGCGGTGCGAGCGATCGAACAGTGCGAAACCGAGCTCCGCCTCCATGTTGGCGATGCCCATGCTGACGGCGGAGGGTACGCGCCGCAGCGCGCGGGCGGCGGCGGAAAACGAACCGCGATCGAGCACCGCCAGAAACAGTTCGATATTGTCGCTGGAAAAGTTCATCGTTTAACCTGTCAGTAAAACTGACAGCTCCTGACTTTTTCTATCAATGTGATTGACGCTATCTTAGCCGCCGTCGCCACAGAGGCAACTAAAAACAGATCGGGAGAAAACAATGCAAGGCGTCAAACGCAAACTGGTGTATGTCACCGCTTATGAACTTATCGGCATGACGATCTCGGCGCTGGGGCTGGCGCTGCTGTCGGGCCACGCGCCGAGCAGCACCGGGCCGCTGGCGGTGGTGATCACCACCATTGCGGTCAGCTGGAACTTCATTTACAACTACCTGTTCGAGTGGTGGGAAAGCCGCCAGGCGTCGCGCACCCGCACCCTAAAGCGCCGCATTTTGCACGCAGTGGGCTTTCAGCTGACGCTGGTGGTGTATCTGATCCCGTTGATCGCCTGGTGGATGGGCATCACGCTGTGGCAGGCGCTGCTGCTGGACATGGCGCTGATCGTCATTATTCCTTGCTACACCTTCCTGTTTAACTGGGCGTTCGACAAGCTGTTCGGCCTGCCGGCTTCGGCTCTGCCGGCCGGTGAATCCGCCTAAAAAACCCCCTCGCCCCATTCGCCTGCGCACGCCCATCGCCGCGCAGGCGCCACCGCTTTATTTTCCGCCCGCCTTTGCCCCCGCGCGAAATAACCGTCAAATCCCTTTAGTTTGCACGGTAATTATTATTCTGTGATTTCAATCACTTTTATCGTTCGATATTTCCGTGTTGATAATGAGACTCATCTTACTGAATAATATGCGCTTTTGTTTTCAGTTTAAAAAACACACACAATTGCTCACGCTTTGCGCACAGGTTTTTTTGCCACATTTATCGGGAAACGGTAGCATGCCACGCCGTTATTTAACGGCAGCTGTATACACAATAAACAGCGGAATGATGCTACGACCTCATTCTCATTACGATTGCTGATGGCAATCGTTTGCCCTGCAGCTCAGGGCGGAGTTCATCATAGACAGGTAAACAGGACGGATAATGCACTCACAAAAAAAGTCGGCGGACGATAAACACGCCGCCAGACGACGCTGGCTAGACTCCCATGAATCCGGTTATCACAAAAGCATGGGTAACCGGCAGATCCAAATGATCGCCATTGGCGGTTCGATCGGCACCGGCTTGTTCCTCGGTACCGGCGGCCGTCTCGAACTGGCCGGGCCGGCGCTGGCGCTGGTCTATCTGGTGTGCGGGATCTTCTCTTTCTTCATCCTGCGCGCGCTGGGCGAACTGGTGCTGCATCGCCCTTCCAGCGGCAGCTTCGTTTCTTACGCCCGCGAATTTCTCGGTGAGAAAGCCTCTTACGTCGCCGGCTGGATGTATTTCCTCAACTGGGCGATGACCGGCATCGTCGACATCACCGCGGTAGCGCTGTACATGCACTACTGGGGCACCTTCGCCGACGTGCCGCAATGGCTGTTCGCCCTCGGCGCGCTCGGCATCGTCGCCACCATGAACATGATCGGCGTGAAATGGTTCGCCGAAATGGAATTCTGGTTCGCGCTGATCAAGGTCGCCGCCATCGCGCTGTTCCTGATTGTCGGCGTGGTGTTCCTCGGCACCGGCACCCCGGTCGCCGGCCACACCACCGGCATGCACCTGATCACCGAAAACGGCGGCATGTTCCCGCACGGCCTGCTGCCGGCGCTGGTGCTGGTGCAAGGGGTGATCTTCGCCTTCGCCGGCATTGAGCTTATCGGCACCGCCGCCGGCGAGTGTAAAGATCCGGCCAAAATGATGCCCAAAGCGATCAACAGCGTGATCTGGCGTATCGGTCTGTTCTACGTCGGCTCCGTGGTGCTGTTGGTGCTGCTGCTGCCGTGGAACGCCTATCAGGCCGGTCAAAGCCCGTTCGTCACCTTCTTCAGCAAGCTGGGTGTGCCTTATATCGGCACCATCATGAACATCGTGGTGTTGACCGCCGCGCTGTCCAGCCTCAACTCCGGCCTCTACTCTACCGGCCGCATCCTGCGCTCGCTGGCGATGGGCGGCTCCGCGCCGAAGCTGATGGCCAAAATGAGCAGCCAGCAGGTGCCTTACGCCGGCATCCTGGTCACCTGCGGCATCTACGTGATCGGCGTGGTGCTCAACTATCTGGTGCCGTCGCAGGTGTTCGAGATCGTGTTGAACATCGCTTCGCTGGGCATCATCGCCTCCTGGGCATTTATCATCGTTTGCCAGATGCGTCTGCGCAAAGCCGTGCGCGAAGGCCGCGCGCAGCCGGTCTCGTTCAGAATGCCGGGCGCGCCGTTCACCTCCTGGCTGACGCTGGCGTTCCTGCTGATCGTGGTGGTGATGATGGCGTTCGACTACCCGAACGGCACCTGGACCATCGCCACCATTCCGGTGCTAGCGGTGCTGCTGACGCTGGGCTGGTTCGGCCTGCGCAAGCGCGCGCAGGAAGTGAAGCTGGAACAGCAGGCTCACGAAGAACAAAACCCGCACTGATTCGACAAACCGCCCTCCGGGGCGGTTTTTTTTATCCGCTATAATCGGCCGTAGAACGTCATTCTGGCGCTTTCCGACAGCATCACGTCCGGCTGCGCATTGTAGGCCAGCACCACCAGCATGCGCGTGATGTCGCCTTCGGTCGGCGTCACCCGGTGCATGGCGTTGCGCCCGCGAAACAGCACCAAATCCCCCTCCTCCATCGCCAGCCGTTTGGCCGCCCGCTCCCCGTCCAGCACCTGCGTGACCCCGGCATAGTTCATCTCGCCGCGATCGGCATCGCGCAGGTTCTCCACGTACTCGAAACGCCCGCCCGCCGCCGGTTTCTGGATCAGTAGCGTGATGGCGAACGACGAGTTGTCGAAGTGCCAGCCCAGCTCCTGGCCGGTGTGGGCGTAATGCAGGTTGATCGACGACAGCCGATCGGCGTAGGGATACAGCTGCGCCTCATCCAGCACCGCACAGAGGAACGCGCGAAACGCCGGAGCGTCGTACAGCGCACGCAGCGGCGACTGCGGCGGAATATCTTCGTCGGTAATGCAGCCCTTGGACGACACCACCAGCCGGTTGCGCGCGTGATCGGCCGGCAGCGCGTCGTCCTGCGGCCGCAGATACACGTTGTGTTTGCTGGTGGCATAAAACGCCGCGTGGTGCTGTTCGGCGCCTTCCAACCGCACCGTCGCCAGCGCGGCGGCGCGCAGAAATCCCGGCAGTACTAACGCACCGCTGCGCTCCAGCGTTTGCCGGCAACGGGCGCGGAACTCGGCGTCGTCGATGGGATGGGCGGACAGATCGATAATATCGGCAAGTTGCGGCATGACATTCCCCTCGTGTGCGATAGCCGGATGCCTCTCACTGTAGCGAATGGCGCATTGCCGCCATAACAAAAATACGTTATGGATAAGCTAACCAATTCTTAGCGATAGCCCTGCCCATGCACTCACCGTCCCGCGCGCGCTTGCCCAAGCTGAGCGCCATTCTGGCGTTCGAAACCGCCGCCCGCACCGGCAGCCTGGCCCGCGCGGCGGATACGCTGGCGCTGACCGCCGCCGCCGTCAGCCAGCAGATCCGCCAGCTGGAGCAACATCTGGGGATCACGCTGTTCATCCGCGCCAAAAGCGGCGTCACGCTGACCGAACAGGGCGCGGACTACCTGGCCTACGTGCAGGAGGCGTTCGAAACGCTGCGCGTGGCGCAGCAGCACGTCGAGCGCCAGCGCGGCAAACAGGCGCTGACGGTATTCGCCCTGCCGGCGTTGGCCTCCAAGTGGCTGAACCCGGCGCTGGGCGACTGGCTGGCGCAGTGCCCCGACGGCGATCTGCGGCTGCACGCGACCCATGCGGCGGTCGATTTCGCCCATTCGGCGGCGGACTTCGCCCTGTGCTTCGGCGATCAGGACTATCCGCTGCTGGAAAAGGTGCGGCTGTTTCAGGATCGGGTGCAGCCGGTGTGCAGCCCGGCGCTGCGCGATCGCGGCGACTGGACGCAGCTACCGCTGATCCACGTCGACTGGGGCAAGGAGAGCCAGTTTCTGCCGGGCTGGCACGAGTGGTTCACCGCCGCCGATCGAATGCCGCCGGCGCGGCGCGGGCTGACCTATAACCTGACTTCGCTGGCTATCGACGCCGCCGTGCAAGGGCGCGGGGTGCTGCTCGGCCAGCGGCGGCTGATCGCCCGTGAACTGGCGGAAGGCCAGCTGGTCACCCTGGCCGAACCGACGCTGCCGCTCAGCAAACCCTACTACGTGGTTTACCCGCCGCGCACGCTGGAAAAACCCGGCGCAGCGGCGTTTCTCAGTTGGCTGCAGGCGCTGGCTCAGCGCGCGGTATAACCGCCGTCGATGCTGTAAAACGCGCCGGTGGTGAAACTGCTGTCGTCCGAGAGCAGGAAAGCCACCGTTTTCGCCACCTCTTCCCGCGTCGCCATTCTCCCCATCGGGTGCGAAGCGGCCATCTGCGCCCGCGCTGACGCCGGCAGCGCCCCCATCGCCGGCGTATCCACATAGCCCGGCCCGACGGCGTTGATGCGCACGCCGCGCGAGGCGAATTCCAGCGCCGCCGAGCGCGTCAGGCCCAGCACGCCATGCTTGGCGGCGGTATAAGGCGCAATCCCGGCAATGCCCACCACGCCGTTGGCGGAAGAGAGGTTCACCACCGCCCCGCCGCCGCCGGCGACGATCGCCGGCAGGCCGTACTTCATGCCGAAAAACGTGCCGCTCAGGCAGGTGGCGATCACCTCATGCCAGTCTTCGACCGCGTATCGATCGATGTCCACCTCGTGCGGGCCGGTGATCCCGGCGTTGTTGACCAGCAGATGCAGCGCGCCGCAGCGCCGCACCGTCTCTTCAACGCCCTGCTGCACCGACGGCGCATCGCGCACGTCCATCCGCAACGTCATCACCCGTCGGCCCTCGGGATCGAGCCGCGCGGCGGCTGCGGCGAGAGGCGCAGCGTGGCGGCCGGTCATTACCACCGTGGCGCCGCGCCGAAACAGCTCGGCGGCGATCGCTTCGCCGATGCCGGTGGAAGCGCCGGTCACCAGCGCCACCCGATGTTTGAAATCTTGCATAGCCGTTCTCCTGCAACGTTGAACTCAGGGGAACAGGCTAGCGCCGACCGGTGACAGTTTGCGGCAGCAGCGACAGCGCAGCACGTAATGCGCTCACAAAAGCTGCAAAGCCCGCTATTTTATGCCTACTTTTTCTCATGCGAGACACCCTGTGGATACCCAACGCTACCTGCAGCATATCGGCTTTACCGGCGCCGCCCGCCCTGACCTCCCCACGTTGCAACAGCTGCACCATCGCCACATGCTGAGCGTCCCGTTCGAGAATCTGAGCATTATTTATCATCAGGGCATCCGGCTGACGCCGGAGGCGCTGTTCAGCAAGGTGGTCGAGCGCAACCGCGGCGGTTTCTGTTATGAGCTGAACACGCTGTTCGCTTTGCTGCTGCGCGAGATCGGTTTCAAGGTGAGCTTCATCTCCGGCGAGATCCGCGCGCGCGACGGCCATTTCGGCCCGCCCTACGACCACCTGGCGCTGCGGGTGGATCTGGAAGACCAAGCATGGCTGGTAGACGTCGGTTTCGGCGATTCCTTCCTGACGCCGCTGAAGATCGTCGTCGCCGAGCCGCAACCGCAGGCCAGCGGCACCTTCCACCTGGAACGGGAAGGCGAGTATTACCTGCTGGAGCGCCGCAACGGCGACCAACGTTCGCATGCCAAAACCCTGTATCGCTTTACCGTTCAACCGCGCGAGCTGCATGAGTTCGACGAGATGTGCCGCTTCCACAGCACCTCGCCGCAGTCGCATTTCACCCAGCGCCTGGTGTGTTCACGGCCGACGGACCACGGCCGGGTGACCCTCAGCGACATGAAGCTGATCGTGACCGAAGATCACCAGCGCCACGAAACGACGTTGCATTCGGAAGAGGAACGGCGCGCCGCGCTGTGGCAGCATTTCGCCATCGATTTGGATCGTTGAGGGCGCCGGCGGCGTCCTTTTATTACGATTCTGTTACACCGATTGCATAACCGCGCTTGGCTGATTGCCAGCACCGCGGCGGCAGGCATCATAGGGCCATGATTCGGCAACAGAGTGCGAAAAATGATCCGTGTGATACTGGTGGATGACCATGTGGTGGTGCGCTCCGGCTTTGCGCAGTTGCTCAACCTCGAGGACGATCTCGACGTGGTGGGGCAATACAGCAGCGCAGCGGCGGCCTGGCCGGCATTGCTGCGCGACGACGTCAACGTCGCGGTGATGGACATCGCCATGCCGGATGAAAACGGCCTCAGCCTGTTGAAACGCCTGCGGGCGCAGAAGCCGCAGTTCCGCGCGATCATCCTCAGCATCTATGACTCCCCCACCTTCGTGCAGAGCGCGCTGGACGCCGGCGCCAGCGGCTATCTGACCAAACGCTGCGGGCCGGAAGAGCTGGTGCAGGCGGTGCGTTCCGTCGATATGGGCGGCCATTACCTGTGCGCCGACGCGCTGCGGGCGCTGCGCGGCGGCGAGCGGCCGGCCACCGCGCTGGAAGTGCTGACCCCGCGCGAGCGTGAAATCTTCGATCTGCTGGTCAAAGGCGACAGCGTAAAGGAGATCGCTTTCAAGCTCGATCTCAGCCATAAAACGGTGCACGTGCATCGCGCCAACGTCCTGGGCAAGCTGCAGTGCAACAGCACCATCGAGCTGGTGCATTTCGCTCTCGACCATCAGCTGCTGGTGGGGCATTGATGTCGCCCCGCTTCCGGCCCTGGGTTATCTCGCTATTTATCCTGTTGGCCTGGGGCAGCGGCTGGCTGATGCTATGGACGCTCGGTTTCTATCTGACCCGCAACGGCAACCAGGCGGCGCTGTTTCTGCCGCACGGCGTCTATCTCGCGCTGCTGATCCTGCTGGCGCGTCGCTATTGGCCCGCCTTGATCGTGCCGCCGATCCTGCTGCTGTTCTGGCTGCACGGCGAACGCCTGCTGAGCGGCTACGGCCTGCTGGCCGCGCCGTTTATCACCCTGTTTCCGGCTGCGGTAGCGCAACGACTCTGGCACCGTTTTCCGCTCTACTGGCAGCGGCTGACGCTGCTGCTGGCTGCGGTGACCGCCGCCTCGTTGCTCAACACTGCCCTGCTTTCACCGTTTGTGCCAAGCCCGGCGATGCTGCTTGGCCTGGCGTCGTTTACCGGCGGCGTCTTGCTGACCCCGTTCGTCTATCTGATCTTTGAATTTCTGCGCCAGCAGCACCGTTATCACCTGCTGGGGCTGGACACCCCCAACCCGCCGCTGCGCGCGTCCTTAATCATCTGGTGCAGCCTGTTCTTCGTTATCGGTATCGGCACGCAGATGGTGCTGTCGCCGGAAATCGAGCGCCTGCTGCTGATCGTGGTGTTTCTGCCGAACGTGGTGATGGCGTGGAAGTTCGGCTGGCAGGGCGGCGTGCTGTCCGGCCTGCTCGGCAGCATGATGATCACCCTCGCCCGGCAGGTCGGCGTGGGGTTCGGCAACTTGGTCGAGCTGGAAATCTTTCTGGCGACGCAGGCGCTGCTCGGCATCGGCCTGGGCATCGCCATCAGCCGCCAGCAGCACCTGGCGCAAAACCTGCACCACTATCAGCGTCGCCTGGAAGAAGAGCTGGCGGCGCGGCGGGCGCTGACCGAAAAACTGATCCACACCGAAGAAGACACGCGGAAAAACCTGGCGCGCGAGCTGCACGATGAAATCGGCCAGAACATCACCGCGATTCAAATCCAGTCGCAGCTGGTCAAACGGGCGCACGATCCGGCGCAAACCCAGGCCGCCGCGCACCAGATAGGCGAGCTCGCCCGGCGCATTCATCACTCCACGCGCCAGCTGCTGCGCCAGCTTCGGCCGCCCGCGCTGGACGAGCTGGCGTTCAAAGAGGCGCTTCACCACCTGCTGAGCGAATTCGCCTTTGCCGAACGGGGCATCCACTGCCGTTTCGATTACCGGCTGAGCGACACGCCCGCCGGCGAAACGGTGCGCTTCACCCTCTACCGCCTGCTGCAAGAGCTGCTCAACAACGTGTGCAAACACGCCGAGGCCAGCGAAGTCGCCATCGTCTTGTATCAACAGGGGCCGCTTTTGCACCTCGAGGTGCGGGACAACGGCATCGGCATCCGCACGGACAAGGTGCCCGGCCTCGGCATTCAGGGGATGCGCGAGCGGGTCAGCGCACTGGGCGGCGAGCTGACGCTGGAAACGCATTGCGGCACGCGGGTAATTGTTAACCTGCCCACAAATTTGCAACAAACCGCCGACTAACTAGGAAAAAGTCTTAGCCACTCCGGACTTTATCTCATCCCCTTTCCCTTTCACCTTCTTATAGTCACCACCAGGGAGGCGGCTATGCAGGCACGCTCGGCATCTGAAATCGATCATCGTTACCGCGCGCTGCGCCCGCGACTGCTGCTGTACATGGTCATCGGGTACGCCGCCTTTTACCTGACGCGCAAAAGCGTGAATTACGTGCTGCCGGCGCTGCAAACGGATTTGGGCCTGGATAAAGGGGACATCGGCCTGCTCGGCTCGCTGTTTTACCTGAGCTACGGCCTGTCGAAATTCGCCGCCGGGCTGTGGCACGACGGCCACGGGCAGCGCAGGTTTATGGGGATCGGCCTGTTCGCCACCGGCTTGCTGAACGTGGCGTTTGCCTTCGGCGAATCGCTGACGCTGCTGCTGGCGGTCTGGGCGCTGAACGGCTTCTTTCAGGGCTGGGGCTGGCCGCCCTGCGCGCGGCTACTGACCCACTGGTATTCGCGCAACGAGCGCGGCTTCTGGTGGGGCTGCTGGAACATGTCGATCAACCTCGGCGGCGCGATCGTGCCGCTGATCAGCGCCTTCGCTGCCCAGCGCTGGGGCTGGCAGGCGGCGATGCTGATCCCGGGCGCCGTCAGCATGGTGTTGGGCCTCTGGCTCACGCAGCAGCTGACAGGCACGCCGCAGGAAGAAGGCCTGCCGTCGGTCGGCCAGTGGCGCCACGATCCGCTGGAGCTGCGCCAGGAACAGCAAAGCCCGCCGATGGGGCTGTGGCAGATGTTGCGCACCACGATGCTGAAGAACCCGATGATCTGGCTGCTAGGCGTCTCTTACGTGCTGGTCTACCTGATCCGCATCGCGTTGAACGACTGGGGCAATCTCTGGCTGACCGAAAGCCACGGCGTCAACCTGCTCAGCGCCAACGCCACGGTGATGCTGTTCGAGATAGGCGGCCTGCTCGGCGCGCTGTTCGCCGGCTGGGGTTCGGATGTGCTGTTCGGCGGGCAGCGCGCGCCGATGATTTTGCTGTTCACGCTCGGGCTGATGGTTTCCGTCGCCGCGCTGTGGCTGGCGCCGGTGCATCACTACGCGCTGCTGGCGGGCTGTTTCTTTACGGTGGGCTTTTTTGTCTTCGGCCCGCAGATGCTGATTGGCCTTGCCGCCGTGGAATGCGGGCACAAAGGCGCAGCGGGCTCCATCACCGGTTTTCTCGGCCTGTTCGCCTACCTGGGGGCAGCGCTGGCGGGCTGGCCGCTGTCGCAGGTCATCGAAGGCTACGGCTGGTCAGGCATGTTCAGTTTGCTGTCGATCGCCGCCGTTCTTATGGGTTTATTGCTGATGCCGCTGCTGATGGCGAGCGTCGCCACCTCTACCGAGAGAAGGATAAAACAATGAAAAAAATGTGGGTCACGACTCTGATAGCTTCCGGCATCGCGCTGGCCACGCTGAGCGGCGCCGCGCACGCCAAGGGCCGCCTGGTGGTTTACTGCAGCGCCACCAATGAAATGTGCGAAGCGGAGACCAAAGCCTTCGGCGAGAAATATGACGTGAAAACCTCGTTCATCCGCAACGGCTCCGGCAGCACGCTGGCGAAAGTGGACGCCGAGAAGAAAAACCCGCAGGCGGACGTCTGGTACGGCGGCACGCTCGATCCGCAATCCCAGGCCGGTGAAATGGGGCTGCTGCAGCCCTACAAATCGCCGAACCTCGAACAGGTGATGCAACAATTCCGCGACCCGGCGAAGCTGAAAGGCAACTACTCCTCGGCGGTCTACGTCGGCATTCTCGGCTTCGGCGTCAATACCCAGCGCCTCAAAGAGAAAAACCTGCCGGTGCCCAAGTGCTGGAAAGACCTGACCAAACCGGAATACAAAGGCGAGATTCAAATCGCCGATCCGCAGAGCTCCGGCACCGCCTATACCGCGCTGGCGACCTTTGCCCAGCTTTGGGGAGACGATCAGGCCTTCGATTACCTCAAGCAGCTGAACGCCAACGTCTCGCAGTACACCAAGTCCGGCATTGCCCCGGCGCGCAACGCCGCCCGCGGTGAAACGGCGATCGGCATCGGTTTCCTGCATGACTACTCACTCGAAAAAGAACAGGGCGCGCCGCTTGAGCTGATCTCGCCTTGTGAAGGCACCGGCTACGAAATCGGCGGCGTCAGCATCCTCAAAGGCGCACGTAACCTCGACAACGCCAAGCTGTTTGTGGATTGGGTGCTGTCGAAAGAGGCGCAGGAACTGGCATGGCAGAAAGGCAAGTCCTATCAGATCCTGACCAACACCACCGCCGCTACCTCGCCGAACTCGCTGAAGCTCGACGACCTGAAGCTGATCAACTACGACATGGACAAGTACGGCTCGACCGAGGTCCGCAAGGCGCTGATCAATAAATGGGTCAGCGAAGTCAAGATGGGTAAATAAGCCCACATTCTGCGCCTGTTGCCGGGTAAGCCTCACGCCTTACCCGGCCTGAACATCCGGGAAACTTATGTCACATACACATGCACTCCATCTCGTGAAAAAACGAGATGCGATATTCCTTTGGGTCTTGCTTGGCTGGCTGGCGTTCGCCCTGCTGCCGAGCTGGAGCCTGGATTACGGCCTGCTGGAGTCCACCGGCGATGAAATCCTCGCGGCCTACGGCTGGTCACACCGCAATGTCAGCTGGCTATGGTGCCTGTTGCCGAGCCTGCTGCTGCTTCGCCCTTACGCCCCGGCGGGCGGTGAACGGCGGCGGCGCCACGCGTTCGATGCCGGCTGGGCGCTGCTGTGCATGGCCTTTATCGTCGTCAGCGCCACGGTGGCGGGGCGCGGTTTAGGCTACGCCACCCTGGTGCAATTGACCGCGCTGGGCGCCATCATGACGCTGGCGCTGACCCGCCTCGAATGGCTGGGCGGCGACCGTTTCGTTATCGGTGCGCTGGTCACCATCGTGGCGCTGATCGGCGTCTTCATCGTCTGGCCGAGCATCGCGATTTTCATTCCGATGTTCACCGACCAAGCGGGGGCATTCGCGCCGCTGGCGTTTATGAACGTGCTGTCGCAGGCGCATATCGTTCAGGTGATCCTCAACTCCATCGCCCTGTCGATCGCGGTCGGCGCCGGCTGCACCTTCTTCGGCCTGGTGCTGGCGATTTACACCACCCGCATCGCCAAGCGCAGCGCCATTATCGGCCGCATCTTCTCCATCCTGCCCATCGTCACGCCGCCGTTCGTCGTCGGCCTGGGCGTCACGCTGATGATGGGGCGCTCCGGCTACGTCACCGAGTGGATGGTGGCCTGGTTCGGCCTGACCAACACCAACTGGCTGTACGGCTTTACCGGCATCTGGCTGGCGCAGGTGCTGGCGTTCACGCCGATGGCGTTCATGATCCTCGACGGCGCGATCAAGACCATTCATCCTTCGCTGGAAGAAGCCTCCTACACCCTGCGCGCCAGCCGTTGGCAAACCTTTAACGGCGTGTTCGTGCCGCTGCTGAAACCGGCGCTGGCCAACGCGTTTCTGATCGTGGTGGTGCAATCGCTGGCCGACTTCAGCAACCCGCTGGTGCTCGGCGGCAACTTCGACGTGCTGGCGACGCAAATCTATTTCTACATCACCGGCTCGCAGCTCGACTATCAGGCCGCCAGCACCCTCGGCGCCTTCCTGCTGCTGTTCTCGCTGCTGGTGTTCTGCATCCAGTACCTGTGGATCGGCAAGCGTTCCTACGTCACCGTGTCCGGCAAATCCTATCGCGGCGACGTACAGCCGCTGCCGGTCACGCTGGTGTGGGGCGTGATCGCGTTGCTGGCGGTGTGGGTAGCCTTTAACGCCCTGCTCTACGGCAGCATTTTCTACGGCAGCTTCACCGTCAACTGGGGAGTGGATTACACACTGACGCTGGATAACTTCATCAAGCTGTTCGGCCAGGGCATGAGCGACGGCGCGTGGCCTTCGCTGCTCGACACGCTGCTGTACGCCGCGATCGCCGCGCCGATCACCGCCGCCTTCGGCCTGCTGATCGCCTGGATCGTGGTGCGCCAGCAGTTCAGGGGCAAAAAGACCATCGAGTTCACCACCATGCTGTGTTTTGCGGTGCCGGGCACCGTGGCGGGCGTCTCTTACATTCTCGCCTTCAACAGCGCGCCGGTGTACCTCACCGGGACGGCCGCCATCGTGATTATCTCGATGGTGATGCGCAATGTGCCGGTGGGCATTCGCGCCGGGATCGCCGGGCTGGGCCAGATAGACAAATCGCTGGACGAAGCCTCGCTCAGCCTGCGCGCCGGCTCGCTGCGCACCATTACGCACATCCTGCTGCCGCTGCTGCGCCCGGCGATCCTGTCGGCGCTGATCTACAGCTTCGTGCGCGCCATCACCACCGTCAGCGCCATCGTTTTCCTGGTGACGCCCGATACCCGCGTGGCCACCGCCTACATCCTCAACCGCGTGGAAGACGGCGAATACGGCGTGGCGATCGCCTACGGTTCAATTCTGATCGTGGTGATGCTGGCGATTATTTTCCTCTTTGACTGGCTGATCGGCGAGGCACGCATCTCCCGTTCAAAAGCCAAAAACCAGGCGTAATGGAGCCCATGATGAGCCAGAAAAATTTCGTTGAACTGCGCAACGTCTCCAAACGGTTCGGCAGCAACACGGTGATCGATAACATCACGCTCACCATCCCTCGGGGGCAGATGGTGACGCTGCTCGGCCCTTCCGGCTGCGGCAAGACCACCATTTTGCGCCTGGTCGCCGGGCTGGAGAAACCGAGCGACGGGCAGATATTCATTGATGGTGAAGACGTTACCCATCGTTCCATCCAGCAGCGTGACATCTGCATGGTGTTTCAGTCTTATGCCCTGTTCCCGCACATGTCGCTGGGAGAAAACGTCGGCTATGGGCTGAAGATGCTCGGCATTCCGCGCGCCGAAGTGAAAGCGCGCGTGCAGGAAGCGCTGGCGATGGTGGATCTGGCGGGGTTCGACGATCGCTATGTCGATCAGATCTCCGGCGGCCAACAGCAGCGCGTGGCGCTGGCGCGCGCGCTGATCCTCAAGCCGAAAGTGCTGCTGTTTGACGAGCCGCTGAGCAACCTCGACGCCAACCTGCGCCGCAGCATGCGCGAAAAGATCCGCGAGTTGCAAAAGCAGTTTGATATCACGTCGCTGTACGTCACCCACGATCAGAGCGAGGCTTTCGCGGTCTCAGACACCGTGCTGGTGATGAACAAGGGGCATATCATGCAGATAGGCTCGCCGCAGGATCTCTATCGGCAGCCGGCGTCGCGCTTTATGGCGAGCTTTATGGGGGACGCCAACCTGTTCCCGGCCGGCTTCAGCGCGGACTATGTCGATATCAGCGGCTATCGCCTGCCGCGCCCCGCGCACTTTGCCACCGAAGGCGCCGGCACGGTGGGCGTGCGGCCGGAAGCGATCACGCTGAGCGAGCACGGCGAGGAAAGCCAGCGCTGCGTGATCCAGCATGTCGCCTACATGGGGCCGCAGTATGAAGTGACGGTAGCGTGGCATGGGCAGCAGATTTTGCTGCAGGTTAATGCCACTCGCCTGCAGCCCAACGTCGGCGAACATTATTATCTGGAAATTCACCCCTACGGCATGTTTATGCTGGCGGACGCGGCATAATAAGCATCACTCTTAAGAGTTAGAATAACGGTCATTCCGCATGGAATGGCCGTAAATAACCGCAAAAAAAAACCGTATTTATCTATTTTTACAATTCCACCCAAGTCCTTGTTCAGCCGAGAAATAAATATATCCGTATTCATTAAAAAATAACCACCTGGGCCACCAAGGATGATATTTTTATTTAGATGGGGTAAGCTTAATCCCGCAGTCGAAATTATTTAACGGCCAACTCAAGGAGAAATTCATGAGCAACAATGCAAACGCACAGGCGCAGCTGGATAATTTACGCAACGTCGCTTCCCAGCTGAAGGAAATGCGCCACTATGCGCAGTCGAATACCGAAACGCTCTCCGCACACTGGCTGGCCTTCGATCAGGGGGAATGCAAAAATAAGGCATTCGCCGAAGCTATTAACGACCTGTTGAATAAACAGGGTGCCTGCCTGGAAGGGCTGGAAAAAACCATTCAGGATATCGAGATAGAATTGAACCGTCTCGACAAAGCCGCCTGATAATACCGATTTAAATAAACCCGCCGCGTGCGGGTTTATTTTTAGCTACGGCAGATAACGCGCGCAATATCCCCCGATGTCGTCAGTGCGCGTATTTCGCTGAACAGTTCGGTGGCTTCGTCATATTCTTTGCGCAAATAGCCCAGCCACTGTTTGATGCGCGCCACGTGATACAGGCCGGTGTCGCCCTGCTTTTCCAGATGGACGTATTTTTGCAGCAGCTCAACCACCTGCGGCCAGGGCATACGCGGTTCGTTGTACTTCACCACCCGGCTCAGGTTTGGCACGTTGAGCGCGCCGCGCCCCAGCATGATGGCGTCGCAGCCGGTCGCCTGCAGGCAATCCTGCGCGCTCTGGTAATCCCAGATCTCGCCGTTGGCGATCACCGGGATGCTCAGCCGTTGACGGATCTCGCCGATCGCCGCCCAGTTGATGCGATCCGCCTTGTAACCGTCCTCTTTGGTGCGGCCATGCACCGTCAGCTCGCTGGCGCCCGCCTGTTGCACCGCATCGGCGATTTCAAAACTGCGGCTGGAGGAGTCCCAGCCCAGGCGCACCTTCACCGTGACCGGCAGATGGGCCGGCACCGCCGCGCGCATCGCTTTGGCGCCCTGGTAGATCAACTCCGGATCTTTGAGCAGCGTCGCCCCGCCACCGCTGCCGTTCACCAGCTTGGACGGGCAGCCGCAGTTGAGATCGACGCCGTAAGAGCCCAATTCCACCGCGCGCGCGGCGTTCTCCGCCAGCCACTGCGGGTACTGCCCCAGCAGCTGTACGCGCACCAGCGTGCCTGACGGCGTGCGGCTGGCGTGGCGCAGCTCCGGGCACAGCCGGTAGAACGATTTGGCCGGCAGCAGCTGATCGACCACGCGCAGAAATTCGGTGATGCACAGATCGTAGTCGTTCACGTCGGTGAGCAACTCACGCACCAAAGAATCGAGAACGCCCTCCATCGGAGCCAATAATACGCGCATGACCAATCCCAGCTAAAAAAAGACCCGCAATGATACGGGTGAATGCCCGCGCCAGACAAGCCTCTGCGGGCATTAAAAGCGCCGTCAGCCCAGCCGGCGGATCGGTTGGCCGGCGAGGAACGCCGCAATGTCCTCGACCGCCTCGGTGAAGTAGGCGCGGTAGTTGTCGTCCGCCACGTAACCCACATGCGGCGTGGCCAGCACGTTGGGCAGCTGACGAAACGCATCGTCGGCCGGCAGCGGCTCCGTCTCGAACACGTCCAGCCCGGCGCCGGCGATCTTCCGCTGTTGCAGCACGTCCACCAACGCCGCCCGATCGACGATCGCCGCACGCGAGGTGTTGATCAGGTAAGCGGTGGGCTTCATCGCCGTCAATTCGTCGCGCCCCACCAGCCCGCGGCTGCGATCGCTCAGCACCAGGTGGATAGAGACAAAATCGCTCTGCTCGAACAGCGCCCGTTTGGACGGCGCCAACAGGGCCCCCTCCTGCGCCGCCCGTTCCGCCGTCAGGTTCTGGCTCCAGGCCAGCACCCGCATGCCGAACGCCTGCGCCACCCGGGCCATCTGGCCGCCGATCTTGCCCAGCCCCAGCAGCCCCAGCGTTTTCCCCTGCAGGGTGACGCCGAGATCCCGCTGCCACGGGCCGTTGTTTTTCAGCCCGACGCTTTCCGGCACGATATGCTTCGCCAACCCGAGCAGCAGCGCCCAGGTCAGCTCCATCGGCGCCGCCGACCCGCTGCTGGTGCCGCATACCACTACGCCGCGCTCGGCGGCGGCAGCCAAATCGATAGAAGCGTTGCGCATGCCGGAGGTGATCAGCAGCTTCAGCTTCGGCAGCCGCGCCAACAGCGAGGCGGTCATCGGCGTGCGCTCGCGCATGATGACCAGAATGTCGCACTCCTGCAGATGCACCGCCAGCTCCGTCTCATCGGTAAAGTGCGCGCTGATGGCGGACACCTCCACCCGATCGGCCAGCGCCGACCAGTCCGCCATCTTGAGCGCCACCTGCTGGTAATCATCGAGAATTGCGCACTTCAATTTCATCTCCGTCTCCTGGAATGTAGGGTTAGCCACCGTCCAGCCTAGTACGAAAATGCCGTTCCGCCAGGCAAAAAAAAAGCCGCCCGTATCGGCGGCTTACTCTTTGAGCAATCAGGCTTATTCAGCCGGTTTGCGGTTGCGTGGGCGACGCGAAGCCGGTGCGCCGGAACGGCGCTGGCCATCACCCTGCGGGCGGGCGTTACCGTTACCATTGCCGCGGTTTTCACGCTGGCCGCCGTTCGCGTTGCCGCTGCGCTGACCGCCGCCGTTACCGGAACGCTGGCCACCGCCGTTGCCGCGCGGGGCGCCGCGCCCGCCACCCTGACGGCCGTTGATGATCGGCTCGGCCTTGATGGTCGGATCCGGCTCGTAGCCCGGCAGCGCGATGCGCGGAATTTCACGCTTCAGCAGACGCTCGATGTCGCGCAGCAGCTTGTGCTCATCCACGCACACCAGCGAGATAGCTTCGCCGGTGCGCTCCGCGCGGCCGGTACGGCCGATGCGGTGCACGTAGTCTTCCGGCACGTTAGGCAGCTCGTAGTTCACCACGTGCGGCAGCTGGTCGATATCCAGGCCGCGCGCCGCGATGTCGGTCGCCACCAGCACGCGGATGCGGCCGTCTTTGAAGTCGGCCAGAGCACGGGTACGGGCGCCCTGGCTCTTGTTGCCGTGGATCGCCGCTGCGGTGATACCGTCTTTGTTCAGCTGCTCCGCCAGGTGGTTGGCGCCGTGCTTGGTGCGGGTAAACACCAGCACCTGCTTCCAGTCGCCTTCGCCGATCATCTGCGACAGCAGTTCCCGCTTACGCTTCTTGTCGACGAAGTGCACGCTCTGCTCGATCTGCTCAGACGCGGTGTTGCGGCGCGCCACTTCTACCGAAGCCGGGTTGTGCAGCAGCTTGTTGGCCAGCGCCTTGATGTCGTCGGAGAAGGTTGCGGAGAACAGCAGGTTCTGACGCTTGGCCGGCAGCTTGGCCAGCACGCGGCGGATGTCGTGGATAAAGCCCATGTCCAGCATGCGGTCCGCTTCGTCCAGCACCAGAATTTCGATTTTGGACAGGTCAACCGCGTTCTGATGTTCCAAATCCAGCAGACGGCCCGGCGTTGCCACCAGGATATCGACGCCGCCGCGCAGCTTCATCATCTGCGGGTTGATGCTCACGCCGCCAAACACCACCAGCGAACGCAGGCGCAGGTGTTTGCTGTAGGCATCGACGTTTTCGCCGATCTGCGCCGCCAGCTCACGGGTTGGCGTCAGGATCAGCGCGCGCACCGGGCGACGGCCCTTGACCGGATGGTCATGCTTGCTCAGCAGCTGCAACAGCGGCAGGGTAAAACCGGCGGTTTTACCGGTGCCGGTCTGGGCGCTGGCCATCAGGTCACGACCTTCCAGCACGACAGGGATAGCCTGACGCTGAATTGGCGTCGGTTCGCGATAGCCCTGTTCTTCAACAGCGCGCACAATTTCAGCACTTAAGCCGAGGGTTTCAAATGACATAAAGAGAAAAACTCCAGATCCCCCCTAACCTAACAGTGTTCGGTGCAGTTTCCTGGGAGGATGATCAGACGGGGCATTAAGCATGACCACGAGGGATTGGCACAAACTGCAGTGCACCAGGCGCCGATTGTAACAGAAGTCGCGCAATAAAAAGCACTTTTACGCACCCAGAGCACAATCTGCCGTAAATTCAGCATTGTCTGAAGCCGATCACATAACTCATTGTGATTAGCGGTTGCGTTTTAAACAATCTGGCATAAAGTTAATCATATGATTGATTAACTTTGAGCGTGTCCCATGCCAGCTTCCGTCCCTCATCAGGCCGCCGGCCGAGCGCGCGGCGAGCAAACGCGCCGGCAGCTGCTCGCCGCGGCGACCGAACTGTTCGGCGAATGCGGCCTGGAAGGCGCCACCACCCGCGACATCGCCCAGCGCGCCGGCCAGAATATCGCCGCCATCACCTATTACTTCAGCTCCAAAGAGGGGCTGTACCTGGCCGTGGCGCAGTCGCTCGCCGATTTCATCCAGCAGGCGTTCGCCCCGCTGGCCGAGGAGGTCGATCGCTTCTGGCAACAGTCCGCCGCACAGCGCTCACCCGACGCGGCGCTGCGTTTGCTGCAGCGTGGCCTGCTGGCCTTCAGCGAACTGATGACCCAGCCGCACACGCTGAACCTGAGCAAAATCATGTCGCGCGAACAGCTCGCCCCGACCGAGGCCTACCCGCTGATCCACAGCCAGGTGATCGCGCCGATGCACGCGCGGCTATGCCGCCTGCTGGCGGCCGCGACCGGCATCGACGACCAGGCGACCCGCCTCGTGCTGCATACCCACGCGCTGATCGGCGAGGTGCTGTCGTTTCGCGTGGCGCGCGAAACCATCCGCCGCCAGGCCGGCTGGCAAGCCATTGGCGAGGACGAAGCGGCGCAGATCGGCGCCGTGCTGAGCGAACATATTGAGATTCTGGTTACCGGGCTGCGCCAACGTCACGGCGCGTAAATTCAGGCAGGGAGTGTTATGAACAAAAAACGCAGTGCCTTGATCGTGTTGTTAATTCTGCTGATCGCGGCCGCCGCTTACGGGGTATGGCATTACCAACAACAGCAGGATAAGCCGCTGACGCTGTACGGCAACGTCGACATCCGCACGGTGAACCTCGGCTTTCGCGTCGATGGCCGCCTGGCGTCGCTGACGGTGGATGAAGGCGATGCCGTTCAGCCGGGCCAGCTGCTCGGCAAACTGGACGACGCGCCCTACCGCAACGCGCTGCAGCAGGCCGAAGCCAACGTCGGCAGCGCGCGCGCCAAGCTGTCGCTGCTGCAGGCCGGCTACCGCAGCGAAGAGATCGCCCAGGTACGGTCGGAAATGGCGCAGCGCCAGTCCGCCTTCGCCTACGCCGACAGCTTCCTGAAACGCCAGCAGGGGTTGTGGGCGAAAAACGCCACCTCCGCCGACGCGCTGGAGGATGCGCGCACCGCCCGCAATCAGGCGCAGGCCAACCTGCAGGCGGCGAAAGACAAGCTGTCGCAATACCTCAGCGGCAACCGCCCGCAAGAAATCGAACAGGCCAAGGCCGACGTGGCGCAGAGCGAGGCGGCGCTGGCACAGGCGCAGTTGAACCTGCAAGACGCCACGCTGGTCTCCCCTTCCGCCGGTACGGTACTGACCCGCGCGGTGGAGCCGGGCACCATGCTCGGCGCCGGCGGCACGGTCTTCACCCTGTCACTGACCCGGCCGGTGTGGGTGCGCGCCTACGTCAACGAAACCAGCCTGAACCAGGCGGTGCCCGGCACCGAACTGGAGATCTATACCGACGGCCGCCCCGACAAGCCTTACCACGGCAAGATCGGTTTCGTCTCGCCGACCGCGGAATTCACGCCGAAAAGCGTTGAAACGCCGGATCTGCGCACCGATCTGGTGTACCGCCTGCGGGTGATCGTCACCGACGCCGACGACGCGCTGCGCCAGGGCATGCCGGTCACTCTGCGCTTCGCCAAACCCTGAGGCCGGCCATGGAACAGGCGCACACCATTGAGCTGGAAGGGCTGGAGAAGCGCTTCCCGTCGCTTGAGAAACCGGCGGTCGCCAGCCTGACCACCACCCTGCGCAGCGGCGCGGTGATCGGGCTGGTCGGCCCGGACGGCGCCGGCAAAACCACCCTGCTGCGCATGCTGGCCGGGCTGCTGCAGCCCAGCAGCGGCAAACTGCGGGTCGCCGGGCTGGATCCGATCGCGCAGGATCGTCAACTGCACGCGATCCTCGGCTACATGCCGCAGAAGTTCGGGCTGTATGAGGATCTGACGGTGATGGAGAACCTGACGCTGTACGCCGATCTGCGCGGCGTCACCGGCGATCTTCGCCGCCAGACCTTCGAGCGGCTGTTGAAATTCACCGATCTGACCCGCTTCACCGAGCGCCTGGCGGGCAAGCTGTCCGGCGGTATGAAGCAGAAACTCGGCCTGGCCTGCACGCTGGTGGGCGAACCTCAGGTGCTGTTGCTGGATGAGCCGGGCGTCGGCGTCGACCCGATCTCGCGCCGCGAGCTGTGGCGAATGGTGCATGAACTGGCCAACGACGGCATGTTGATCCTGTGGAGCACCTCCTATCTCGACGAGGCCGAACAGTGCCGCGAAGTGCTGCTGCTCAACGAGGGCGAGCTGCTGTTCAGCGGCGCGCCGCAGGAGCTGACCCGCCGTATGGCCGGGCGCACGGTGTTGATCGCCGCGCCCCCCGGCAGCCATCGATCGCTGCTGCAGCGGGCGATCTGCCTGCCGGCGGTCACCGATGGGGTGATCCAGGGCAAGTATCTGCGCCTGATTCTGAAGGAAGGCGAAGATCACCGGCAGCTGTTGCAGGCGCTGGATCTGCCGGAGGCCGAACTGGACGAAGCGGATCCGCGCTTCGAGGATGCGTTTATCGATCTGCTCGGCGGCGGCCCCAACCACCGCTCGGCGCTGGCGGAGATCATGCCGACCGTCAACGGCGAAAGCGGTGAAACGGTGATCGAAGCGGTGCAGCTGACCAAAAAATTCGGCGACTTCGCCGCTACCGATCACGTTGATTTCCAGGTGCGGCGCGGCGAAATTTTCGGCCTGCTCGGGCCGAACGGCGCCGGCAAGTCCACCACCTTTAAAATGATGTGCGGCCTGCTGATCCCCTCCAGCGGTAAGGCGCTGGTGCTGGGGATGGATCTCAAGACCAGCTCCGGCCAGGCGCGCCAGCGCCTCGGCTACATGGCGCAAAAATTCTCGCTGTACGGCAACCTGACGGTGGCGCAGAACCTGAAGTTCTTCTCCGGCGTCTACGGCCTGAGCGGCAAGGCGCAGCGCGACAAAATCGACGAGATGTCGCGCGCCTTCAACTTCGCGCCAATCCTCGATCAGACGCCGGACGCGCTGCCGCTCGGCTTCAAACAGCGCCTGGCGCTGGCCTGCGCGCTGATGCACGAACCGGATATCCTGTTCCTCGACGAACCGACTTCCGGCGTCGATCCGCTGACGCGGCGCGAGTTCTGGTTGCACATCAACGGCATGGTCGACAAGGGCGTCACGGTGATGGTGACCACCCACTTTATGGACGAAGCGGAGTACTGCGACCGCATCGGCCTGGTGTACCGCGGCAAAATCATCGCCGCCGGCACGCCGGACGATCTCAAACAGCAGGTGGCGCGCGACGACAATCCCAACCCCTCGATGGAGCAGGCATTTATCGAGCTGGTGCAGGGTTACGATGAGGAGGAATCACGGTGAGCGATAACCGCACCCCAATCGACGACGGCGGCTTCTCCTGGCGCCGGCTGCGCGCACTGTGCCTGAAGGAAACGCGGCAGATACTGCGCGATCCCAGCAGCGGCCTGATCGCCTTCGTCATCCCGCTGATGTTGCTGTTTATCTTCGGCTACGGCATCAACCTGGACTCCAGCAAGCTGCATCTGGGCATTCTGATGGAGCAGCAGAGCGAAGACGCGCGCGATCTGGCCCAGGCGTTCGCCGGCTCGCCCTATATCGAACCGACCATCAGCGACAACCGCCAACAGCTGATCCAGCAGATGCAGGCCGGCACGATCCGCGGCCTGGTGGTGATCCCGGTGGATTTCGACCAGCGCATGGCGCGCCCGCACGACAGCGCCCCTATCCAGATCATCACCGACGGCAGCGAGCCGAACACCGCCAACTTCGTGCAGGGCTATGCCCAGGGCGTATGGCAAATTTGGCAGCAGCAGCGCGCCACCGATCGGGGGAACAGCGACAAACCGCTGATTGACGTACAGATGCGCTACTGGTTCAACCCGGCGGCCATCAGCCGGCACTACATCATTCCCGGCGCCATCACCATCATCATGACGGTGATCGGCGCCATTCTCACCTCGCTGGTGATCGCCCGCGAATGGGAGCGCGGCACCATGGAGGCCCTGCTGTCCACCCAGGTGACGCGCAGCGAGCTGTTGCTCTCCAAGCTGATCCCTTATTACTTCCTCGGCATGGCCGCGATGGCGCTGTGCATGGCGGTGGCGGTATGGGTGCTCGGCGTGCCCTATCGCGGCTCCCTGCCGATCCTGCTGCTGATCAGCAGCCTGTTTCTCGCCAGCACCCTCGGCATGGGTCTGCTGATCTCCACCCTCACCCGCAATCAGTTCAATGCGGCGATGGTGGCGCTGAACGCCGCCTTCCTGCCTTCGATCATGCTGTCCGGCTTCATCTTCCAGATCGACAGCATGCCGGCCATCGTGCGTGCGGTGACCTATATCATTCCGGCGCGCTACTTCGTCAGCACGCTGCAAACGCTGTTCCTGGCGGGCAACGTCGGCACCGTGCTGCTGATCAATCTGCTGTTCCTGATCGCTTCCGCCGTGGTGTTCATCGGCCTGACGGCCTGGAAAACCCAGCGCCGGCTGGATTGAGGAGAAAGAGCGATGTTTCATCGTCTGTTGACGCTCATCATCAAGGAAATGCAGGCGCTGCTGCGCGATCCGCAAACCCGCGCCATTTTAATCATGCCGGTGATCCTGCAGGTGCTGCTGTTCCCGTTCGCCGCGACGCTGGAAGTCACCAACGCCACCATCGCGGTCTACAGCGAGGACAGCGGCCAGGCCTCGGTGGAGCTGACCCAGCGCTTCGCCAAGGCCAAGGCCTTTCAACACGTGCTGCTGCTGCGCAGCCCGCAGGAAATAAAGACCACCATCGACAACCAGCGGGCGCTGCTGCTGATCCGCTTCCCGGCGCAGTTCTCGCGCGATATCGCCACCGGCAATACCGCGCCGCTGCAGCTGCTGCTCGATGGGCGCAACTCCAACAGCGCGCAGATCGCCGCCAACTACGTGCAGCAGATCGTGCAGGAATATCAGAACGAGCTGCTCGGCAGCCGCGCCAAACCCAACAACAGCGAGCTGGTGGTGCGCAACTGGTATAACCCGAATTTGGACTACAAATGGTTCGTGGTGCCGTCGCTGATCGCCATGATCACCACCATTGGCGTGCTGATCGTCACCTCGCTGTCGGTGGCGCGCGAACGCGAACAGGGCACGCTGGAACAGCTGCTGGTCTCGCCGCTCACCACCTGGCAGATCTTTATCGGCAAGGCGGTGCCGGCGCTGATCGTCGCCAGCTTCCAGGCCAGCATCGTGCTGCTGATCGGCATCTTCCTGTACCAGATCCCGTTTGCCGGATCGCTGCTGCTATTCTATGCCACCATGCTGATCTACGGGCTGTCGCTGGTCGGTTTCGGCCTGCTGATCTCATCGCTGTGCGCCACTCAGCAGCAGGCGTTTATCGGCGTGTTCGTGTTCATGATGCCGGCGATCCTGCTCTCGGGTTACGTCTCGCCGGTGGAGAATATGCCGGTGTGGCTGCAGGATCTGACCTGGGTCAACCCGATACGCCACTTCACCGACATCACCAAGCAGATCTACCTGAAGGACGCCAGCTTCGACATCATCTGGCACAGCCTGTGGCCGCTGCTGGTGATCACCGCCACCACCGGTAGCGCCGCCTACGCGCTGTTCCGCCGCAAAATCGCATAAAAAAAGCTCTGCATGTCACATGCAGAGCCTGGTAAGTCCTGTGGATTTCAAGCTACTGCTTGAAAGGCCACGGATTTAGCGACGGTTGCCGAAGATACGCAGCAACATCAGGAACAGGTTGATGAAGTCAAGATACAGCGTCAGCGCGCCGACGATGGCGTACTTGCGGAAGCTGTCTTTATCATCGGCGTTCAGCTGCTCGCCCATCGCCTTGAGTTTTTGCGTGTCGTACGCGGTCAGGCCGACGAACACCACCACCCCGATGTAGGTAATCGCCCACATCAGCGCGGTGCTTTTCAGCCAGATGTTCACCAACGAGGCCAGCACGATGCCGATCAGCGCCATGAACAGCATGCTGCCGAAGCCGCTCAGATCGCGCTTGGTGGTGTAGCCGTACAGGCTCATGGCGCCGAACATGCCGGCGGTGACCACGAAGGTGCTGGCGATCGAGCTGTAGGTGTAGGCGATGAAGATGCTCGACAGCGTCAGCCCGGTCAGCGCCGAGTACAGCATGAACAGCGAAGTGGCCACCGCGCCGCTCAGGCGGTTGACCATGCCGGAAATCACGAACACCAGCGCCAGTTGGGCGATGATCAGACCGAAGAAGGTGATCTGGCTGGAGAAGATGAAGTTGAGGATCGCGGGCGTGTTGGCCGCATACCAGGAAACGAACGCCGTCAGCAGCAGACCGCAGGTCATCCAGCCGTAAACCTGCGCCATGTAGGCCTGAATGCCGCTGTTGGCACGTTCGACGATTGAACCATTAGAGCGTGGATATCGGTCCATGACGGTTACCTTTTGCGTTGTAAACAAGATTCCGAAGCCCCGCGAACGGGGCTTCGCCTGCTATAAGCGTACCACAGAATATGCCGGGCGAAAGCGGCAAAGGTCTTGATTTGTTTCCGCTGTTGACGCGTTATTTAGCCGCGTCGTGCCAGCGCTGCGCGGCCTCGCGATCGCTGTCGCGGGCATCGACCCAACGATCGCCCTGGCCTGTCGCTTCGCGCTTCCAGAACGGCGCGCGGGTCTTCAGGTAGTCCATGATGAACTCGCTGGCGGCGAACGCCATGCTGCGGTGCGCGCCGGTCACGCCGACGAACACGATCTCGTCGCCGGGATACAGCGCGCCGACGCGGTGGATCACCGTCACCCGCTGCAGCGGCCAACGGCTGCGCGCCTCGGCCACGATCTCCGCCAGCGCCTTCTCGGTCATGCCGGGGTAGTGTTCCAGCGTCAGCGCGCTGACGTCGTCACCCAGATTATGGTTGCGCACCTTGCCGGTGAAGGTCACCACCGCGCCATCGGCGTCGCACTGCGCCAGCCACTGGTACTCGTCGCCGACGTTGAACGGCGCCTCGCCCACGCGAATGCGGGTATTTTCCATGCTTACCCCCCGGTGACCGGCGGGAAGAAGGCCACTTCATCGCCGGCGCGCAGCGGATGGTCCGCCGCCACCAGCGACTGATTGACCGCCGCCAACAGCTTGCCGGACTCCAGCGCCAGCGCCCAGCGATCGCCGCGCGCGCACAGCGCCTGGCGCAGCGCCTCGACGGTCGGGTAATCCGCCGGCATCGACAGGCCACCGGTGCCCACCAGTTCGCGCACCTGCGCGAAGAAAAGAATATCGATCATACGTTCACCTTAAAATCGCCGGATTTGCCACCGCTTTTCGCCAGCAGGCGCACCGGGCCGATCACCATGTCTTTCTGTACCGCTTTGCACATGTCATAGATGGTCAATGCCGCCACCGAGGCGGCGGTCAGCGCCTCCATCTCGACGCCGGTTTTGCCGGTCAGCCGGCAGCAGGTTTCGATGCGCACCCGGTTGTGCTGCGTTTGCGCCTCCAGCTGTACTTCGACCTTGCTCAGCATCAGCGGGTGGCACAGCGGGATCAGCTCCCAGGTGCGTTTGGCCGCCTGAATGCCGGCGATGCGCGCCGTGGCGAACACGTCGCCCTTGTGATGGCTGCCGTCGACGATCATCGCCAGCGTGGCGGGCAGCATCTCGACGAAGGCTTCGGCGCGCGCCTCGCGCACCGTTTCGGCCTTGGCGGAAACGTCAACCATATGGGCTTCGCCGGCGGCGTTAATGTGGGTTAGCTGTGTCATGACTCAGGGCTTCTTCAAATGGGGCTGGAAGTTGCACGGGCGATGGCGCGCGTCCAACTGCTCTTCGATAATCCGCTCCCAGGCGGTGCGGCAGGCGCGGGTGGAGCCCGGCATGGCGAAGATCACCGTGCGGTTGGCCAGGCCGGCCAGCGCGCGCGACTGGATCGTCGCGGTACCGATCTCCTCGTACGACACCATGCGGAACAGTTCACCGAACCCTTCCACCTCTCTGTCGAACAGCGGCAGCAGCGCTTCCGGCGTGTTGTCGCGGGCGGTAAAACCGGTGCCGCCGGTGATCAGCACCGCCTGCACGTTGTCATCGGCGATCCAGGCGGAAACCCGCGCGCGGATCTGGTAAATGTCATCTTTGACGATGGCGCGATCCACCACCTGATGGCCGGCTTCCTGCGCCGCTTCCTGCAGATATTGGCCGGAGGTGTCTTCCGCCGCGCCGCGGCTGTCAGACACGGTCAGGATGGCGATATGCGCCGGAATAAACTCGCTGCTCGCATGGCTCATGGTTCAATAGGCTCCTATTGGCTGTCAGCCGCCGATAAACGACAGGTTCTGGGTGATCCCGCTGTTGCCCTGATGCAGGAAATGGGTCTGCTTCTTGCTCAGCAGCCCGCTCTGGATGCGCGCCTTCAGCGCGTCGAGCTGGCCGTCGTCCGCCAGCAGATCGCGCAGGGGCACCCCCTGCTCGCCGAACAGGCACAGGTGCAGATTGCCGATGGAAGAAACGCGCAGCCGGTTGCAGCTGGCGCAGAAGTCTTTCTCATAAGGCATGATAAGACCCACCTCACCCTGGTAGTCCGGGTGGCTGAACACCTGCGCCGGGCCGTCGCTGCGGCCGCGCGCCTGGCGCTGCCAGCCCTGCTGCTCCAGCTGCCGGCGAATCACTTCGCCGGAAACGTGGTGTTTGCGAAACAGCTCGCCACCCTCGCCGGTTTCCATCAGTTCGATAAAACGCAGCTGGATCGGCCGGTCTTTGATCCAGGCGAGAAAGGCGCCGAGCTGCTGGTGGTTAACGTCGCGCATCAGCACCGCGTTGACCTTAACCTTGCTGAAACCGGCGCTGAAGGCGGCGTCGATGCCGTCCATCACCTGGCGGAACTTGTCCTGACCGGTGATGGCGTGAAACTGACGGGGATCCAGGCTGTCGACGCTGACGTTAATCGCCGTCAGACCGGCGTCACGCCAGGCGGCGACGTCGCGCGCCAGACGGTAGCCGTTAGTGGTGACAGCCAGGGTGCGGATGGCCGGGTTTTCCCGCACTGCGGCGATGATCTCGGTAAAATCGCGGCGCAGCGAAGGCTCGCCGCCGGTCAGGCGCACCTTTTCGGTGCCCAGTTCGGCGAACGCGCGGCTGACGCGGCGGATTTCATCCAGCGACAGGAAGCTTTTCGGGCTGCCGCTCGGCTTGTAGCCGTCGGGCAGACAATAGGTGCAACGAAAATTGCACACGTCGGTGATCGACAAGCGCAGGTAATAGAACTTGCGCTCATAAGCATCAATGAGTTGCGGCACCATAACACCTTTCCAAAGTCGGGAGATGCGAGCGTTTCCCCTCTGCACCCTGGTGGCTGACTTCGCCACGGCCCAGGCGCCATATCGTTCCGGATGAACAACGTAGGCGCAGGGGCTAGGAGTTTGATTTCTCTTCCCGCTACCTTGAGTAGCCGGAACGAAACCGTGGTTTTCAGCAGAATTCTAGCGCTAATCGGCAACGATAGCCAACGCGTAAATTCGCTATATAATTGTCTATACAGCGTTTTTAGACGCCGCGTATTCGGGTAAACCATGATAAACATCACTTGCGCGGACGAATTGACCGGAATCACGCAAATGACACTCTTATCGCGTTTTTATGCCGGATCCGCTACCTTATGCGGGCAGTTCAGCCCCTTTGTAAGGAAATTTATGCGTAATCGTACCCTGGCCGATCTCGACCGCGTGGTGGCGTTAGGCGGCGGACACGGTCTGGGCCGTGTGATGTCGGCCCTGTCGTCCTTAGGCTCCCGCCTGACCGGCATCGTCACCACCACCGACAACGGCGGTTCCACCGGCCGTATCCGCCGTTCGGAAGGCGGCATTGCCTGGGGCGATACCCGTAACTGTCTCAACCAGCTGATCACCGAACCGAGCGTCGCCTCGGCGATGTTCGAGTACCGCTTCAGCGGCAACGGTGAGCTGGCCGGCCACAACCTCGGCAACCTGATGCTGAAAGCGCTGGATCACCTGAGCGTGCGCCCGCTGGAAGCGATCAACCTGGTGCGCAGCCTGCTGAAGGTGGACGCGGCGCTGATCCCGATGTCGGAGCAGCCGGTGGATTTGATGGCGCACGATCACGAAGGCAACCATGTTTACGGTGAAGTGAATGTCGACCAGCTGACCCATATGCCGCAGGAGCTGATGCTGTCACCGCCGGTCAACGCCACGCGCGAAGCGCTGGACGCCATCGCGCAGGCCGACGTGATCCTGATCGGGCCGGGCAGTTTCCTCACCAGCCTGATGCCGCTGCTGCTGCTGGACGATCTCACCCAGGCACTGCGTCGCAGCAGCGCCAGCATGATCTATATCGGCAACCTCGGCCGCGAGCTGAGCGTGGCCGCCGCGGCGCTGTCGCTACAGGATAAGCTGACGCTGATGGAAGAGAAGATTGGCCGCCGGATGATCGATGCGCTGATCGTCGGCCCGGCGGTGGACGCCAGTGAAGTGCAGGATCGGGTGGTGATTCAACAGCCGCTGGAAGCGAGCGACATCCCCTACCGCCACGATCGCCAGCTGCTGCGCCAGGCGCTGGATCGGGCGCTGGTGGCGCTGGCCGATCGCCGCTGATCGAATTTAACCGTCTCGCCCACGCAGCCAGGGATTATCGCTGGCTGGGGCGGGATGGCTGACCATATCGATATACAGGTCTTCCACCTCTTTGCGCGCCCAGGGCGTGCGACGCAAAAACTTCAGGCTGGACTTGATGCTCGGATCGCTGCGGAAGCAGTTGATGCGAATGCGCGCACCCAGCTCGGACCAACCGTAGTGATCCACCAGTTTAGTCAGCAGTTGCTCCAGCGTCACGCCGTGCAGCGGGTCTTTGGACTGGTGTTGGCTCATGTTCGGTACTCTTCGTGGTCAAATCGGGCCGCACACCATAACAGCTTTGGCGCGGCCGACAAGGAATTTTGACGCCCGCGGCGCGGGCGCCATCCAACGGTCAGGAAATCGCGATGAACTGCTCGCGCAGCTGGTGGATCTCGTCGCGCAGCGCAGCGGCCTGTTCGAACTCCAGGTTTTGCGCGTGGGTGTACATCTGCGCCTCCAGATCGCGGATTTTCTGATCCAGCGCTTTCGGCGTGAGGTTCTGAAGCGAAGCACCGCCGTCCAGCGCCTTGCCCTTGCCTTTGCCTTTGTTCTTGGCGCGGTTGACCGGCTGGCCGATCTGCAGAATATCGCCGATCTTCTTGTTCAGCCCCTGCGGCACGATGCCGTTGGCTTCGTTGTAGGCCTGCTGCTTGGCGCGGCGCCGCTCGGTTTCACCGATCGCCTTGGCCATCGAATCGGTGATGCGATCGCCATACAGGATCGCCTTGCCGTTCAGGTTACGCGCCGCGCGGCCGATGGTCTGGATCAGTGAACGCTCGGAACGCAGGAAGCCTTCCTTGTCGGCGTCCAGAATCGCCACCAGCGACACCTCAGGCATGTCGAGCCCCTCACGCAACAGGTTGATGCCCACCAGCACGTCGAACTCGCCCAGACGCAGGTCACGGATGATTTCGACCCGTTCCACGGTATCGATGTCCGAGTGCAGGTAGCGCACGCGCTCGCCATGCTCTTCCAGGTATTCGGTCAGGTCTTCCGCCATGCGTTTGGTCAGGGTGGTCACCAGCACGCGCTCGTTGATCGCCGCGCGCTTGCGGATCTCGGAGAGCAGATCGTCCACCTGGGTGGCGACCGGCCGTACCTCCACGATCGGATCCAGCAGCCCGGTCGGCCGCACCACCTGATCGATCAGATCGCCCCCGGATTTCTCCAGCTCATATTTGCCCGGCGTCGCGGAGACATAGATGGTCTGCGGCGCCAGCGCCTCGAACTCCTCGAAGCGCAAGGGGCGGTTGTCCAGCGCCGACGGCAGGCGGAAGCCGTACTCCACCAGCGTTTCTTTACGCGCGCGGTCACCCTTGAACATCGCGCCGATCTGCGGAATGGTGACGTGGGATTCGTCGACCACCAGCAGGCCGTCCGCCGGCAGGTAGTCGAACAGCGTCGGCGGCGGCTCGCCCTCGGCGCGCCCGGACAGGTAGCGCGAGTAGTTTTCGATGCCCGAGCAGTAACCCAGCTCGTTCATCATTTCCAGATCGAACTGGGTGCGCTGCGTCAGGCGCTGCTCTTCCAGCAGTTTGTTGTTGGCCAGCAGCACCTTGCGGCGGTCCGCCAGATCGACCTTGATCTCTTCCATCGCCTGCATGATCCGCTCGCGCGGCGTCACGTAGTGCGATTTCGGGTAGATGGTAAAACGCGGCACCACCTGCTCGATCTGCCCGGTCAGCGGATCGAACAGCGACAGCCGTTCCACTTCGTCGTCGAACAGCTCGACGCGCAGCGCCAGCTCGTCCGACTCCGCCGGGTAAATGTCGATCACCTCGCCGCGCACGCGGAAGGTAGCGCGCTGGAAGGCCTGATCGTTGCGGGAGTACTGCAGCTCCGCCAGCCGGCGCAAAATGGATCGTTGATCGATGATCATGCCCTGGGTCAGGTGCAGCATCATCTTCAGGTAAAGATCCGGATCGCCCAGGCCGTAGATCGCCGACACCGACGCCACCACCACCACGTCGCGCCGCTCCAGCAGCGCCTTGGTGGCGGAAAGACGCATCTGCTCGATGTGCTCGTTCACCGAAGCGTCTTTTTCAATGAAGGTGTCGGAGCTGGGCACATAGGCTTCCGGCTGGTAGTAGTCGTAGTAGGAGACGAAGTATTCCACCGCATTCTCCGGGAAAAACTCTTTCATCTCGCCGTACAGCTGCGCCGCCAGCGTCTTGTTCGGCGCCAGCACCATGGTCGGCCGATTCAGATCGGCTATCACGTTGGCGATGGTGAATGTCTTGCCCGAACCGGTGACCCCCAGCAGCGTCTGGTGCGCCAGGCCGTCTTCCAGCCCCTCTTCCAGCTTGCGGATGGCTTCCGGCTGATCGCCGGCCGGTTTGAACTCTGAATGCAGTTTGAAAAGTTTACTCATTGCTCGGCTACCCTGTGGAGATGCGCGCGCTCAGGCGGCCAGCCGGCTCTGCGCCGGGCATGGCCCCTAATTATGGAAAGTGTCGGCGATTTGCGCCAGTGCCCATGATACTGGATATAAAACCAGCTTCAAGCGGATTCGTCGCCGGGATCGACGCCGCTGCAACGTCGCTGCACCGTGGCGTTACAGCCCGGTGACATTTTTATTGTCAATAACAGATTTATCCCCAGAACTTGCCGCGAATTAACTTATTGATAGCACCGCGTCGAAAAATCATACATAGAGGCCTGATCAATACCCCTGCGTCTTGATTTTAATTAAATTATTGATATTTAATAACATTAATAAAAAGACGAGAATGCGGACAAAGCGAACAGAACCCGCGTCGGCTCTCGCTTTACAGCGTTTTTCTAAATCTAATACACAAGGTTATCCACAGGAATAGTGGATAACTCTCACCGCCCCGCCCGGGGCGGGAGTTACAGAAAGAAAGCTTTTCGCCCTTTACACTCGCCAAAATGCCTTTTTTAGTTATTTTTTCATAAAAATATCGCTTTGTTTATGCCGATTAATACTAAAAATCCCCATTGCCAAAATCGCATTGGCCCCTTTCACGCGGATCGCTCTTGACGGCAGCGCAACGCCTTGCACCATGCCCTGACCAAAGAGCACCACAAGAGTGCAAAAAACGTCCGGGTTAACTTCCCCGCGTATTTTCGGGCCGCCACGGCAGCACCTGTCAGGCCTGACGCGTGGTTAACAAGGCGATAACAATCTCCGTTTTCACCCGGCGGCAAAACTGGCCTGAGAGTTGCTTTATCTTCCTGCGTATAAACGCGGTGCGACAGCATGATGCGCTGCCTGCCGCGACGCGTAATCTCCGCGGCGCTATCGCCCGTAAAAGCGCAAGAACGACACCAAGTCGTCACAAGCGTCGTTTTTAACGACATATTGACTGTCATTCCGTCTACCGCAGACCTTGCTCTGGCTCATCGGACGGACGGCATTTTGTTCCAGACATTGCCACACTCGGGAAATCCGCCGCGCATGCGGCCTTTGCAGTCCCCGCCAACGAGTGGAACGGGCGTCTATGAGGAGAATGCCAAATGCTGAGCCTGAGATCGGTCAATCAATTTTACGGGCAGAACCACACCCTGTGGGACATCAACCTGGAGCTGCCGCGCGGCCAGTGCACCGTGCTGCTCGGCCGCAACGGCGTGGGCAAGACCACGCTGGTCAACTGCATTATGGGGCATGTGCCGGTGGTGAGCGGCAGCATGACCTGGCAGCCGGCGGATCAGCCGCCGCAAAACCTGTTGCTACAGCCGATGGAGCGCCGCGCCGCGCTGGGCATCAGCCACGTGCCCCAGGGGCGGCAGCTCTTCTCGCAGCTTAGCGTGGAGGAGAATCTGCAGGTGGCGCAAATGGCCGGGCGCGGCGCCCCTCGCCGCATTCCGCCGCTGATCTACAGCCTGTTTCCCCATTTGCGCCAGATGCGCGCGCGCCGCGCCGGCGATCTTTGCGTGGGCGCCCAACGCCAGCTGGCGATTGGCCGGGCGCTGGCCCAGGAGCCGGCGCTGCTGATCCTCGACGAACCGACGGCGGGCGTCCCCCCCTCGATCGCCGCCGACATCGGCAACGTGATCCGCAGGCTCAACCGCGAATTGGGCATGACCATTTTACTGGTGGAGCATCAGCTGCCGTTCGTGCGCCGGGTGGCGGACCGCTTCTGCCTGTTGGACAGCGGGCGCACGGTGGCGCACGGCGCGCTGGCGCAGCTGGATGAGGCGTTGATCGGCGCCGGGCTGGCGCGCCAGGAAGGAGAATGAGGGAGAAAGCCTCCCTCATGGAGGGTTTATAGCAGGCTGATATCCAGATACTGCCCCAGCGGCGCCCGCTCGGCCTGCGGCAGGTGCGGGATTTCGCCCAGCAGCGGCGCCGGCAGCATGCGACGCAGCGTGGCCAGGTATTCCTGATGCCGCCGCCCCGGCGGCGTCACGTCGTTGGCGATCCAACCGGCCAGCGTCAGCCCCGCCTGTTGCACCGCCTGCGCCGTCAGCACCGCGTGGTTGATGCAGCCCAGTTTAATGCCCACCACCAGGATCACCGGCAGTTGCTCCTGCTGCACCCAGTCGGCGAAGGTGTACTGCGCCGACAGCGGGGTAAACCACCCGCCCGCGCCCTCGACCAGCACCCAGTCGGCGCGCTGCTCCAACCGGCGCAGGCCGTCGGACAGCTGCGCCGCCTCGATCGGCCGGCCTTCATCGGCGCTGACGATATGCGGCGAGGTCGGTTCGGCAAAAACGTAAGGGTTCACTTCGTCGTAGCGGAGCGCCACGCCGCTGTTGGCCTGCAGCGCCAGCGCATCGCCGTTGCGCAGCCCCTCGGCGGTCATTTCGCTGCCGGAAGCCACCGGCTTATAACCGGCGCTGCGGTAGCCCGCCCGGTTGGCGGCCTGCAGCAAGGCGCTGCTGGCGACGGTTTTACCGACTTCGGTGTCGGTGCCGGTCACGAACCAACGTTTAATCACGATAAATCACTCCATAAACCAGATGATAGCTGAGTGGGAACTGCCCCTGCCGGCACGGGTAAGCCGCCTGCAGCGCGGCGAGACGGCCGCGCGACATCAGGCCGCCCTCGCGCCCCTGATGCAGGTGCGTGGCCCCGATGCCCTTGAGCGAACGCATCAGCGTCATCACGTCCGGGTAGTTCAGGGTGCGCAGCTCAGTGACCAGTTCGTGCCGATAATCAGCACAGGCGGCGCGGATCTGCGCCAGCGGCAGAAAGGCGTTCACGTGGCGCTCGCCGTCCACCTGTTGCCAGGCGTCCCCCAGTTCCTGCAGCGATCCCGCCGCCAGCGTGGAAAACAAAATTACTCCGCCGGGGCGGGTCACGCGATACAGCTCCGCCAGCGCGGCGGGCAGATCGCTGCACCACTGCACTACCAGGCTGCTGAAACAGATGTCCATCGCCGCATCGGGCAGCGGCACCTGTTCGATATCGCCCAGCAGATAATGGTGCGCCGCCTGCCGTTGACGGGCAACGTCCAGCATGCCCGGCGCCAGATCGAGCGCGGTCACCTGCTTGCCGCGCTCGCGCCACAGGCGGCTGAAATAGCCGGTGCCGCAGCCGGCATCCAGCAGCCGTTCGCCCGGATGGGCACTCCCCATCCCCAGTAAGCGCTCGCCAACGTCTCGCTGCAGCGCGGCGGCGGCGTCGTAGCTGCCGGCGGCGCGGCTGAAGGCCGAAGCGACCGCCTGTTTGTTCACCGCGTCATTGGCTGACGTCATGCAATACCTCCAGCAGGCGATCGATGTCCTGCGGCTGATGCGCCGCCGTCAGGGTGATGCGCAGCCGCGCGCCGCCCGGCGGCACCGTCGGTGGGCGGATGGCGCTCACCCACAGCCCGCGCTCGCGCAGGCGGGTCGCCAGATCGAGCGCGCGTTGATTGTCCCCCACCAGCAGCGGCTGGATGGCGGTATCGGAATCCGTCAGGGTTAGCGCCAGCGGCGCCGCGCCCTGGCGGAAACGCCGAATGTTGTCCTGCAGCCGGGCGCGCAGTTCATCGCCCTCTCGAATGCAGGCCAGCGCCGCCTGCAGCGCACAGGCCTGCGCCGGCGGCATCGCGGTGCTGTAGATCAGATGGCGGGCGAACTGCAGCAGATACTCGGCGGTCGCCTCATCGCACAGCACCGCCGCGCCGCTGACGCCGAACGCCTTGCCGAAGGTCGCCACCAGCAGTTCAGGGCGCACGCCCTGCTGCCAGCAGCTGCCGCGGCCTTGCTCGCCGCGCACGCCGACGCCGTGGGCATCGTCCACCATCAGCCAGGCGCCCGCCGCGCGGGTTAAGCGATGCAGTTCCGCCAACGGTGCGCCGTCGCCGTCCATGCTGAACACCCCTTCGGTCACCGCCAGCCGCTGCCCGTCGCAGGGTTTGGCCAGCAGATCCGCCAGCGCCTGCGGCTGATTGTGCTGGAAGCGGCGCAGCTCGGCCGGCGATTGCGCCGCCGCCTCCAGCAGCGAGGCGTGGCTGAGGCGATCGGCTAAAATGCGATCGCCTTTCTGCATCAACGCCGCCAGCACCGCCTGGTTGGCGGCGTAACCGGAGATGAACAGCAGCGCGCGCGGATAGCCGAGCCACGCCGCCAGTTGCTCCTCCAGCGCCTGATGCGCCGCGCTAAAGCCGGTGACGTGGCCCGACCCGCCGCTGCCGACACCGTAACGCTGCGCGCCCTGCTGCCAGGCAGCGATCACCCGCGCATCCTGGCTCAGCCCCAGGTAGTCGTTGCCGGAGAAGTTCAGGTAGAGACGATCGCCCAGCCGGATCTGGCGGCCGTTGCCGCCCTCGGTGGTCTGTCGCCGACGGTAGGCGGCGTTGAGGCGCCGCTCTGCCAGCGCCTGCTCGATGCGTTGTTGCCAGCTCATCACGGCGCCGCGTTGTAAAACTCGGCGGTATCGGCGTTCAGCAGCTGCTTAGCCAGCACCTGCTGTTGCTGGTTGTCGCCGTGTTCGGTGGCGGTCTGCTGCGGGTTCAGCCCCAGCTTGCGGAACAGTTGCAGATCCTTGTCTTCTTCCGGGTTCGGCGTGGTCAGCAGCTTGCAACCGTAGAAGATCGAGTTGGCGCCGGCCATAAAGCACATCGCCTGTGTCTGTTCGTTCATCTGTTCACGGCCGGCGGAGAGGCGGACATAAGAAGACGGCATCATGATGCGCGCCACCGCGATGGTGCGGATAAAGTCAAACGGATCGACGTCGTCGTTATCCGCCAGCGGCGTGCCTTTTACCTTCACCAACATGTTGATCGGCACGCTCTCCGGCGGCTTCGGCAGGTTGGCCAGCTGCACCAGCAGCCCGGCGCGGTCGCGCACCGTTTCACCCAGCCCGACGATGCCACCGGAGCATACTTTGATGCCGGCGTCGCGCACTTTGTCGAGCGTATCCAGGCGTTCCTGGTAGCTGCGGGTGGTGATGATGCTGCCGTAGAACTCCGGCGAGGTATCGAGGTTATGGTTGTAATAATCCAACCCGGCTTCCGCCAGCCGCTCGGCCTGAGTGCCGTCCAGCGTGCCCAGCGTCATGCAGGTTTCCATGCCCATCGCTTTCACGCCCTGCACCATCTGCTGCAGATAAGGCATATCGCGCTCGTGCGGGTTCTTCCACGCCGCGCCCATGCAAAAACGGGTCGAGCCGTTCGCCTTGGCCTTGCGCGCCGATTCCAGTACCTGTTCGACCTGCATCAACCGCTCCGACTCCAGGCCGGTCTTGTAGCGCGAGCTTTGCGGGCAGTATTTGCAGTCTTCCGGGCAAGCGCCGGTCTTGATTGACAGCAGCGTGCTGACCTGCACCTGACGCGGGTCAAAGTGCTGGCGGTGTACGGTTTGCGCTTCGAACAGCAGTTCAAGCAGAGGTTTATCAAACAGGGCCTGGGCTTGCCCTACTGTCCAGTGAATGCGATCGGCCATCATGGCGTCTCCAAAACGAAAAAGTGTCGCCAGTTTAAATATTGTGGATATACTGTCAACCAATCTTAATTCAATTTGGTTTACAAGTATGTCTGTCACCGCTTCCGACCTGGCGTTTGACCAACGTCATATCTGGCACCCCTACACCTCCATGAGCCGCCCGTTACCCTGTTACCCGATCGAGTCGGCCAGCGGCGTCGAGCTGCAGCTGGCGGACGGCCGGCGTCTGGTGGACGGTATGTCCTCCTGGTGGGCGGCGATCCACGGTTACAACCATCCGCACCTGAATCAGGCCGCCAGCCGGCAGCTGGAGAAGATGTCGCACGTGATGTTCGGCGGTATTACCCATCCGGCCGCCATCTCGCTGTGCCGCCGGTTAGTGGCAATGACGCCGGAAGCACTGCAGTGCGTGTTCCTGGCGGATTCCGGTTCGGTGGCGGTGGAAGTGTCGCTGAAGATGGCGCTGCAGTACTGGCAGGCGCGCGGTGAGCGGCGGCAGCGCATCCTGACGCTGCGCCACGGCTATCACGGCGATACCTTCGGCGCGATGTCGGTCTGCGATCCGGACAACTCGATGCACAGCCTCTATCAGGGTTACCTGGCGCCGCACCTGTTCGCCACCGCGCCGCAGTGCCGCTTCGACGAGGAATGGCGCGAAGAGGACATCGCGCCGTTCGCCGCGCTGCTGGAGCAGCACGCCGGTGAAGTGGCGGCGGTGATCCTGGAACCGGTGGTGCAAGGCGCCGGCGGCATGCGTATCTACCACCCGACCTACCTCAAGCGGGTGCGCGAGCTGTGCGATCGCCATCAGGTGCTGCTGATCGCCGACGAGATCGCCACCGGCTTCGGCCGCACCGGCAAGCTGTTCGCCTGCGAGCACGCACAGGTGGTGCCGGACATTCTCTGCCTGGGCAAGGCGCTGACCGGCGGCTACATGACGCTGTCCGCCACCCTGACCACCCGCCACGTGGCGGAGACAATCAGCAACGGCGCGGCCGGCTGCTTTATGCACGGCCCAACCTTTATGGGCAACCCGCTGGCCTGCGCGGTGGCGGACGCCAGCCTGGCGCTGCTGGCGGAAAATCGCTGGCAGGCGCAGGTGAGCGCCATCGAAGCCCAGCTGAAACAGGAACTGCTGCCGCTCGCGGCGCTGCCGAAGGTGGCGGACGTGCGGGTGCTGGGCGCGATTGGGGTGGTGGAGATGCGTGAACCGGTGGACGTCGCCGAGCTGCAGCGCGGATTCGTCGAACGCGGGGTGTGGATCCGGCCGTTCGGCAAGCTGATTTACCTGATGCCGCCTTACATCATCGAAGCGGAACAGCTCAGCCGCCTGACCACCGCCGTCGCCGCCGCCGCGCGTTAATGCCTTACCAATGCTGGTCCAGATAGCGGGCCAGCAATCCCAGACACAGCAGCCAAAGTAAAATGATCATCGCCGCCGCCATGCGGCCGGTGGGGTTATCAACGCGCTTTTGCGCCTTCTCGCGCAGCTCGGCCATCAGCGGCTTGGGGATCAGGCGCACCGCCAGCATGATGCCCAACGGCACGATGATGACGTCATCCAGATAGCCCAGCACCGGAATGAAGTCCGGGATCAGATCGATCGGCGAGATCGCATAGCCGGCCACCAGCAGCGCGATCAGTTTGGCGTACCACGGGGTGCGCTTATCACGGGCAGCCAGCCACAACGCATAAATATCGCGCTTGATGCTTTTGGCCCAACGGCGCAGCCAGCCGAACCACGGCGTGCGTTTTTTCAGTGAGATCATGGTGGCGTTGTTTGGCTATCCGGCGGTCTGTAGGAAGGAAGATGCGGCCATGGTAACCGATCCGCGCCGCCGTTGGCGAATGGCAATCCCACTTGTATTGTCACGGCGAAACGATCTAGCTTAAGGGTCCGCGTTTACCGACAACTGGGAGTCACTATGGCTTTTCGTTTGTACAGCAACGATCTGCAGGACGGCGGCAAGCTGCCGCAGGCGCAGGTCTTCAACGGCATGGGCTACCACGGCGATAACCTGTCGCCCCACCTGGCCTGGGACGGCGTGCCGGCCGGCACCAAGAGCTTCGTAATCGCCGTTTACGATCCCGATGCCCCGACCGGCTCCGGCTGGTGGCACTGGATCGTGGCCAATATTCCCGCCGACGTGCGCGAGCTGCCGCAGGGCGCGGGCTCCGGCAAAGCGCCGCTGCCCGCCGGCGCACTGCAGACCCGCACCGACTTCGGCTCGGCTGGCTACGGCGGCGCGGCGCCGCCAGAGGGCGAGAGCCACCGCTACCAGTTCACCGTGCATGCGCTGGACGTGGAGCGTATCGAAGTGGATGAGGGATCCAGCGGCGCGCTGGTGGGCTTTAACGTCCATTTCCACAGCCTCGGCAGCGCCACGCTGACGGTGACGTTCAACTGATCCCCCGCCAGTAAAAATCCGCCTTCATAGAAGGCGGCTTTGACTACGCCCCAGAGGGGCGCTCTAAGTTCGGACTCATAGAGCCC